>CAZJIS010000026.1:0-26662 GCA_964546125.1 uncultured Clostridium sp.
TCCTCGATGTGAGCGAGGCGCTCTAACCGGCTGGGCTACATCCCCGACGCAAAAATTATTCTACAACATTCGGCCGGGCAATGCAAGCACAAATTCATTTCTATGCATGGGAAAAACGCCCGGGCGGCCGTGCTTTGCGGGCGCGCGGGCGAGACAAGCATATACGCGCTTAGCGCGCATACACTTTTGTGATGGAGGCGGATGCTTATGGGCAAGCGAAAAATCAGGCTGGGGCGGCGCGCGGCGGCATTGCTGGACCTGCCCGAGGAAACGCTCACGGGCGAGGTGAAAGCGACGCTCTATTCCGCTTCAACCGTGATGATTGAAAACCACGGCGGCGTTTTCGAGTGCACGCCCGAGCGGATGCGCCTTCGCACCGCGCAGGGTATTTTGCGCATTGAAGGGCGCGCCTTGGTGCTTGCCGAGTTCTCCGGGGACCGCGCGCTCGTGCGCGGGGAGATCACGGGCATTTCATTTGAAAAATAAACGTAAACAATGCCGCAAAGGCGGAATCGGCGAGGTTGTATGGGCGCTCGCGTCTGGAATTATCTGACCGGATATGTTATGATTGAAGTCAAAGGCCGGGGGCTGGAGCGCTTTGTCAACCGCGCCACGCACGCCGGCGTGCCGCTTTGGCGCATTCGGCGCACGGCGGCGGATGCCATCACCGCCTGTGTGGGCATCGCCGGGTTCTATGAGCTGCGTCACCTCGTGCGCGGCACGGGGCTGCATGTGCACATCATCGGCAAGCGCGGACTTCCCATCGGGCTTTCCCGCACGCGGGGCCGGGAGGTGCTGTTTTTCGGGTGGGTGCTTTTGCTGGCCCTCGTCGTGGCGGCTTCGCGCTTTATTTGGCACATCTCGCTCGACGGGTGCGATGTGGTGAGCGAGGCGCAGATCATCGAGACCCTTGCGGAGCTTGGCGTCGAAACCGGCTCCCCGCGAAGCGCGGCGTCCACGTTCGATCTTGGCGGCAAGCTCATGGCGAGCGACTCGCGCATCGCCTGGGCAGGCGTGCGGCTCGAGGGCGTGATCCTGCGCGTGAGCATCGTTGAAGCGCGGCCCTACGCGCCCGGGGATGCATCGCGCGAGCCGGGCAGCCTTTATGCCGCAAAGGATGGCGTTGTGACGCGCATCGAGCTTGAGGACGGGCGGGCGCTGATCGTCACGGGAAAAGCCGTGCGCCGCGGGCAGGCGCTTATTTCGGGCATTCTTCGAAACGATGAACTCGGGCGCATTGTGACGCGGGCGCGCGGCAAAGTGATGGCGCAGGTGGTCTATACAGCCGCGGCGAGCGCGGGCCCTATGCTGATGCTCCCTCAAAGGACGGGGGAGGCGCAAAACGCCTTGCGCGTGAGCCTGTTTAGTTTTTCCCTCGGCGGCCCGGAGGAGGGGCGCGAGGCGGTTGCGCTTGAGACATGGCGGCTGACCAACTGCTTTTTGCCCGTTACGTTCGAGCTGTTCGAGAGCTACGCGCTTGAAAACCGGCTTGCCGAGGCGCCGCTCGAGCTCATCGAGGCCCATGCGCGCGCGCGCGCGGAGCGGGCGGCGTTCGCGCAGATACCAAAGGACGCGGTGATCCTTTCAAAAGTGAGCGACGCGAAACAACGGGAAGACGGTTCGGTCACCGTGACCATCACGGTCGTGACCGAAGAGAATATCGCGGAATTAAGAGGTCTTGATGGAAATTAGAGAAGGCAATGAACCGGTTCTCACGCGGGAGATCCCCGTGGAGTCGATGGAAGAGCTGATCAAACTTTTTGGCGTGTTCGACGAAAACCTCAAGGTGCTTGAGGCGGAAACCGGCGCGCATATGGCGGCCGCGGGCGACTGCCTGCACATCGAGGGCGGCGGGGAGAGCGTGGCGCTCGCTGCGCTCGTCGCGGACAAGCTCCTCATCAACATCCGGCGCGGCGAGAGCATTGACCGCAGCCGCATCCGCTACGCGGTGGACCTCGCGCGCGAGGGAAACGCGGAGCTGATCACCGAACTTGAAAGCGACGTTGTCGCCTTCACCGCCAAGGGAAGGCGCATTAAGTGCAAAACGCTCGGACAGAAAAAATACGTCAACGCGCTCAAGCGCCACACGGTCGTGTTCGGCGTGGGGCCTGCGGGCACCGGCAAAACCTACCTCGCGGTAGCGATGGCCGTGCTGGCCTATAAAAATAAGGAAGTCGAAAAGATCATCCTCACGCGGCCCGCGGTGGAGGCAGGCGAAAAGCTCGGTTTCCTGCCGGGCGATCTGCAAAACAAGGTCGACCCTTATCTTCGCCCTCTTTACGATGCGCTCTACGACTTTCTCGGCGCGGAAACGTTTAAAAACCTCTCCGAGCGCGGAGTTATCGAGGTGGCGCCGCTTGCGTACATGCGCGGGCGCACGCTCAGCGATGCGTACATCATCCTCGACGAGGCGCAAAACTGCACGATCGAGCAAATGAAAATGTTCCTCACCCGTTTTGGCGAAGGGTCGCGCGTGGTCGTCACCGGCGACATCACGCAGATCGATCTTCCGCCCGAGCGGCGCAGCGGCCTCGTGCACGCGCTGGGCGTGCTCAGAGATGTGGAGGGCATCGCCGAAATCTATCTGACCTATAAGGACGTCGTCCGCCACGAGATGGTGCAAAAGATCATCACCGCCTACGACAGGGCGCACAAGAAAAACTGAGCGGGGGGAACGCTATGGCCAAAACAGACGGGCGCAGGCCGCTCACCAAAAAAAGGGCGCGCATGTTCGGGGTTCTGCTGCTTGCGGCGGTTTTTGCCGCAAGCTGCGCATTTGTGCTGGCGGCGCTGTCGCCCAAGCTCTATGATGTGGCCGTCGGCGCGCCCGCGCCGGAAACGATCTTAGCGCCGCGCGCCATCGTGGACGGGCCCGCCACCGAAGCGCTCCGGCGCAGCGCGCGGCAGAACGCGAAGAAAGTTTATGCCATCGACGGGGACCTTATTTCCGAATACGTCGCCGGAGCGGAGGCGTTTTTCACTTCCATTGCATCCGTGCGCGCAGCCGCCGGCGATATGATTTTAGAGGGCGCGTCCCTTGGCGCGGAAGAGTGGAAAGAGAAGCTTAGCGCCGAGCAAAAGGCCGCGCTTTGCGCGATGACCGCGCCCGCGCTCGATGAAAACACGCTTGCCGGCATGCTTGCGGGCAGCGCGGAGGAAGTGCGCACGCTGCGCGACGTGGTGATTTCGAAGCTTTCCACCGCCCTCGAGGCAGGCCTTTCCAAGGAGGGGACCGAGAGCGTGAAAACTTCCTGCGTGCGCGAAGTCAACGCCATGACGGGCATTTCGGCCCCGCTCAAGCAGATCGCCGCGATCGTGTTCGAAGCGTATATGCGCCCGACCCTCGCGCTTGACGAACAGGCGACCCGAAGGGCCGAGGAGCAGGCGGCCGGCGCCGTGGAGCCGGTGATGATTAAAAAGGGCGAGCTGATCGTGGAGCGCGCAAAGCCGGTGACCGAGGCCGAATACGACATCCTCTCGGAACTCGGGCTCGTGCGCACGGGCGAAAAGAACATCGCCCTCACGGCGGGCGTCGTGCTGTTCCTGTTCACAAGCTTTTTGCTCTTTGCGGCCTACCTTGTGCTCTATCGCAAGGATGTGCTTGCGGAGCTTCGCAAAATGCTCATCATCTCGGCGCTCATCGTGCTCACGATGGCGCTTGCTTTCCTTGGCGGCAAAGCCGACGAACGCATTTCGCCCGCGCTGATCGCCATCATGCTCTGCGCGCTGCTCGTCGACGAGCGCACGGCGCTCGCGCTCACGCCGCTGATGTCCCTCGCGCTTGGCGCGATGGCCTTGAACGCCGACGGCGTCTTTGACCTTGAAGCTTATGCCATGTGCGCTTCGACCCTTGCCGCGGGGGTGGCTTCGGTCGCGGCGCTTCGCAAAACGCAAAGCCGCGGCGCGCTGATTGCGGCCGGCGCCGCGGGCGGGGTTGCCGCCTCCCTTGCGGCGGCGGCCGTGCGCCTCATCGAGGGGAGCGCGGCGCTTGAAATTTTAGCATCCGTCGCGTGGACATTCGGAAGCGCGATGATCTCCACTTTGCTCGTCGTCGGCTCGCTCTCGCTTTGGGAAACGGTTTTTGATGTGGCGACGCCCGCGCGCCTTTTTGAACTGGGCAACGCCAACCAGCCGCTTTTACGGCAATTGATGACCGAAGCGCCCGGCACCTACCAGCACGCGGCGCTTGCAGGGACTCTCGCCGAAGCCGCGGCCGAGCGCGTGGGCGCGGACCCGTTGCTCGCGCGCGTCGCATGCTATTACCATGATGTGGGAAAGCTCAGAAGGCCGCTGTATTTCAAAGAAAACCAGAAGAACGGCGAGAACATCCACGATACGCTGCCCCCCCTGGAGAGCGCGCAGGCGATCATCGCCCACCAGAAGGACGGCGTGCAGCTTTTAACCAAATACAAGCTGCCCTCGGCGATCGTCCGCATCTGCGCCGAGCACCACGGAAACGCGCTGATGACCTACTTCTACCACAAGGCAAAGCAGGCCGACGAGAACGTTTCCCCGCGCGGTTTCCGCTATTCGGGCAACCGCCCCTCCACAAAGGAGAGCGCGATCGTCATGCTCGCCGATTCATGCGAAGCGGCCGTGCGCTCGCTTGGGGACGCCAACAGCGAGGCAGTGGCGCAAATGGTGCACAAGATCATCTGGAGCAAGCTGAACCCGGAGGATAATCAACTCGCCAACGCCCCGCTGACGCTTGCGGAGCTCAGCGAGATCGAGCGCAGCTTTTTGCGCACGTTCTCGGGCATCATGCATGAGCGCATCGAATATCCCGATCTCGACGAGGTGAAAAAATGATCGACATCGCTTTCGAGGTCGACTGCCCCGAGGATGCGGCGGGCGTGCTCGACGCCGCGGTGTCGGCCACGCTTGTTTATGGGGATGCGCAAGGCGAGGTCGCGCTGCTCGTGACGGACGATGCGGGCATCCACCGCATGAACCGCGAGTTTCGCGGCATCGACCGGGCGACGGACGTGCTCAGCTTCCCCGCGGGGGAAGAGGACGGCGGCTTTTTGGGGGACATTGCAATTTCCCTCGAGCGGGCGCGGGCGCAGGCCGCGGAATACGGCCACTCGCTCGCGCGGGAGCTTTCGTTCCTTGCCGTGCACGGCACGCTCCACCTTTTGGGATACGACCATATCGGGGAGGGGGAGCGCGCGGAAATGTTTGGGATACAGGAAAAAATACTCGATAAGATGGGAATGAAAAGATGAGAACTATCCATGACTTTGAGATTAAGAACATGCTGCGCATGGCAAACGACGCGCGGGACCGGGCCTACGTGCCCTATTCGGGTT
This sequence comes from uncultured Clostridium sp., assembly GCA_964546125.1. GTDB lineage: Bacteria > Bacillota > Clostridia > Christensenellales > CAG-138 > Phil1. The sequence continues at coordinate 5,310 of CAZJIS010000026.1, forward strand.
TTCGCGTTGGGTCGTGCGTAAAAGGGGCGACCGGAGCGTACTATCTTGGATGCAACATCGAAAACGCCGCGTATTCGCCCACCGTTTGCGCGGAACGCAACGCCATATTCAAGGCGGTGTACGAAGGCGAACGCGCGTTTGACGCGATCGCCATCGTGTGGGATGGGGACGGCCCCGCCGTGCCCTGCGGCGTGTGCCGCCAGGTGCTCGCGGAATTTTGCGACCCCGAGCTGCCGGTCATCTGCGCCAACCGCAAGGGGGAATATAAGGTTGCGGCGCTCGGCGATCTTCTGCCGCTGGCGTTTTCGGCGCGGGATATGCAAAAATGAGCTATCGTTCGGGTTTCATCGCCATCATCGGCTCGCCGAACGTCGGCAAGAGCACGCTCATGAACCTTCTGGTGGGGCAAAAAGTCTCCATCGTTTCGGCGCGCGCGCAAACCACCCGCAACCGCATTATGGGGGTCTTGTCGCGCCCGGGTATGCAGATGGTTTTCCTTGACACGCCGGGCGTGAGCGCCCCGCGCAACAGGCTTGGCGCTTACATGGTCAACGTCGCTTACGAAGCGCTCGACGAGGTCGAGTGCATTCTCTTCGTGGCGGATGCTTTGAGCGGCATCCGCGCGCGGGACGAGGCGCTGCTTGAAAAACTCAAGGAGGCGAAAGCTCCCGTCGTCGCCGCGATCAATAAGGCGGACGCGGCTTCGCCCGAAGCGCTCGCTGCGGCCGCAGCAAAACTTCAGGCGTTCGATTTTATCCGCGCCATCGCAGCGATCAGCGCGAAAACCGGTGAGAACACCGGCGCGCTTGTGGAAACGCTCGCCTCCTACCTCGAGGAAGGGCCGCAGTATTTCCCCGAGGATATGGTCACCGACCAGCCCGAGCGCGTCATCATCGCCGAGATCGTGCGCGAAAAGGCGCTGGAGCTTTTGAATGAAGAAGTACCCCACGGCATAGGCGTTGGCGTCGATAAGATTGCCGCACGGCCCGAGGGGGATCTCACCGACGTTTACGCCACGATCTATTGCGAGCGCGAGAGCCACAAGGGCATCATCATCGGCAAAAAAGGCGCGATGCTGAAGGCCATCGGAAGCGCTGCGCGCCGCGATATCGAATGGCTGCTCGGTTCGCGCGTCAACCTCCAGCTTTGGGTGAAGGTGAAGGACGACTGGCGCAACCGTGAAAGCTTCTTAAAGGAACTCGGCTATGAATAAGGAGGAACCTGCCGCATGAGAATGGTGGATCTGATCCTCAAGACCCGCGCGGGCAAGGAACTTTCCAACGAGGAGATCGCGTTCATCGTCAACGGTTTCGTCGCGGGCGACGTGCCCGATTATCAAATGGCGGCGTGGCTGATGGCCGTATGCTTTCGGGATATGAGCGCCGCAGAAACGGGCGAACTCACGCGCGCGATGGTCTATTCGGGCGATGTGGTCGATCTTTCCGATCTGCGCGGCGTCAAGGTCGACAAGCACTCGACGGGCGGCGTCGGCGATACGACCACGCTCGTGGTTGCGCCCTTGGTCGCAGCCTGCGGCGGCACGGTCGCCAAGATGAGCGGGCGGGGCCTCGGCCACACCGGCGGCACGCTCGATAAGCTCGAGGCTGTGCCGGGGCTTTCGGTTTCAATGACCCAAGCGCGCTTTAAGCAGATCGTCAACGACATCGGCCTGTGCGTGATAGGGCAAACGGGCAACCTCAACCCGGCGGACAAGCTCATTTACGCCTTGCGCGATGTGACGGGCACGGTCGAGAGCGTGCCGCTGATCGCCTCGAGCATCATGAGCAAAAAGATCGCCGCGGGCGCGGACGCCATCGTGCTCGATGTGAAAGTCGGCACGGGCGCATTCATGCAAACGCTCGGGGATGCGCGGCGGCTTGCCCGCACGATGGTCGAAATAGGCTCGCATGTCGGGCGGCGCACGATCGCCGTCATTACCGATATGAACCAGCCGCTTGGCATGGCCGTGGGCAATGGGCTCGAAGTGAAAGAGGCGATCGACACGCTCTCCGGCAAGCTCCCGGCCGACGACCCGCTCTATGAAGTGTGCATGCTGCTCGCTTCCAAAATGCTTTTGCTCGCGGGTTTAGCCGAAAACGATTCGGATGCGCGCACGAAGCTCAAAACGGCGCTCGATTCGGGCGCGGGCCTTGCAAAGCTTGAAGCGATGCTCGAAGCTATGGGCGGAGACACCGCCTGCATCAAGCGGCCCGAGCTGCTTTGCCGCGTCAAGCGCAAGCTCGATGTGTTTCCTGCGGGCGCGGGCTATGTCGCCGATATGGACGCGGTGAGCATCGGCGTCGCCGCGCAGCTTCTCGGCGCGGGCCGCGCGAAAAAGGAGGATGCGATCGACCCCGCCGTGGGCCTTGTCATGCGCAAGCGGCGCGGCGAGCGCATCCGGCGGGACGAGCCTCTTGCGACGCTCTACGTCAACGACAGCGCGCGCCTTTCGGAGGCCGCGGCCAAACTTCGCGCGGCGGTTGCCATTTCAAAAACGCCGCCCGCGCGCATCCCTATGATTCATGAGGTCATAGATTAAAAGCAGGGAACGGAGGCGCAGCAAAAACATGGCCAGGCTCATCGCCATAGACGGAAACAGTCTGATGCACCGCGCGTTCTGGGCGCTGCCCGCGATGAGCGCGAGAACCGGCGCGCCCACGGGCGCGATCTTCGGGTTTCTTGGTATGCTGCTGCGCCTCACGGCGACGGAACCCTCGCACCTTGTGGTGGCCTTTGATATGCACGGGCCGACGTTCCGCCATGAGGAATATGCGCAATATAAAGCCGGCAGGAAGGAAACGCCCGAGGATCTGCGCGCACAGTTCCCGCTCGTCAAACGCCTGCTTCGTGAAATGAAGATCAAGGTCTGCGAGATCGAGCGCTATGAGGCGGATGATATCCTCGGCGCATACGCGCGCGTTGCAAACGCCCAAGACGTACCTGCGCTGCTTGTGACCGGCGACCGGGATGCGCTGCAGCTCATAAGCCCCCAAACGCATGTGCTCATGACCAAAAAGGGCGTGAGCGACACGGTCGAATACGGCGAGGCGGAGCTGATGGAGCAATATGGCCTCACGCCCGCGCGCATGATCGACCTCAAGGCGCTCATGGGCGACGGTTCCGATAATATTCCCGGCATCCCCGGCATCGGCGAGAAAACTGCGCAAAAGCTTTTGCAAAAATACGGCACGCTCGAAAATGTGCTCGCAAACGCCGCGTCGGAAAAGGGCGCGCTTCGCGAAAAGCTCTTAACGGGGGCCGAGAGCGCGCGCATGAGCTACCGCTTGGGCACGATCGACGCGGGCGCGCCCGTGTGCGGCGACCTTGGCGATTGCCGCTTTGAGCCAGCTTCGCTTGCTTTGGGCGTGCCGCTCATGCGCGAGCTTGAGCTTCGCAGCATCATCGAACGCATTCCCGGCCGCGAGGCGGCAACGAAACCCGCTCCGCGAGGGAGCGCAGCGACCGCCCATGTCGTGGTCGATGATGAAGCGGGTCTTGCCACGCTCGTAAATAAACTTGAAACCGCGGATGAATTCGCCGTGCATGTCGGCGAAGTGTTCTCCGTGAGCGCGGGGTGCGAAGCCCAGGCGGACTGCGCGCTCGGCGCGACGCTGCTCGACCCGGGGCTTGACGAGGGCCGCATTTACGAAGCCTTCAAGCCGCTGTTTGAAGACGCGGGCAAGGGGAAGATATTTTTCGATTCAAAGAAAATGCGCCACGCGGCGGCGGCCTATCATGTGGGTTTCCAGAACATCGTGTTCGACGCGATGATCGCCGACTATCTTCTCCACGCCACGCACCCGGCGGGCTCGCTCAAAACGCTTGCGGGGGAGCGCCTTAGCCTGGAGGATGCGGGCGCGGCGGCGCTGATGCGCCTCTACCCGGGCATGCGGGCGGAACTCGCCGAAAAGGGCCTCCAAAAACTCTATGAAGAGGTGGAGCTTCCCTTGGTGGAGGTGCTCTTTGATATGGAGCGCGAGGGCTTCGCGCTCGACCGGGCGGAGCTTGAGAGGCTCAGCGCGCGCTTCCATGCGCGAAGCGACGAGCTTGCCGCGCAGATCCACGCCCACGCGGGGGGGGCGTTTAACATCCTCTCCCCCAAGCAGCTTGGCACGGTGCTGTTTGAAACGCTCAAGCTGCCTTCTTACAAAAAGACCAAGACCGGCTACTCGACCGATTCGGAGGTGCTCGAAGCGCTTTTCGACATGCACCCCATCGTGCCGCTCATCCTCGAATACCGCACGCTCACAAAGCTCAGCTCCACCTTTGTAGATGGACTTCTTGCGCTCACTCGCCCGCAAACGGGGCGCGTGCACACGAGCTTCAACCAAAATGTGGCCGCCACGGGGCGCATTTCAAGCATGGAGCCGAATTTGCAGAACATCCCCGTGCGCACCGAAATCGGGCGGGATATCCGCAAGGCTTTCATCGCAAGCCCCGGCTGCGTGCTCGTTGATGCCGACTATTCCCAAATTGAACTGCGCCTGCTTGCCGCGATGAGCGGCGACCCCGACATGATCCGCGCCTTCCTCGACGGGGCCGATATTCACCGCCGCACGGCCTCGGAGGTGTTCGGCACGCCCTTTGAAGAGGTCACCTCCGAACAGAGAAACGCCGCCAAGGCGGTCAACTTTGGCATCGTGTACGGCATCAGTGACTTCGGCCTCTCGAGGCAGCTCAATATCCCCCGCAAGGAGGCCGCGCGCTACATCGAGCTGTATTTTGCGCGCTATCCCGGCGTGCAGGCATTTTTGAAGCAATGCGTGGAAAACGGCAAGCGCGAGGGTTGCGCAAAAACCTTGATGGGCCGGCGGCGGGAACTGCCGGAGCTCGCCTCGGCAAACTATAACACGCGCGCCTTTGGCGAGCGCGTGGCGATGAACATGCCCATTCAGGGCACGGCGGCGGACATCATCAAGCTCGCGATGGTGCGCGTGCACAAAGCCCTGCGCGAGGGGGGCTTCCAGGCAAAACTCATCTTGCAGATCCACGACGAGCTGATCATCGACTGCCCGGCCGGGGAGGCCGCGCGCGTTGAAAAGCTCCTTGTGGAGAACATGGAGGGCGTGATGGATCTTGCTGTGCCGCTTCGCGCGGATGTGAAGACCGGCCGAAGCTGGTTCGACACCAAATAAGGAAGTTTTTTATGATCATCGGCCTCACGGGCTCTATCGGCTCGGGAAAATCGACGGTTTCAAAAAGGCTCGCGTCCCTTGGCGCGCGCGTACTCGACGCGGATGCCGTGAGCCGCGCGCTTACGCGCCCGGGCGGAGAGGCGCTGCCCGCAATTTTCGCGGCGTTCGGGCCGGATGTAATCGATGAACGCGGGGCGCTTGACCGGCGCGCGCTCGCGAAAATCGTTTTTTCCGATGCGGCGGCGCGCGAAAAGCTCAACGCCATCCTCCACCCCATGGTGCGCGCGCACATGCAAAAAGAAACGCTGCGCATCCAACACGAAGACAAGCGCGCGCTCATCGTGTGGGATGTGCCGCTTTTAATTGAGGCCGGCTGGCATGAAGCCTGCGATGAAGTTTGGCTCGTGCTTGCCTTAGAGGCTCTTCGCATCGCGCGCGTGTCCTCCCGCGACAACGCCGCGCCCGATGAAGTGCGCGCGCGCATTTTAGCGCAGATGGGCGATGAACAAAAGGCGCGCTTTGCCGATGAGATCATCGAAAACAACGGCGGCCTTGAAGCGCTTTACGCGCGCGTCGACGGCCTTTACCGCCGCGTAGCGGAGGGGACGACGTGAGCGCACAGCGTGCCGCGCGCAAGAAAAAGCGCCGCGTGAACCTCGCGCGCTTTTTGCCGGCGATGGCGGTGATGCTCGCGGCGGTGGGCTTGCTTGGCTACTTTGCCGGGCGCGCGCTTGAAAAGCGCACGTACCCCATCGCCTACGCGCCGGAGGTCCGGACGGGCGCCTCTGAATATGCGCTCGACCCCTATCTCGTCTTGGCGGTCATCCACACCGAAAGCCGGGGCAACGCGGCGGCGGTCTCCCCCAAGGGCGCGGTGGGGCTGATGCAGATCATGCCCGCGACCGGCAGCTGGATCGCCGAGAAGCTCGATTTGGCGGATTATACGCAGGAGGCGCTTTCGAACGCGGACCTCAACATCCGCATGGGCTGCTGGTATTTGCGCTATCTTCTCGATAAATATGAAAACGAGACCTCGGCGCTCGCCGCCTACAACGCGGGTCCGGGCAATGTCGACAAATGGCTTGGGGATGAGCGCTACAGCAAAGACGGCGCGCTCACGGAGATTCCCTTCCAGGAAACCGCAAACTATGTCGTGCGCGTGCGAAGCGCTTACGCGAAATACACGGAGCTTTATCATGGCGAATTGGAAAATTAGGACTTTAGCGTTTTTCTTTGCCGCTCTCATCATGGCGGCCGGCTGCGCCGCGCCCAACGGGGGCGCGACGCCCGCTTTGACGACCCCGCCCGTCCTTTTGCAACCGACGCCGACGCCCGCGCCCGTCAAGGGCGGCACGCTGCGCCTCGCGATGCCCGTCAACGCCGACAAGAGCGACCCGCTCCTCGTGAACACCGAAGAGATGCTTCAGCTTTACTCGCTCGTGTTCGAGAGCCTGCTTTTTGTAGACGCCGCGGGCCAACTCACGCCGGGCCTTGCGGAGAATTGGTCTGTGGATGAAAGCGGCGCGGTTTGGACGTTCAAGCTAAGATCGGCCGCGCGCTGGCAGGATACGGGCCTACCCATCACCGCGGCGGATGTGGTGCAGACCTATGGCCGCATCTTGAAGCTCGGTTCGGCTTCATATTACGCTTACGCGACGCGCGCGATCGAGAGCATGGCGGCGGGGGAAAACGGGAACCTTGTGGTGGCCATGAAGCGCCGGGGCCTTAGCTCGCTTTACGCGCTCACTTTCCCGGTGACGGAGAGCCACGAAACCGCCGTTGGAAACTATCCGGCGGGCACGGGGCCTTACCGCTTCAACTTCGTTTCGGATGAACTCGTGCGCCTTGAGCGCAACGGCAATTGGTGGCGGCAGGCGCCGCATATCGATTTCATCGAGTTTTACGCACGAAAAAGCAACGACATTTCGCTTGCATCCTACGTCGCGGGACAGCTTGACATGGTGTTCACCTCCTCGCTCACCGTCGGCCGCTATAGGGATGACGGCGAGGCCGCCATCGCCGACATGATGACGCAGAATGCCGAGGTTTTGCTCGTTAACCACGCAAACGCCGAACTCGGCGACCTGCGCGTGCGCCAGGCGCTTGCCTACGCGATCGACCGCGGCAGGATCGTGACCAATGTTTATATGAACCGCGCGCGCGCAAGCGACGTGCCCGTGCCGCCCGATTCCTGGCTCTATGAAAGCAAATCTGCCGTTTACGACTACAACGCGGAACTTGCGCTTTCGCTGCTGGCCCAAGCCGGATGGACGGATGTGGATGAGGACGGCTACCTTGAAAAAAACGGCTACCATTATAACGAGCTGACGCTGCGGCTTCTTGTGAACGATTCGGCGGACGCCGTGCGCAAAACCGCCGCCGAGCAGATCAAGGCGCAGCTCGAGGCGCTCGGCATCCACGTTGAGCTCGTTATCGCCCCCTATGTTTTGGGGGATGCGCAGAGCGAATATCTCAACAAGCTTTCTTCGGGCGATTTTGACCTTGCGCTCGCGGGCTTCAACCTCGGGCAGGATTGCGACCTCACGCCCTACCTCGCGCCGGGCGGCGCGCGCAACTACGGCCGTTACGCAAACGCCGCCCTTGCGGAGCTTGCCCAAAACGTTGTTTATGCGGATTCGGAGGCTGCATACCGCGAAGCTGCCTGCGCATTGCAGATGGCGCTCGTTGAAGAACTTCCGTTTATCACGCTCTATTTCCGGCTCAACAGCGTTTTGTACGATGCGGATATCGTGGGCGTCGCGGGCCTGCGCGAGCCGGACGTGCTGCGCAACATCGCTTCCTGGTACATCGCGCCGGTTGAATAAGCGCGAAGCCTATGCTAAAATCGAATGAAAAACGCGGGGGAAACATGCTCGAAATTATCCTTTTTATCGCGGTTCTCGCCCTCGATCAGGGCTCAAAGGCGTTCTTTGCCTCCTGGCTGCAGGCGCTTCCCAACAGCACCCACGCGCTGATACCGGGCGTATTCTCGTTTACCTATGTCGAGAACCGCGGCGCGGCGTTTGGCATGCTGCAAAATAAGATCGTGCTCTTTGCGGTGATGACCGTGCTCGTGTGCGGCGCGATGGTCTATATCCTCATCCGCGAGCGCGCAAAGATGCATGTGCTCATGCGCGTGTGCCTCGCGCTCATCCTCGCGGGCGCCATCGGCAATTTTATCGACCGGGTGTTCCTCGGCTATGTGCGCGATATGTTCTATTTCGAACTGATCGACTTCGCGGTTTTCAACGTCGCGGACGCCGCGATCTCCGTGGGCGCGGGGCTGCTCATTCTCGACATTCTGTTCTTTAAGGGCAAACGATATTTGGCGGACAAGCCCGCCCCGGGCGGCGCCGGAGAGGGTGAGAAAAAGGCATGACCGAGGGGGCCGAAGTTCAAAGGCTGCGCGAGGGTGCGGATGAGCTTTTTCGGGCTGCGGCCCGCGAGGCGGCGCGCCTTGATGTGTTTGCGGCCTTCATGAGCGGGCAGACGCGCTCTTTTATTCAGCGCGTGATCGAGGAGGGGGATGTGCGCGTCAACGGGCAAATCTGCCGCGCGGGCGCGAAACTTCGCCCGGGCGACGAAGTGGAGGTTCGCCTGCGCGCGCCGCGGGAAACCGGCGTTGCCGCCCAAGATATTCCGCTTGCGATTGTTTATGAGGATGCGGACATCGCCGTTGTCGACAAGCCCCGCGGCATGGTCGTGCACCCCGCGCCCGGCAACGAAAGCGGCACGCTTGTGAACGCCCTTCTTTACGCGGTTAAAGATCTTTCGGGCATCGGGGGGGAGCTTCGTCCCGGCGTCGTCCACCGCATCGATAAAATGACCTCCGGCCTCATCGTCATCGCCAAGAACGACGCGGCGCACAGGGCGCTTGCGGCGCAGCTCAAAACGCACGAGGCGGGGCGCATATACCTCGTGCTCGTCGAGGGCAACCTGAAAGAAGACGAAGGCACAATTGACGCGCCCATCGGCCGCCATCCTGTTGAGCGCAAGCGCATGGCTGTCGTGCCCGGCGGGCGCGAGGCCGTCACGCACTGGAGCGTGCTCGAGCGCATGGGAAGCTACACCTTGCTCTGTGCCCGGCTTGAAACGGGGCGCACGCACCAGATCCGCGCGCACATGGCGCACATCAAGCACCCCGTCGCGGGCGACGCCGTTTACGGCGGCGCGAAAGACCCGCTCTCGGTCGGCGGGCAGGCGCTGCACGCCGCGCGGCTGACGCTCACGCATCCGCGCACGGGGGAAACTATGACGTTTCGCGCGCCGCTGCCGGCCTATTTCATCAAGGCGCTCGCGCGGGCCGGACATGACCCGAACCTCGACCCCGACGCGCTGCTCGATGCGCGCTGCGGCCTATGAACGGCAAAAACGGCAAGAAGAGCAAAAAGGGCATATCCGATCAGGCGCTGCGCGCTGCCTTTGGCGCGCTTCTCATCGCCGCGGCGGTGGGCCTGTTCCTTCTTTCGGATGCGGGGCGCGAGCTAATGACGGGCGGGCCTGTTCAAACGGCGGCGCCGGAGATTTCACCCGCGCAATCCCCTAGGCAAACGCCCGGTCAAACGGCCAAGGCGGCGGCGCCTGCCGCGCTCACGCCCGAGGCGTTCCTCGAGGGCGCGCAGCAAAAAGCGTCCGGCAATTATGTTGCCGAGGGAGAAGCCGCCTATACAATTTGGCGCGAGGGGCTCGACGGGGCCGCGCGGCTCGAGCTGATGCTTCGTGAAGGCGGGGTCGTGGGTTTCACGCTCGTTTGGAACGTGGAGCAGGCTCCCGCGCCGCCGCCCGAGGACGCCTCGCTCATCGAGCGCGATCTTTATGAAGCGCGCCGCGCGGCCTTCGAGCGGGAACACGCGTGGTTCGAGGCCGCCTACGCTTCGATGGCGGGGCTGCTCGCCCCAAAGGTAACCCCAGTGAAGCTCGAAGCTTATTTTGCGCTGTGCGATCAAACGACGCAGGACGGCAAGCGGCGCACCGAAACGCAGGCCGGCTTCTCGCTCGAAGTCAGCCGCGAAGCGCGGGCGGAGGGCAACGTCCTTTTTCTGCATTTTTCTCCAAAATAAACGAAAAACAGCGCGGAGTTCTACCATATATTGAGATTCGGACTTGCATCCATACACAATTGGCGGTATAATCAGGCTGAGGTGGCAGAATGATGGAAAACAACCGCGTCAGGGTCAATATAGCCGGGCAGGAGTTCCGGTTAGCAGGGGATGAGAGCGAGCAATATATGCGCGGCCTTGCGGGCGACGTCAATGCGCGCATCGAAAAAATGCAGCGCCAATACCCCTCCTTGAGCACCGGCAACGCCGTGCTGCTCGTGTGCCTCAACATGGCCGACGAACTTCATAAGCTGCGGTCCGATTACGAAGAAATGGACTCGCGCATCGCGCAGCTTCGGGAAATGCCCCGTTCCGCGTCGCCCGCAGCGCCCGTCAAACGGCCGTTTGAAGCGAGGCAGAAGACGCCCAACGGATAATCGCATCCAACCCGAGCCGCGAGCATTTGCCCGCGGCTTGTTTTATTGTTATAATGATCAAAAATCGGCCGAACCGGGAAGGAATAAACCATGCACCAACGTGTTTTGAACGCGCTTGAATATGATAAAGTCCGCGCGATGCTGCGCGAGCGCGCCTCGTGCTGCGTGTCGCGCGAAAACGTCGAGGCGATGCATCCCGCAAACGACCTTGCGCAGGTCGAACGCCTGCTCGCGCTCACGGCCGAAGCCGAAACGCGCTTCGTGCGCGTGGGCCGCTCGCCGGTCGATGATTTCCCCGATATGCGCGAGTGCCTCTCGCGGTTGCGCGCGGCGCTTTTTTTGACGCCCGTGGAGCTTTTGGGCGTCGCTTCTTGCCTGCGCGCGGTGCGCCAGTGCAAGGAGATCCTCATAAAGGGCGAAGAAGGGGGCCTTCTTTACAATATGGCCAACTTCCTCACCACCCACCGCAGCGTGGAGGAGGAGATCAACCGCTGCATCGTGAGCGAGGAGGAAATCTTCGACGGCGCGTCCCCCGCGCTCGCCCGCATCCGGCGCGCGATGCGCGTCGCCAACGAGCGCGTGCGCGAGAAACTCAACGCGATGATCCGCTCCACGACCTATCAAAAATATTTGCAGGAGCCGCTCATCACCATCCGCAACGGGCGCTTTGTGGTTCCCGTCAAGCAGGAATACCGCCAGCAGGTGCCGGGGCTTGTGCACGACCAGTCCGGCAGCGGGGCGACGCTGTTCATCGAACCCTCGGCGGTCGTGGAACTCGGCAACGCCTATAAAAAGCTGCTCGCCGAGGAAGCGGAGGAGATCGAGCGCATTTTGACCGAACTTACGGCCATGCTTGCGCCCCATGCCGATGAGATCCGCGAGGATCTCAACATCCTTGGCGAAATCGACCTCGCGTTTGCAAAAGCGCGCCTTGCCCGGGAAATGAACGCCGTGCGCCCGAAACTCAACGGCGAAGGCTATATCCGCATCGTCAAGGGCCGCCATCCGCTCATCGACCGCGATCAGGTCGTGCCTGTGGACATTTGGCTCGGGCGTGAATTTCGAAGCCTCATCATCACGGGGCCGAACACGGGCGGAAAGACCGTCACGCTCAAGATCGTCGGGCTCTTCGCGCTCATGGCCCAAAGCGGCCTCTTTTTGCCGGCGGATGAGGGCAGCGAAGTTTCGGTGTTCGAGGCGGTTTTCGCCGACATAGGTGATGAGCAGTCCATCGAGCAGTCGCTCTCGACGTTCTCCTCGCACATGAAAAACATCGTGGCCATTTTGAAAGAAGCCGACGAGCGCTCCCTCGTGCTGCTCGATGAGCTCGGCGCGGGCACGGACCCCATCGAGGGCGCGGCGCTTGCGATGAGCATCCTCGAAGCGCTGCACGAGCGGCGTGCGGTGTGCGTTTCAACCACGCACTACAGCGAAATTAAGGCCTTTGCCCTCACGCACGAGGGCATGGAGAACGCCTCCATGCAGTTCGACGTGGAGCGCCTCGCTCCGACCTATAAGCTCTACATCGGCATCCCCGGCAAATCGAACGCGTTTGAAATTTCCGAGCGGCTCGGGCTTCCCGCCGCCATCATCGAAAGCGCGCGCGGCTACCTCAAGGGGGAGGATGTGCGCTTTGAGGACATCATTTCGAGCGCGGAGAGCCGCCACAGGCTCGCCGAGGAGGAGTTGATCATGGCCCGCGACGCGCGGGCGGAACTCGAGCGCCTGCGCGCCGAAACCGAGCGCGAGCGCCGCAAAATGGAGGAGGAGCGCGCCCGCATCCAAACCAAGGCCCGCGAGGACGCAAAGCGCATCGTCGCTGATACCAAGCGCGAGATGGAACGCCTCATCGTGCAGGTGCGCGCGTTGAAAGAGGTTGACCGTAGCGCCGCGGACAGGGTCATCCAGCAAAGCCGGGATGCGCTGCGCGAGAAGGAGAACGAGGTCGGCGAACCGTTTGAACAAAAGCGGGAGGATGCGGGCCCGCCGCCAAAGACGTTGCGGCCGGGGGATGCGGTGCGCATCGTTTCCCTCGGGCAGAAGGCGACGGTGCTCGCCGCGCCGGACGCTAAAGGCGAGGTCCTTTTGCAGGCTGGCATTTTGAAGCTGAACGCCAAACTTTCGGACCTGCGCCTTGAGCGGGAGGCGCAGGCCGCGCCCGCCCCAGCCGGGCGCACCGGGCTTGCGGCGGGCCGCCACATCGGCCTCGAGCTGGATATCCGCGGTATGCAGGTGGAGGAAGCCTCGATCGTGGTGGACCGCTATTTGGATGATGCGTACAACGCCGGCCTTTCGGAGGTGAACATCATCCACGGCAAGGGAACGGGGGCGCTTCGTACGGGCATCCAGGAATATCTGCGCCGCGCGCCGCTTGTGAAAAGCTTTCGCATCGGCAACTACGGCGAGGGGGATGCGGGGGTTACGGTGGTGGCGCTTCGCAAGTAGGCGTAAATGCAAAATAATAAGGCAAACCGGGCATATTCATACCGTGTTCACAATTTGGTGGTACGATAAAAAAATCGGCCGGGGCGGCACTTTTCCCACATGGGATGCCGGCGGCGGCATGCAGGGAGGCTGAAATGGAGAACAACACCATACTTGTCATCGATGATGATAAAAACATCCTCGCGATCATCGGCATGTACCTGAAAAAAGAGGGATACAATGTCGTCACCTGCGAGAGGGGGGACCTTGCGATCCAGTGCTTCCGCGAGGCGCAGCCCTCGCTGGTGCTGCTTGACGTGATGCTCCCGGGCCTCGACGGTTGGAGCGTGCTCGGGAAACTGCGCGCGCAAAGCGCCGTGCCGGTCATCATGCTCACCGCTAAGGGCGACACGCTCGATCGCATCCAGGGTCTCGACGGCGGGGCGGACGATTATATCGTCAAGCCCTTTGAAGCAAAGGAACTGCTCGCGCGCATCAAGGCGGTGCTGCGCCGCACGATGGCGCCCGACAATGGGAAAGAGATCTCTTTCCCGGGACTTTCGGTGTCGCTCGATAACTATGCGGTGCTCCTCGAGGGCAAGCAGGTAGAGATGCCGCCCAAGGAGATTGAACTTCTCTTTTTCCTCGCCTCGCGCGAGGGCAAGGTCTTCACGCGCGAGCAATTGCTCGAGCAGGTATGGGGGTTCGATTTCTTCGGCGATTCGCGCACGGTGGATGTGCACATCAAGCGTATCCGCGAGAAAATTGGAGAACGGGCCGAGTGGGAAATCAAAACCGTGTGGGGCGTCGGCTATAAATTCGAAGCCGCGAAATAAAGGGGAACAGGCAAGAGGATGTTCAAAACGCTCTTCTCGAGGATGCTCGCGACCTACCTTACGGTCACGCTGCTGCTGCTCACGCTGCTTGGCGTGATCCTTGGCGGCATGTTCCGCAGCCAGTACATCGGCGAGAAGGAGAGCGAACTGCGCCGCGAGGCGGCGGAGATCGGCGGCATCATTCGCGAGGAGTATATCGATCCTAAAAAGCGCACCGTTGCGCGCGAGAAGCTCGATATGATCGTGCGCAAATACGACGCGCTGCTCCAGCTTTATTTTGCCGACGGCGCGCTCGGCAAAGATGTGCGCAGCGATCCGGCCTCGGCCGGCAAATGGGCGCCCATCGCAAACCTCGATATGTCCGATGCGGCGGCGGATATCGTGCAAAGCGGCGCTGTGAGCGTGAGCACGGGGGATTATGCCGCGCTCACCAACGTGCCGATCATGACGCTTCGCATGCCCATGTCGGACGCTAATGGCGCGTTCCTCGGCGCGATGCTTTTGCATGTGGACATGAGCCGCACGAACGCCTCCGTGCGCCAGGTCTACATGGATGTGCTGCTCTCGGCACTTGTGGCGGTTATCCTCGCCTTTTTGGCGGTGAGCTACATCACCAACCGCATGACGCGGCCCATCATCGAGATGAACAACGCCGTCAAGCGCTTCTCCGCGGGCGAGTTCGGCGCGCGGGTCAAGGTATTGGGAGGCGACGAGGTCAGCCAGCTGGGTGAGAGCTTCAACGAAATGGCGGATGATATCAACGCGCTCGAACAATCGCGCCGCTCGTTTGTGGCGAACGTTTCGCACGAACTGCGCTCGCCGCTCACCTCGATGCGGGGCTTTCTTGAGGCCATGCAGGATGGCACCATCCCCGCCGAGGAGCAGGGCCGGTATTTCGATGTGGTCATCGGCGAGTGCAGGCGCATGACCGACATGGTCAACGACCTTCTCGACCTTGCGCGCATCGAATCGGGCACCTATGAGCTCAAGCTTGAACCGTTCGACATCAACGAGCTCGTCATCCGCACGCTTTTGACCTTTGAGGCGCGCATCAGCGCGCAGCATATCGAGGTTGTGATGGATTTCGACCGCGAGCGCACCATAGTCGAGGCGGACGCCGCGCAGATCGCGCAGGTCGTGCGCAACCTCGTGGACAACGCCGTCAAATTCTCGCCCGAGGGCGGGAAGCTGACGCTTCGCATCCGCTCGCTGCGCGAGGCCGCGCAGATCAGCGTCGAGGATGAGGGCGAGGGCATCCGCGAAGAGGACCTTCCCTATGTGTTCGACCGCTTTTTCAAGGGCGAAAAGGCGCACACGCCCACGGGCTCGTCCTCGGGGCTTGGGCTCTCGATCGTCAAGCGCATCGTCGGGCAGCATGGGGAGCAGATCAGCGCCTCCTCGCGCCCGGGCGGGGGCGCGTGCTTCACATTCACACTTAAACTTGCCGAGCAGCAGGCGCGCGAAGCGCGTGCACGCGCGGGATCGCAACGGAGGTAGCTTATGGAATACCCGAACTACTATTATGAAGAGCAGAACCCGCAGGGCGGGGAACGGAAAAAGCGCGGCGCGGGCGGATATGTCGTTACGGCGATCGTATTCACGCTCGTGGGGGCGCTGCTTGCAACGATCTTCATGCCAAGCCTTCTGCCCGGCGGCGTAAACGGGGGTCCGCAGGCCACCGTAACGCCCGGCTTCGTGTTCCCCACGCCCGGCGCCCCGGGCGATGAGAAGCAAACGCCGCCGCCCTACGGGGGGCCTGTGCTCACGCCGGAAGCGCCAAGCGGCAAAATGCCCGCGCTTGACGGCGCGCTGCCCATCATCGGCGATGTGGCAAACCCGATTCCCGATATCGTGGAACAGGTGAGCGCGGGGGTCGTGGGCATCCTCAACTATGGCTACGACGAGCGCCACGGCGATTACCGTGAGCAGGCTTCCGGCTCGGGCTTCGTGATCTCCACCGCGGGATATATTCTCACCAACGCCCACGTCATCGGCGGGGCGGCGAAGCTCGGCGTGGTCTTTGCCGACGGCGCCGAGGTGGAAGCAAACCTCGTCGGGTATGACAACACCACCGACCTTGCGGTGCTTCGCGTCGAGCGCACGGGGCTTTATGCGCTCAGGCTCGGCGATTCGGCCTCGATCCGCGTGGGCGAATTTATCATTGCCATCGGCGACCCCACGGGCCGCGAGCTTGCGGGCACGACGACGTTCGGCATCGTCAGCGCGGTTTCGCGCACCGTCACCATCGACGGGCAGACCAACACCTACATCCAGGTTGACGCGGCGGTCAACCCCGGCAACTCCGGCGGCCCGCTGATCAACCTCCGGGGCGAGGTGGTGGGCATCGTTTCGGCGAAGACCGTCACCGCGAGCTACGATGACTTTGGCAACGCCATAAGCGCCGAGGGGCTTGGGTTTGCGCTCCCCATCACCGATGTGATGAAGATCGCGGGGCAATTGATTACCAAGGGCCGCATCTTGCGCCCGGGCATCGGCATTTCTGTCGGGGAGTGGAACGAGGCGCTCGCGCGTGAATACGGCACGGTCACGGGCATCCTTGTCGACAGCGTCACCAAGGGCGGCCCGGGGGATGCGGCGGGGCTTCGCCCCAACGACATCATCGTCGAGGCGGACGGTTCCCCCGTGCCTTCGCAGGCGGATTTTGTGGCGCTCGTGCGCACCAAGTCGGTTGGCGACCCCCTCTCCCTCAAGGTGTGGCGCGCGGGCGAATATTTCGAAACGACGCTCATCTTGGGCGACCTCAACACCATGGGCAGCGAGCTTGTGGGGGGCAGGGCGGATTACAACTTCTTTGGCGAATAAAGGCCGAATGTAAGGCTGGCCGAGGCGTTCGGCCTCCTCGCACAAGGCGGAAACCGCGGCATGGGGGATGCGAACCCCATGCCGTGGCTTTGTTTTGGGCCGTGTATGGGCGCGCCGCGCCTTGGGCATGCTAAACCCAAAGGAGGCGATTTCATGCGTTCATTCGATGTGGAGCAAAAACGGCGCAGGCGGAGGGCCGCGGCCGGCGCTGTGGGGCTTTTCGTGATCGGCGCGCTGTTTGGCGCTTATCTTTTTTTAGAGTTTCCCTTTGATTTGAGCTTTCCTGATTGGCGGGTCGTCCGCGCGGAGCCGACGCCCACGCCGCCCGCCATCGATGTGGTGGTCCCGCGCGAGGATGTGGTCGCGGCGGACGCGGCGGTCGAGTGGCTCGCGCGCTTTTCAGAGTGCGAGCATGAAGCTAAGCTCGATGCGCAGGGGGATCTTGCGGGTATGGCGCGCGGCGATGTCGCCCGAAACTACCCGGATTATGCGATCGAGCTTTTTGACCCGCATCGGGTGCGGCTTGTCAGGGCCGTCGAGGGCTACTGCCCCGCGCATTATACGTTGAGCCTTGGCGAGGAGGCGCTCATCATCACGCGTACGGATCTTGCGACCCTCGGAAACATCGAGGTTATGCGCGTGATCATCGACACGGGCGCGCTCGCGGAAGAGTCCCTCGCCGCGCTCGAAAAGGGTGTAACCTTCGATTCGCTCGAGCAGATCAACGCCTATCTCGAGGGCGCCGAATAAGTCGTAAATAGCCGTAAAATGTCAAATTCCGTTGCTTCGGGGGCATAACCGTGTTACAATCAGCCTAGATTCGCATGCGAGGAAAAGCAAGTTGAGAATACTCGGTATCGACCCGGGCTACGCCATATTGGGCTACGGCGTCGTTGAGGTGGAAGAAAGACGCTTCAAGCCCCTCGATTTCGGCGTGATCGAAACCAACGCCGGGTCGCCGTTCCCTGAAAGGCTCGAAAAGCTTTATACGGGCGTGCAGCGGCTCCTCGCGATGTTCCGGCCCGACCACGTCGTTTTTGAGGAGCTTTTCTTTTACCGCAACACCACGACGGCTTTGCAGGTCGCCGCGGGGCGCGGGGTGGCGCTGCTCGCAGCGCAGCAAACGGGCGTGCCGCTCTATGAGTATACGCCGATGCAGATCAAGCTCTCCGTCACCGGCGATGGCCACGCGGATAAAAAGCAGGTGCAAAGGATGATTCAGCTTTTGCTTGCCCTCCGCGCCGTGCCAAAGCCCGACGACGCGGCGGACGCGCTCGCGGCGGCCCTCTGCCACGCCAACACCATGGGCCCCGCGATGGAACAATTCAGAATTAAGTAAGCAACGAACAGGGATTTTTAGCTATGCTTTCACACATCAAAGGCACGGTCGAGGAGATCGGCGCGGATCGCGCCGTCGTCGAAGCGGGGGGGCTTGGGTATGAGCTAATCTGCTCCCAGGCAACGCTGCGCTGTTTGCGCTGCGGCGAAGCGCATAGGTTCTACACTTACCTCCACCTGGGCTTTGCGCAGGATGTGATGTCGCTTTATGGTTTTGAAACCAAAGAGGAGCGCGCGATGTTCCGCCGGCTTATCTCGGTTTCGCGCATCGGGCCTAAGCTCGCGCTTTCGGTGCTGGGCGTGCTTAGCGTTTCCGACATCGCGGCGGCCGTCCTCACCGAGAACGCCGCGGCGTTCGACCGCGTGCCCGGCATGGGCCGCAAGACCGCCGCGCGCGTGCTGCTTGAATTGAAGGAAAAAGTTTCGCCCGAGGATATGGCGGCTTCACCCATGGCCGCGGCCGCGGCTTCGGGCGCCGCGATGGATATGCGCGCCGAGGCGGTCGCCGCCCTCGTGTCGCTGGGATACGACGGCGTCACGGCCGGGCGGGCGGTTTCGGCCGTGCCCGAGTGCGGGCGCGTCGAGGAGATGATCACGCAGGCGCTTCGCGAGCTTGCTTCGAAAGGGCGCTGAGGCAAATGGAGGAGAGACTGGTCGTTTCATCCATGCTCGCGGAGGACGAGGTTTCGGATTACAGCCTGCGCCCGCGCTTCCTCAACGAGTATATCGGGCAGGGCAACGTCAAAGAGCACATCAAAATCTACATCGAAGCGGCCAAGCGCCGCGGCGAGCCGCTCGACCACGCGCTGCTCTACGGGCCGCCGGGCCTTGGCAAAACCACGCTCGCGGCGATTATCGCCAACGAGATGGGGGGCAACCTTCGCATCACCTCCGGCCCCGCGATCTCCCATGCGGGCGATCTTGCGGCGCTTCTTTCGAATTTGCAGGCGGGCGACGTGCTTTTTATCGATGAGATTCACCGCCTCAACGCCACCGTCGAGGAGGTGCTCTATCCCGCGATGGAGGATTTCGCCTACGACATCATCATCGGCAAAGGACCGAGCGCGCACTCGATCCGCCTGGATCTACCGCACTTCACGCTCGTGGGGGCTACGACGCGCATGGGGCTGCTGACCTCGCCGCTCCGCGACCGCTTCGGCATCAAGGAGCAGCTCGAGCTTTACCACCCCGAGGATCTCATGGAGATTATCAAGCGCAGCGCGGGCATTCTCAACATCGGGATCGATGAGGACGGCGCGCTCGAGATCGCCGCGCGCTCGCGCGGCACGCCGCGCGTCGTCAACCGCTTGCTCAGGCGCGTGCGCGATTACGCGCAGGTACGCGGTTCGGGCAAGATCGACCTTGCAACCGCGCGCGCCGGGCTTCGCATGCTCTCTATTGACGAGCTGGGGCTTGACGCGGTGGACCGGCGCATGCTTTCGATCATGATCGAGAAGTTTGGCGGCAGGCCCGTGGGGCTTGATACCATCGCCGCCGCCACGGGGGATGACGCGACCACCATCGAGGATGTGTACGAGCCATACCTTTTGCAAATGGGGCTCATCGCGCGCACGCCGCGCGGGCGCATCGTGCTGCCCGGCGGCTATGCCCACATGGGATTCGCCCCTCCTGCCGATGCGCGGCAGGAGAGGATGGACATATAAAAAGGATGGATATTTAACATGAAAAACTTGTTTGCGGGAGGATGTTTTATGGGACGCAGGGTCAGGGAACTCGAGCAGGCGCTCGGCCAGAGGGACGCTGAACTCGCGCAGCTTCGCCAGCGCGCGGATGAGCTCGGCGCCGCCGTGGAGCGATACAGAATGCAGGAATCCGCCATCGCCGGGGCGCTGACGAAGGCGCAGACCGCGGCGGAGCGCATCCTCCTCGAGGCGGAGGAGGAGAAGGCGGCTATCTTGCGAAGCGCGGCCGACGATAAGCTCGAGGCCGAAACCGAAGCGCGCGGCATCCTTGAAGATGCGCAGCGCCGCGCGAAACTCATGGAGGACGACGCTAAGGAAAAAGTGCGCCGCACGGCCGCGCGCGCCGAGGGCTTCATGGCGGGATACCGCGCGAGCGCCGAAAAGCTCATTGCCGAATTCCGAAGGACGGCAACCATGGCCTCCGACCAGGCATTGTTCTTTGCCGATTCGATGAACGCGCTCGATCTTGACGAGGCGCTCGAAGTCACGCGTGAATACGATCATCTGTCGGCGATCAGCGAGACCCCGGCGCAGGACATGCCCGATGATTACGCCGACCCCGCCGCGCTCATGCGCAGCATTTATGCCATCGAGCAGCGCGACCTGCCCGAATTTGGCGAACAGCCCGGGGAACAAGCCGTTCCGCCCTCATGCGGCCCGGCCTATGAGGAGGCGCCCGAGCCCGTGCCCGAGATCGAACCGGAAACTGTGCCTGAAATCGAGCCTGAGCCCATACCCGAGATCGAGCCGGAGCGGATACCCGAGATCGAACCCGAGCCGGCGTTTGCGCCCGCGCCCGCCGCGCCGGAAGGAGCGCGCGCAGCCGATCCTTTCACCTCGTGGATGCGCGCGCAGCAGGAAAACGAGCCAAAACAGCCCGGCGCCGTGCCGCTTGATATGGATGACGGGCATGTGTGGACCGTGGAGGAGATCGTCGAGCGCACGAGCGCCAACGGCAACGCCGAGATCGACGATGAACTCAACGCCATCATCGAGGATGTGCTGCGCGGTTCTTGACGCAAAAGGCGCGGGGTGATATAATCCCTTGGTATATTTGGCGATGAACGGGAACATGCGCCGCTTCGCGCAAAGAGAGCGCGCCTCGAGGCTGAGAGGGCGCGCGCGCAAGGGAAGCTGCGCTGTCCGGCCCCGTGAGCCGCGCGGAGGAAATGCCGCGCCGCGCGAGCGCGTTAATGCTCACACGAGAACCAATTAAGGTGGTACCGCGGATCGACCCGCCCTTATGCAGCGATGCATGAGGGCGGTTTTTTATCAAATAAATTGCATAATGACCCAAAGGGAGGATTTATGGCCAACAAGAGAGAGGACGAATTCGTCCAGCACATCGCGTCCCGCACGGAGGATTTCCCCCAGTGGTATACGGATGTGATCCTCAAGACCGACATGGTCGATTATTCCGATGTGAAAGGCTGCATGGTCATCAAGCCCTACGGCTACGGCGTGTGGGAATTGATCCAGCAGCAGATGGACGCGCGCTTCAAGGCCACGGGGCATAAGAACGCGTATTTCCCGCTGTTCATCCCCGAAAGCCTGTTGATGAAAGAGGCCGAGCACGTCGAGGGCTTCGCGCCCGAGGTCGCGTGGGTGACGATGGGCG
>CAZJIS010000027.1:0-8161 GCA_964546125.1 uncultured Clostridium sp.
AAAGCTGGTCGGCGGGGATATCGAGGTTGTTCTCCGCGTTCGCCACGGCCGAGTTAAGCACCTTGAGCACAGGCTCGCTCGCGGCCTTGGGCGTGAAGGTCAAAATGGCCTTGGCTTCGGCGACGCTCTTGCCGCGGATAAGATCGACCACGATCTTCACTTTCCTGCTGGAAATGCGCACATACCGGGCGATGGCATGCGGGCGCCTGTCGGCATTGGCCTTGCGCGCCGCGCTTTTTTCTCGCGATCTGGTTGCCATGATTCGTTCCTCCTCCTTATTTCGATCCGGAGGACTTCTCAGACCCCCTGTGGCCGCGGAACGTGCGCGTGGGCGCGAACTCGCCCAGCTTGTGGCCGACCATTTCCTCGGTGACATATACCGGAACATGCTTCCTGCCGTCGTGCACCGCGATGGTGTAACCCACCATCTGCGGGAATATCGTAGACGCACGGGACCACGTTTTCACGACCGATTTCCTGCCGCTCTCGTTCATCGCGTTGATGCGCCCGAGCAGGCGTTCTTCAACAAACGGGCCCTTTTTGATTGATCTGCTCATTGATAGACTCCTTTCGCCTCTTACTTGCCGCCCCGGCGGTGCACGATGAACTTATCGTTGACGTTCTTGGTCTTGCGGGTCTTGTGGCCGAGCGCCGGCTTGCCCCACGGGGTGACCGGGCCGGGACGGCCGATGGGCGACTTGCCCTCGCCGCCGCCGTGCGGGTGGTCACAGGGGTTCATAACGCTGCCTCGCACCGTCGGGCGGAAGCCCTTGTGGCGGATGCGGCCGGCTTTGCCGTACTTGATGTTCTCATGGTCGACGTTGCCGACCTGGCCGATGGTTGCCCGCGCGTTCATGGGCACGCGCCTCACTTCGCCGCTAGGGAGCCTGACCTGGGCGTATTTATCTTCCTTGGCCATGAGCTGGGCGGCGTTGCCCGCGCTGCGCACGAGCTGCGCGCCTTTGCCCGGGCGCAGTTCGATGCAGTGGATCATCGTGCCCACGGGGATCTGGCTGATGAGCATGGCGTTGCCGATCTTGATATCCGCGCCCTCGCCCGAGACGACCGTATCGCCGACATGGAGGCCGAGGGGGGCGATGATGTAGCGCTTCTCACCGTCAAGGTAGTGCAAAAGGGCGATGTTCGAGCTGCGGTTGGGGTCGTACTCGATCGTAGCGACCTTCGCCGGCACGCCGTCCTTATCGCGCTTGAAATCGATGATGCGGTACTTGCGCCGCGCGCCGCCGCCGCGGTGGCGCACGGTGATGCGGCCATGCTTGTTGCGGCCGCCCTGGGAGCGCTTATCCTCGAGCAGCGAACGCTCGGGCTGGTTGCAAGTGATCTCCTCGAACGAGGAAACGGTCATAAAGCGCTGACCGGGGGTCGTGGGTTTGATCTTTCTAATTGCCATGGGACGCCTCCTTACTGCGCGATGCTGTCGAAGAACTCGATGCCCTTGGAGTCCTTCTTGAGCTTCACATAGGCTTTCTTGGTGCTCGCCGTGCGGCCGATGTTACGGCCCTGACGCTTGAGCTTGCCCAGCGAATTGACGGTGTGCACGGACTCGACCTCGACGCCGAAAACAGCTTCGATCGCCTGGCGGATCTCGGTCTTGTTGGCCTTCTTGTCGACGATGAAGGTATAGGTCTTTTCGGCAAGATGGTCGTAGCTCTTCTCGGTGAGAACGGGCTTGATGATGACGTCATAGGGGGATTTCATGCGTACACCTCCTCGATCTTGGCGAGCGCATCCTTGGTAAGGATCAGCGTCTTATACTTGAGGATTTCATAAACGTTGAGCGTGCCCACGAGCGTGGTCTTCACGCCGGGGATGTTGCGCGCGGCGCGCTCGACGATCTCATCCTTCTCGGGCAGCACGATGAGGGCTTTTTCCACATCGACCGCCTTGAGGGTCTTGATCATTTCCTTGGTTTTGGGGGCCGCGATGTCGAGCGCGTCGAACACCACGAGCGCGCGCTCGCCAAGCTTGCTCGCGAGGGCGCTCTTCATCGCAAGGCGCTTGACCTTGCGGTTGACGCTCACGCGGTAATCGCGGGGCTTGGGGGCAAATGCGACGCCGCCGTGGGTGAAAATGGGCGCGCGGTTGCTCGCGTGGCGGGCACGGCCCGTCCCCTTCTGGCGGTAGATCTTGATGCCGCCGCCGCGCACTTCGGCGCGGGTGAGCGCGCTTTGCGTGCCCTGGCGCTGGTTCGCGAGATAGGCCCTGACGACCTCGTGCATCACCGGCACGTTGATCTCGGCGCCGAAGATGTTCTCGCTCAGTTCGACTTCGCCGATGTTCTCGCCGGCGATATTATGCAATGCTACCTTAGGCATGTTCGTTCTCCTTTCGCTCGGCCTTACTTAACGGTTTCCCGGATCATGACAAGGCCGCCCTTCGCGCCGGGCACGGCGCCCTTGACGAGCAGCAGGTTGCGCTCGGCGTCCACCCGCACAACTTCGAGGTTCTGCACGGTGATGCGCTCGGCACCCATGTGGCCCGGCAGGCGCTTGGTCCTGAAGACCTCGCCGGGGTAGGTGTTGGCGCTCATCGCGCCGGGCACGCGGTAGGAGTGCGAACCGTGGGTCTTACGGCCGCGCGCCTGGTTCCAGCGCTTGATGTTGCCCTCGAAGCCCTTGCCCTTGCTCACGCCCACAACGTCCACCTTGTCGCCCGCGCCGAAGATGTCCGCCTTGATGACCTGACCGACCTCGTAGGCCGCGGTATCTTCAAGGGGCAGCTCGCGCACATGGCGGTGGGCGCCCACGCCGGCCTTTTTGAGATGGCCGAGCTCCGGGCGGGTGATGAGCTTCTCGCGCACGGGGCCGAAAGCCACCTGCACGGCGTCATATCCATCGTTGCCCTGGGTCTTCACCTGCACCACCGGGCAGGGGCCGGCAAGCACGACGGTGACGGGGATCATGGTCCCGTCTTCTCTGAACATCTGGGTCATTCCGACCTTGGTGCCCAAAATCGCTTTCTTCATGTTTTCCACCTCCAGGTTACAGCTTGATCTCGATGTCCACACCAGCGGGGAGATCGAGCTTCATGAGCGCATCCACGGTTTTCGCGGAAGGCTGCAGAATGTCGATCAGGCGCTTGTGGGTTCTCATCTCGAACTGCTCGCGACTGTCCTTGTGCTTGAAAGGCGAACGGAGGATGGTAACGATTTCCTTCTCCGTGGGCAGGGGGATCGGTCCGCTCACGCGCGCCCCCGTCCGCTTGGCCGTTTCAACGATCTTTTCGGCGCTCTGGTCGATCAGGTTGTGCTCATAGGCCTTGAGCTTGATGCGAATCTTCTGATTTGCCATATTATTTCCCTCCTTGTAGTATCGGGGCCGTACACGCAGCCGTGTGTTTCTTTCCAAAAACTCCGGCCGGGCGCAACCGCCCGTGCCCGTAACGTGGGCGCCTCTCGGAAATTACCCGGATGGCATACCGGCAACCTCCCGCGAGGCCAATCCGTTATCCGCGCGCAAAAAACATGCGTTTTTCTGCGCAACGTACCAATGATACACGATAAACGATGGATTGGCAATAGTTTTTTTGTTCGGGAATGAATATTTTTTCGCTTTTTGCAAAAGTGGCTTTTTTGCCGCAATATCTGGTGTTTTTCGCCAAAGCGCACACACTTCTATCGCAAAATGCGCCGCTTGACTCAACGAGTTTTCTTTGACTGCCCCGCCCCGCGTTTTCGGGCGGCAAAGCGTGAGTAGGGCGAAAGCCCGCGGTTCTCATCCGGTTTTGGCGCGCATGCCATCTAAACCGGAAAGAAATCAAGATGTGCGCCCCAATCCCCGGGGCGGAACAGGGGCCGATATTGAATCGGCCCCCGCAATGATTCGCGATGGGTTCTCAGGGCCGGCGGTCCTATGCGGGATTTTTGGGCGGCGTCCCCGGCGTTCCTATTAAAGCCCCAGCGCTTTCACATAATCTGCCTTGCCGCGCACGCCCACGATGCGCTCCCCTTCGAGCCCGTCGCGGAAGACGATCACGCAGGGAATCGAAACGACGCGGAAGCGCTGCGCAAGCTCGGGTTCTTCATCGACGTTGACTTTGCAGATCTTCGCCCTGTCCCCCGCCTCCCCGGCGAGCTCCTCGATCACGGGGCCGAGCATGCGGCACGGGCCGCACCAGGGGGCCCAGAAATCCACGAGCACGGGCACGCCGGGTGTTGCGATCTCCGCCTCGAAATCAGCTTTGGTCAGTTGTTTTGCCATGGTCGTTTTCTCCTTTTGGAATAGATTGCGTTGGTTCCAGTATCTCCACCATGCGCGGTTTGAACCCGCGCATGCGCGAAAAGCACGGTTCGAGCGCGCGCAGGGCGGCAAAAGTGCCGCCGGCGAACAGCAGCGCCGCGAGCGCCGCATACAATTCGCCCCACAAGCTGCCGAGCGCCACGCCCGCGACAAAGGCCGCGAGCGGCGCGCCGTAAACGATCAGGCTCGCGCCGAGCACGCCGCCCTCGTGCAGCTCGATGACGACGGCGTCGCCGACCGATGCGTGGAGCACGTTTTCAAGCTCCACCTCCGCCGCATCTTCGCCCAGGCGAAAGCACGCGGTGCAGTGACCGCAGGCGGTGCTTCGCACAAAGCGCACCACGGCCGCAGTCCCCCTGTTTTCAACGACGACGCCGGTTTGGCGCATGCCGCGCTCACTCATCGAGCGCAAGCCGGATGTGCAGTTCTCCGAGCTGCTTTTCCTCCACCGGGCCGGGCGCCTGCGTCATCAGGCACGCGGCAGTCTGCACCTTGGGGAAGGCAATGACGTCGCGGATGTTGCCGGTTCCCGCGAGCATCATCACGATGCGGTCGAGGCCGAACGCGAGCCCGCCGTGCGGGGGCGTGCCGTATTTGAACGCTTCCATAAAATAACCGAAGCGCTCCCACGCGGCCTCGTGCGAAAAGCCGATCGCCCGGAACATTCTCTCCTGCAGCCTGGGCGAGTGGATACGGATAGAGCCGCCGCCGATCTCGCTGCCGTTCATGACCATGTCGTAGGCCTTGGCGCGCACGCGGCCGGGGTCGCTTTCGAGAAGCTCAATGTCCTCATCGCGCGGGCTGGTGAAGGGGTGGTGCTTCGCCTGAAAGCGCTTTTCCTCCTCATCCCACTCGAGCAGCGGGAATTCCGTTACCCAAAGAAGCTCGATGCGGTTTTCATCGAGCAGGCCGAGGCTTCGCCCAAGCTCGAGGCGCAGCGCGCCAAGCGATGCGAACACCACCTCGTCATTCGCATCGGCGACGAAAAACACGGTATCGCCCATCTGCGCGCCAATGGTTTCAAGCAGCGCCGCAAACTGTTCCTCGGCAAAGAACTTCCGGAACGAGCACTGCACGCCTTCTTCTTTAAGGCTCATCCACGCAAGTCCCTTGGCGCGGTAGGTTTTGACAAACTCGCCAAGCTCGTCGATGCGCTTGCGGGGCAATCGGGAAGCGCCGCCGGGCACGCGGATGCAGCGCACGCTGCCGCCGCCCGCGAGCGCCGCCTCAAACACGCCAAATGCGCTGCCGCGCACGGCCTCGCTCACATCGTTGAGCTCGAGGCCAAAGCGCAAATCTGGCTTATCCGAGCCGAAGCGGTCCATCGCCTCGCGCCAGGTGATGCGGCGAAACGGCACAGGAACCTCAACGCCCTTGATCTCGCGGATAAGCTTCGCCATAAACCCCTCGTTGACGCGCATGACGTCATCCTCATCCACAAAGCTCATTTCAATGTCGATCTGCGTAAATTCGGGCTGGCGGTCGGCGCGCAGATCCTCGTCGCGGAAGCAGCGGGCAATCTGGAAATAACGGTCGTACCCCGCGATCATCAAAAGCTGCTTATACTGCTGCGGGCTTTGGGGCAGCGCGTAAAATTCGCCCGGGTGCACGCGGCTTGGCACAAGGTAGTCGCGCGCGCCCTCGGGGGTGGACTTGCACAGCACCGGGGTTTCGATTTCAAGGAAACCCTGTTGATCGAAATAGCTGCGCGTGATCTGCGCGATTTTATGGCGCGTCATCAGGATTTGCTGCAGGCGCGGCCGGCGCAGGTCGAGGTAGCGGTACTTGAGCCGAAGCTGCTCCTGCGCATTCACGCCGTCGTCGATATAAAACGGCGGGGTCTGCGCACGGCTGAGGATTTTCAGTTCCTTCGCTTCTAATTCATAAGCGCCCGTCGCCATGTCGCGGTTGATCATCTCCGGCGCGCGGCGGCGCAGCACGCCCCGCACGGCGAGCGTGAACTCGCTGCGGATGGTTTCCGCCGACGCGAACACCTCCGCGGGCAAAGACGATTCGTCGAACACCACCTGCATCGTGCCGCTTCGGTCGCGAAGGCCGATGAAGATCAGCGCGCCCAGGTTGCGCCAGGTCCCCGCCCATCCCATGAGCACAAGCTCGCGCCCCACATCCGCCTGCGTCACTTCGGCGCAGCGGTTCGTTCGTTTCCAGCCCCCTAAAAGCTCAGACATAGTCGTTCCCTTCCTTTATTCTATTCGCAAATAGAAATTCCGTTTATTCCGCCTCTTTGACCGCCGCGGCCAACGCCGCCGCATCCGCAAGCGCAAACTCGCGCTCGCCGCCGCCGGTCATGCTCTTGCATTTAACAATGCCGCGGTTAAGCTCATCTTCGCCGAGTACCGCCGCAAAGCGCGCGCCGAGCTTATCGGCATACTTGAACTGCGCCTTGAAGCTCCTGCCCGCATGGTCGAATTCAACCGTAACGCCGCGGCCCCGCAGCGCCGCCGCAAGCGAAAGACCTGCCGCGCGGGCGGCATCCCCCATGGCCGCAACGTAAACGTCAAGCGGCGCGGGCGCGGGAATCGGGCGAAAGCCCTCGGCCACGAGCAGCAACCGCTCCATGCCCATGCCAAAGCCCACGGCGCTCATTTCCGGGCCGCCAAGCTCACCGATCAGGTTATCATACCGCCCGCCGCCGCACACCGTGCCGCGGTACGCGCCCGCGGTCGAAAGGATTTCAAACACCGTTTTTGTATAGTAATCAAGCCCGCGCACGATCATCGGGTCCACTTGATAAGCGATGCCGAGCGCGTCGAGGCAGGCCTTGAGCTCTTCAAAATGCGCGGCGCAGTCCGCATCAAGGTAATCGAGCGTCTTGGGCGCATCCCGCACAATCCGCCGGCAGCTTTCCTCCTTGCAATCGAGGATGCGGATCGGGTTCTTTTCAAAGCGTGTTTTGCAGGTCGCGCAAAGCGCGGCGTGGTTTTGCGCGAGGTAAGCTTTGAGCGCCTCGTTGTAGACCTTGCGGCAGCTCGGGCAGCCGATGCTGTTGATGTTGACCGAAAGCCCTTCGATGCCCAAGCGCCCGAGAAGCTCCAGGGCAAGGTCGATGACCTCCGCGTCCGCGCTCGCGCGCGGCGCGCCGAAGATCTCCACGCCGAACTGGTGGTGCTCGCGCAACCTTCCCGCCTGCGGCTTATCGTAGCGGAACACCGGGCAATAAAGATAATACATCTTCGTGGGCTGCGCATCGGCAAAGAGCCTGTTTTCAAGGAACATGCGCACCGCCCCGGCCGTGCCCTCGGGCTTGAGGGTAACCGAACGGTCCCCCTTATCGGTGAAGGTGTACATTTCCTTTTGCACGATGTCGGTCGTATCCCCCACGCCGCGCAAAAACAGCTCCGTATGCTCGAGCACGGGCGTGCGCGTTTCCGCAAACCCGTAGGCCGCGCAAAGTTCGCGCGCCTGCGCCTCGACATACTGCCATTTGTAGCTCTCTTTGGGGGTAACATCTTTCATTCCCTTGGGCGCCTGATACTGCATGGTTCACCTCATTCGTTCGTCATAAAAAACAGGGTCCTCCATCCCTAGGGACGGAGGACCCGCGGTACCACCCTGATTGGGCTTTTTAAAGCCCCTCTTTGCCCCTTAACGCGGGAGGTCGGCCGCGCATTTGTGCGCGGCGGCTCGCGGAGCGTCCATCGCTTCCCCGGCGCAAGACGGCTCACAGCCACGGCCGCCACTCTCTTTTGCGCGTTTGGGAGGCTACTTCCCCGTTCATCGCCTTAAGCTGTTATTATAGCGGGAAAACGGGAAAATGTCAACCGCCGGAACAGAGAAAGGGCGGCTGACGCCGCCCCTCAAAACCCGAAATCTTAGATATCCTTCGCCCAGAGGCCGTGCAGGTTGCACCAGGCAAAGGCGCGCACGGGCTTGTCGCCGCA
>CAZJIS010000027.1:8261-24380 GCA_964546125.1 uncultured Clostridium sp.
CCGGCGGCGTGGATCATGCCCACGAGGTTGCCGCAATGCTCACAAATAAAGAATTTCGTATCACACATAGTAAACGACCTCCCAACATTATAGTTCTATATTGAATAAGTATAACGATTGCAAAAGGCTTGTCAAGGCGCATTGCACCGAAGGAAACGGGCGGGGGGGCCGGCCTGCGCCGCCCCCGCCCGCAAAAAACTGCAATCAATCGCAGGCGAACACGGTCGCCGCGCGCTCGGCCTTGAGCCGCGTGACGGCCTCGGTGAGCATGGGCATCACCTTGAACAGGTCGCCGCAGATGCCGTAATCCGCAATCTCGAAGATCGGCGCCGCGGGGTTTTTGTTGACGGCGATGATGCACTCGGAATCCTGCATGCCGGCCTTGTGCTGAATCGCGCCGGAAATGCCAAGGGCCACATACACTTTGGGGCGCACGGTCTTGCCGGTCTGCCCGACCTGATGGTCGGCGGAAAGCCAGCCGTTGTCAATCACCGCGCGCGAGCCGCCCACGACGCCGCCCAAGGCTTCGGCGAGTTCCCCGGCAAGCTTGACGCCCAGCTCCACATCCTTGCCGATGCCGCGGCCGACGGAAACGATGTATTCCGCGCCCACAAGATCCACGAGCTTCTTGGCGGATTTTACGATTTCGACAACCTCGCTTGCAACGTCCGCTTCGCAAAGTTCCACCGGCATGCGCTCGATCTCAAGCGCATCGATCTTATCCTCGCAGAAGCTGCCGCGCTGCATCACGCCCGGGCGCACCGTCGCCATGGCGGGGCGGAAACGCGGGCACACGATGGAGGCCATCAGGTGGCCGCCGAAGGCGGGTCGGGTCATTTTAAGATTGCGGTCCTCGAGGTCGATCGGCATGTTGGCAACGTCGAGGGTCGAATTCTCTTTGAGAAATTCGAGGTACCTGGGCACATCCACATCGAGGTGCGTGCAGTCGGCGCAAAGGCCGGTGTGCAGGCGCGCCGCGCAGCGGGGACCCAGGTCGCGCCCGATGGTAGAGGCGCCGATGAGCAGCACCTCGGGCTTGTAGAGGCGCACCGCGTCGCACACGACCTTGGCGTATGCGTCGGTGGTGTAGTTTTTAAGAAGCGGGTGCTCGCACAAAATCACCTTGTCCGCGCCGTAGCCCGCAAGCTCGCGGCAGCAGCTTTCGACCTTTTCGCCAAGCAGCAGGCCGCAGAGTTTGCCGCCCAATTCGTCGGCAAGTTTGCGTCCCTCGGAAATAAGCTCGAAGTCGGTGGGCATGAGCTTGCCCTCGCGCTGCTCGCAAAACACCCAAACGTCCTTGAAGGCGCTAATATCCATGCTGTTATAAGCCATGATCTCTTCTCCTCCCGATCAGATGATGTTCTTGGCGGCAAGCATGCCGACAAGCTTCTCACAGTCCGCCTTTTCCGCACCCTCAAGCATCATGCCCACACCCTTGGGGGGCGGCGTGAAGGATTTGAAGATGTTCGTCGGCGAGCCCTTGAGGCCGATGGTGGTCGGATCGATCAGAGGCTCATCCTTGAGCGTTTCGTAATCGAACACGCTCACGGGTTTTTCATAGCAGCCGAGGATGCCCGAAACGCTCATGTAACGCGGCGTGTTGAGCTCCTTGATGCAGGTGATCAGGCACGGCGTTTTGACTTTGACGGTCATATATCCATCCTCAAGCATGCGCTTGACGGTGAGGGTGTCGCCGGTGAGCTCGAGGTCTGCGCAGTAGGTGACCTGCGGGAGGTTGAGCTTCTCGGCAATCTGCGGGCCTACCTGCGCGGTGTCGCCGTCGATGGCCTGGCGGCCGCAGAATACGATGTCGTCCTTTTCAAGGCCGATCTTATGGATCGCAGCGGCGATGATCTGGCTGGTGGCGTAGGTGTCCGAACCGCCGAACTCGCGGCCGGAGATGAGCACGCCCTCGTCCGCCCCCATGGCGATGAGCTCCCTGAGCATCTTCATCGCGGGCGCCGGGCCCATCGAAACCACGATGACCTTGCAGCCGGTTTTATCTTTGAGTTTGAGGGCGGCCTCGACGGCATTCATGTCGTCGGGGTTGGTGATGGTGGGCATCGACGCGCGGTTGAGCGTGCCGTCGGGGTTGACCGCCACCTTGCCGGAGGTGTCCGGAACCTGCTTTACACAAACGATGATCTTCATGACAGCCTCCTTAATTCACGCCGAGGTTCGCGGAGATGACCATGCGCTGAACCTCGCTCGTGCCCTCATAGATCTCGGTGATCTTCGCGTCGCGCATCATGCGCTCCACGGGATATTCGCGGATGAACCCATAGCCGCCGAAAAGCTGCACGGCCCTGCGGGTGACGTCGCTGGCGGCTTCGGATGCGAAGAGCTTCGCGATCGATGCGTCCATCGAATAGCTCTCGCCCTTTTTGCCCTCGGCTTCGGCATCCGTATACGCCTGCTTTTTCACCGCCGCCGCATACACGAGGTATTGCGCCGCTTTCATGCGCGTGTGCATATCGGCGATCTGGAACTGCGTGTTCTGGAATTCGCTGATGCGCTTTCCAAACTGTTTGCGCTCTTTGACGTATTTGATGGTTTCCTCGACCGCGCCCTCGCCGATGCCCAGCGCCTGCGCGCCGATGCCGATGCGGCCGCCGTCGAGCGTTTTCATGGCGATGCCAAAGCCGCGGCCCTCTTTGCCCAGCAAATTGTCCTTCGGGACGATGCAGTTATCAAAGATCAGCTCGCAGGTGGAGCTGCCGCGGATGCCCATTTTATTTTCCTGTTTGCCGATGGAGAAGCCGGGGTAATCCCTTTCGACGATGAACGCGCTGATGCCCCGGGTGCCCTTGGATTTATCCGTCATCGCAAAGATGATGTAGACCTGCGCCTTGCCCGCGTTGGTGATGAAGATCTTGCTGCCGTTGAGGACGTAGTGATCCCCCTCGAGCACGGCCGTCGTCTGCTGGCCGGAAGCATCCGTGCCGGCGTCGGGTTCGGTCAGGCCGAACGCGCCGATCCACTCGCCCGCGCAGAGCTTGGGCAGATACTTCATTTTCTGCTCCTCGGTGCCGTTCTCATAAATGGGCGCGCAGCAAAGCGAGGTGTGCGCCGAAACGATGACGCCCGTCGTGCCGCAGACTTTGCTCAGCTCCTCGACGGCCATCACATACGCGAGCACGTCGCCGCCGGCGCCGCCGTACTTGACGGGAAACGGGATGCCCATCATGCCGAAGCGGCCGAGCTTCGCGACGACCTCGTCGGGGAAGCGCTCCTCTTCGTCCGTCTGCGCGGCGACCGGCTTGACTTCGTTTTCGGCGAAGCATCGGTACATGTCGCGCAGCATCTCATGCTCCCTGGACAGATTGAAATCCATGTTGCACTCTCCTGAAATCGTTGTATTTTGAAACCCGCGGCGCTTATTTCGCGTAGTCGTAAACGCCTTTGCCGGTTTTCCTGCCAAGAGTCCCCGCGCGCACGAGCTGGCGCAGCTTTGTGTGCGGGCGGTATTTAGGATCTCCCGTTTCGCGGAAGATCGTTTCCATGATGAAGAGCACTACGTCAAGGCCCACAAGATCGCCAAGTTCAAGCGGCCCCATCGGATGGTTGCAGCCAAGCTTCATCGCGGCGTCGATGTCGGAAGCGCTCGCCACGCCCTCGGCCCAAATGGCAATGCCCTCGTTGATCATGGGGATGAGGATGCGGTTCACGACGAACCCCGGCGCCTCGTTCACCTCGACCGGCGTTTTGCCGATGGCCTCGGCTTCCGCCTTCACGAGCGCGAACACCTCCTCGGAGGTGAATGCGCCGCGGATGAGCTCCACGAGTTTCATCACCGACGCGGGGTTGAAGAAATGCATGCCGATCACGCGCGCGGGATTCGAAACGGCGGCGGCGATCTCGGTGATGGAGAGCGCGCTCGTGTTGGTGGCGAGCACCGTATCCGGCGCGCAGATTGAAGCGAGCTGCGCGAACAGTTCGCGCTTCACATCCATGCGTTCGACGATGGCCTCCACCACAAGCCCGGCGCCCGCGCAATCCAAAAGCTCCGTTGTGAAGGAAATGTTCGCAAGGAGGCAATCCCGCTCCCCGGCGGCGAGCTTGCCGCGGGCCACGCGCTTTTCAAGCGCGCCCTCGAGCCGCGCCTTTGCCGCGAAAACGATCGCGTCATTCACGTCGCGAACAACGACTTTGCGATTGGCGGCGGCAAAACACTGGGCGATATCAAGCCCCATGGTCCCCGCGCCGATAACAGCCACATGCTCGAACATAGTCATTCTCCTTTGAATTCGCTCTTGGGCTTTTTCTCGACGAACGCCTGCATGGCCATGCGCTGATCCGCCGTTTCAAAGCAGGAAGCGAACGCCTGCGTCTCATAGTCTAAATCATTTGTTAAAAATCTGTCAACCCCTAAAGAGATAGAATTTTTGCACGCGCGCACCGCGATGGGCGCGTTGGCCGCGATGGCCTCGGCCAAAGCAAGCGCGTTTTCCATCAATTGGTCGGCGGGATACACTTCGCTCACAAGGCCCATGCGAAGCGCGGCCTCCGCCGTGACGGGCGCGCCCTTGAGGATGAGCATCATCGCGTTGGAGCTGCCGACCGCGCGCGGCAGCCTCTGCGTGCCGCCAAAACCCGGGGTAATGCCGAGCGTCACCTCGGGCTGGCCGAGCTTGGCGTTCTCGGCGGCAAGCCGGATATCGCAGCAAAGGGCAAGCTCCAATCCGCCGCCGATCGCAAAGCCGTTGATGGCCGCGATCACGGGAATCCGGAGATCGTCGAGCTTCCCGAAAGCGCGGTGGCCGGCTTGCGCGAACGCGGCGGCTTCGGTTTGGCCGAGGTTCATCATTTCGGAAATGTCCGCGCCCGCGACGAACGCTTTGCCCGCGCCTGTGACGAGGAGCACGCGAATCTCGGGATCGTTTTCAACTTCCGCGGCAGCTTGTTCGATCTCGGCAAGCACCGCCAGGTTGAGCGCGTTGTAAGCCTGAGGTCTGTTGAGCGTCATGATGCCGATGCGGCCGCGCTTTTCGAGAAGTACGTTTTGCATTAGCTTTGCTCCATTCTTTTATAAATTTCCGTCACTGCGAAGGAGGCGACGTCGTCGGCATACTTCTGGGGGCCGAAGCCCGCGTCGTAGCCGAGTTCCTTTGCAAGCTCGTGGGTCATGCGCGCGCCGCCGCAGATGACGACGAAGCGCTCGCGCAAGCCCTCGGCTTCGAGAAGCTCGATAAGCTCGGTCAGGTTCTGGATGTGCACATCCTTTTGCGTGACGGTTTGGGACACGAGCAGCACGTCCGCGTTGAGTTCGACGGCTTTTTTGACGAATTCCTCGTTGGGAACCTGCGCGCCGAGGTTGTGGGCCTCGATCATCTCGTAGCGCTCGAGGCCGTAGTGGCCGGCAAAGCCCTTCTGGTTCATGATGGCGTCGATGCCCACCGTGTGCGCGTCGGTTCCCGTCGATGCGCCCACCACAACGACCTTGCGGCCGATGTTCGCGCGGATGAATTCGCTCACCTGCTCCATGCTCATCGTTTCGGTCTCAACCGCCTGAACATGGATGCTCTCATAATCCACGCTGTGCACGCACGAACCGTAGACCACGTAGAAAGTATAGTCCGCGTCGAGGGGGCGCGCGAGGGCAACGGAAGGTTCCGGGAAGCCCATGAGCTTTGCAAGCTGCCGCGCGGCCTCCTGCCCCTTGTCGTCGTTCTTGACGGGCAGCGTGAAGCTTAATTGCACTTTGCCGTCGTTCATCGTGTCGCCGTAAGGGCGAAGTTTAGTGAGGTCCAACGTTTTATCAAAATCGCCTTTATGGGTGTTATACAGTCCGCTGCTCATCAGAAACGCACCCCCTTCATCAGCTCCACGAACGGATTAAAATAGTTTTCATCCTTCATCACGACCCCGTCGAGGCCTTTGCCGCCGGTGCGCGCGCGCTTGATGTCGGCAAACGTGCCGCGCTCGAGCGTGCCGAACAGGCCGATGCTCTCCATTTCGGCCAGCAGCTCCGCCGCCTTTGTGAGCACCTCGTCGGCGCGGGTCTGCATGATGCCGCCCTCTTTATAAACGAGCTCGTCGCCAAGGTCGTGCATCGTGCGGAAGATATACTGCGCGTTTTCGATGGCCAGCGCGCGGTCGCTCATAAAGGGCGTGTGGATGGCCTCGGTGAGCATGCCCAACAGGTGCAGCTTCTGTTTGGTGAGGATGGTGACGATGTTAAACAGCGCATCCTGCACATGCCCGCGGAAAATGTTGCCGGTCATGAACTTCGTGGGCGGCATGTATTTCAAGGGCGCGTTGGGGAAGATCTCCCGCGCCATCTGCGCCTGCGCAAGCTCGAAGAGGAAGCCGTTCTCCACATCGGGCGAAATTTCAAACGCGTGGCCAAGCCCCATCTGCTCCTCGGGCAGCCCCGCGCACAGCGCGAACTGCTCGTTGAGAAACTGCGATGCGAGCACCGTGTGCGCTTCCTCGACAGCGTCGGCGGTAGTGAGGTAATTGTCCTCGCCCGTGTTGATGATGATGCCCGCATAGGAGTTGATCACGCGCGAGAAAAACTGGTCGACAATCGTGCGCTGCGGGTTGATGTCGCGGAACAAAATGCCGTAGAGCGCGTCGTTGAGCATCACATCGAGGCGCTCGAGCGCGCCCATGGCGGCGATTTCGGGCATGCAAAGGCCCGAGCAGTAGTTGCACAGGCGGATGTAGCGGCCTTCCTCCTCGCCCACCTCGTCGAGCGCGGCGCGCATGAGGCGGAAGTTCTCCTGGGTGGCGTAGGTGCCGCCAAAGCCCTCGGTGGTCGCGCCAAAGGGCACATAGTCGAGCAAAGACTGGCCGGTTGTGCGGATGACTGCGATGATATCCGCCCCCTGCTTTGCCGCGGCCTTTGCCTGCACAATGTCTTCAAAAATGTTGCCCGTGGCGACGATGATGTAGAGATAGGGGTCGGTCTTATCGCCGAATTCACCAAGGTATTTGCGGCGGCGGCCCACATTTTCGCGGATGTGCGCGGTCGCGCCGAGCGCCACCGGCATAATGGCGCCGCGGATTTCATCTTCGCAGCGCGCGGGCAGGCGCGAAAGGTCGATCGTGCCCGCGTCCACGCCCTCGGCAACGCCCTGCGGATCGAGCCCTGTTTCGAGCATGGCGCTGCCGATATACCAGGCGGCGCCCCCCGCGAGGATGCCTTTTTGCCTGAGATGATCGACCACCACATTGGGCAGCGGCACGTCCATCTCGTTGACGCCGTCGATCCCGAGCAGGCGGCAGACCGCGCGCTCGACGGTCACGGTCGTGTGCACGTCGATGAAGCGCTGCGTATCCGCGGCAATCGCCGCGGCGCTCGCGCGCGCCCGGTCGACGAGAGCACGGTTAAGGTTGAGTTTACTTTGCATAGCTGTTCCTCCCGTCCTGAAAAGATGCGCAGGGAAACGGCTGGCCGCTTCCCCGCGCATTTCATCGTTCAATTATTCGTTTTCCTGCTTTTTCCTGTTCGCGTAGCGCTCCTTGCGCAAAAGCTTCGTGGGCTCGAGGTACTTCTGCTCGATACCCTCGGCAAGGCCCGCGACGCCGGTCTTGGGCTGCACCTTGCGCTTGCCCGTGCATACGTCGCAATGGCATTCGTCGTTATAGCACTCGGGCTCGGTGTAGGTGGTGATAACGCCCTCGAAGTTGCGAAGGATCACCTTGCGCGGCGT
The DNA here is from genome assembly GCA_964546125.1 of uncultured Clostridium sp. Lineage (GTDB taxonomy): Bacteria > Bacillota > Clostridia > Christensenellales > CAG-138 > Phil1. The sequence goes on from CAZJIS010000027.1 coordinate 15,920, forward strand.
TTGGCTGATGACGTAGTTCGGCATGACGGGGGTCTTGCCGCCGCCGCCCGGCGCATCGACGACGAAGGTGGGCACGCAAAAGCCGCTCGTGTGGCCGCGCAGCGCCTCGATGATCTCGATGCCCTTGGAAACGGGCGTGCGGAAGTGCGAGAGGCCGAGCGACGGGTCGCACACATAAATGTAATACGGGCGCACGCGGATGCGCACGAGCTCGTTGACGAGCTTGAGCATGACGTGCACGCAATCGTTCACGCCCGCGAGAAGCACGCTCTGGTTGCCAAGCGGCACGCCGGCGTCGGCGAGCATCGCGCAGGCTTTGGCGGCTTCTTCGGTGATCTCCCGCGGGGTGTTGAAGTGGGTGTTAAGCCACACCGGATGGTGCTTTTTGAGCATGTTGCACAGGTTCTCGGTGATCCTCTGCGGCATGACGACCGGCGTGCGGGAACCAAGGCGCACGATCTCCACATGCGGGATCTTGCGGAGCTCCGTCATGATGTAATCGAGCATCTCGTCGCTGACCATCAAACAGTCGCCGCCGGAGAGCAGCACGTCGCGCACCTCGGGATGGTGGCGCACATAGTCGATGCAGGTATCGATCTGCGATTTGGGCACGGAGGCGTCATGCTGGCCCGCGAAGCGGCGGCGCGTGCAGTGGCGGCAATACATCGAGCACTGGTCGGTGATGAGCAGCAGCACGCGGTCGGGGTAGCGGTGCGTGAGGCCCGGGCAGGGGGAGTCGGTGTCCTCGTGCAGGGGGTCCGCATCCTCATAAGGCGCGAAGATGATCTCGTTGCCCGTGGGGATCGCCTGTTTGCGGATCGGGTCATACGGATCGTCAAGGTCGATGAGCGAAAGGTAGTAAGGGGTGATGGCCATGCGAAGCTTGCCGAGCGTCGCCTGGATGCCCTGCTCTTCCTCGGGGGTGAGCGTGATGTATTTTTTGAGATCTTCAAGGGTTTCGATGCGGTTGGCGACCTGCCAGTGCCAATCGTTCCATTGCGCGTCCGGCACGTTCACAAAAAGGCCGTTCTCTCTGCTTTTTCTCATGATTCCTCTCCTTTTTTAGAATGGATGCGCGCGGTTGCGTGCGGCGCGCGCCGCCGCAAAAAGGGCTTCGCGCGCACGGGCAGGTCCTCGAACCCGCCCGTGCGCCGCTTTGAAAGATTGTCAGCAGTATTTCTCATCGAAGAGCTTGCGCAGTTTGGGGCTCTCGCGCAGCACGTCGAGGGTGATCTGCGCGTGGTTCTTGGTGTAGCCGTTGCCCACGATCATCGTGACGTCCTTGCCGATGCCCTCGGCGCCGAGCGCCGCGCGCGTGAAGCTCGTGGCCATCGAGAAGAAGTAGACGATGCCGTCATCCCGCACGGGCAAAATGGCGCTCATCTCGCAGGCCTCGATGTTCACGCAACTGATCGAAACATCGTATTCGCGGCCGCCGTTGGCGGCAAGGGCCGCCTCGAGCACCGCCACGGGCTCGGTGGCGCTCGCGACAATCACCTTATGGTAGACGCCGAGTTCCATGAGCGCGTCGACCTGCTTGGGGTTGCGCACGACGCCCACGACGTTGCCCGTGGGGCCGACTTTCTTCATGGCCTCATAGCCGCAAAGCACGCCGCTCTTGCCGTTTGCGCCGAGGATGAGCACGCTGTCCCCCTCCTTGGGGAGCTTGCGGGCCTGCGCGGGCGCGCCGGCCACGTCGAGCGCCGCAAGTGCGAGCGCTTCGCTCATGTCGTCGGGCAGTTTCGCGTAGATGCCGCTCTCGAAGAGCACGGCCTTGCCCTCGATATCCACGCGGTCGATGTCCTTGTGGATGGCCTTGATCTTATCGATGCGAAGCGGGGTGAGCGAAAGGGAAACGAGCGAGGCGATCTTGTCGCCGACCTTGAGGTCGCGGTCCCTGAGGTCTTCGCCGATGTAGGCCACGCGGCCGATGAACATGCCGCCGCTGCCGGTGACGGGGTTCTGCTGCTTGCCGCGCTCGCCGACGATGCCGAGGATCATTTCGCCGATCTTCTGCTCGTCGCCGCCGCAGGCCTCTTCGATCTGGGTGAACGAGGCGGAGTCGACGTTGAGGGAGATCACGTCGCAGATGATCTCGTTGGAATAGAGCTTCTCCATGTCGTTGTCGATTTTGTACGCCGCCTGCGTCAAAACGCCCTGCGGCTCGATCACGCGGTGGGTTCCGTATTTGTTGCCTTTAACTGCCATAAAATGGTGCCTCCTGTCGCTAAGTAAGAATAGATTTATGGTTCGGTTCAGGATCTAGCCGAAAGCTTACCTTGCCTTGAGGGAAAGGATTGCGCGCGCCTCGCCGGCGCTTGCGATCTCGCGCCCGAGCTCGCGCGAAAGGCGCACGACCTTTTCGACTAGCTCGCCGTTGCTCCTGGCGAGCACGCCGCGGGAGAGATAGAGGTTATCTTCAAAGCCCACGCGCACGTTGCCGCCCATGACGATGGCGGGCGCTGCGAGCGTGAAGGCGCTACGGCCGACGCCGGTCGCCGTCCACGTGGAGCCGGCGGGGATGCCCTCCGCGAGCCACACGAGGTTTTTAACCGTGGCGCCCGCGCAGCCGGGGACGCCGAGCACGAAGTTGAACTGCATGGGCGCGCCGGGCACTTCGCCCTTTTTTGCCATGGTGAGGATCGTTTCAAGGTGGCCCATTTCAAAGCATTCGTATTCGGGCTTGATGCCGTTTTCGATCATGCGTTTGCCAAAGGCGCGCATCGTTGGCATCGTGTTTTCAAACACCTCATCGCCGAAGTTGCAGGTTCCGCAATCGAGCGTGGCCATTTCGGGGAACAGCTCCGTGGGCTGCAGCCGCTCCGCGGGGGTCATGCCGGTGGCGCCGCCTGTGGAGGGGATGAGGATCGCCGCGGGCACTTCGGCCCTGATCGCGTCCATCACCACGCGGAAGCGCTCACGGTCCTGCGTGGGAGTTCCATCGTCGAAGCGCACGTGAACGTGGATGATCGCCGCGCCCGCGTCATAGGCGGATTTGGCCTCGCGCACCATTTCCTCGACCGTGTAGGGGACGTTGGGGTTCTGCTGCTTGGTGACCTCCGCGCCGCAGATGGCCGCGGTGATGATCAGCTTTTCCATTTGTTTCTCCTTTCGGCTTTGCTCAGATCTGGGGGCCTCTTTGCTTATTGCGCGGCACGACGCAGGTTCCGCTCGCGCGGCAGACGACCACGGGCTCCTTTAAAACATCGCACGCCGAGTCGCTGATGTCCGGCCGCGGCACGATGACCTTGCGCGCCTCGAAGACCATCTTGCGCGAGCTGTTGCCCATCTGCGTGATCTCGCCGTAGGCTTCGATGAAATCCCCCGCGTACACGGGCGCCATAAACTCCACCATGTCGTAGGCTTTGAACAGGCCCTCGTCCCCGTCGCTGAGGATGAGAAGCTCCGTGGCGACATCGCCGAAAAGGTGCAGCATATGCGCGCCGTCCACCAATCCTCCGCCGTAATGCGCATCTTCCGCACCCATCCTGAGCCGGATCGTCGAAGTAAATTTCTTTTCCTCCATGATTCGCGTTGCCTCCTTAATTTGTTCGTTATGAGAAAGGTTTCGTGCAATGCTGAAGCTCGATCGGATTTCATCGGGCGATATCGCGCCGGCCGCTCGGGCGGCCGATAGCGCTCCATCAAAAAAGAACAAACGCTACCGACGCATGCCGAAAAGCTGCATCGATAGCGCTTCATCTCCAGATGACAGTCATGGGGCGCTCAGCTCCATGCCCAAGCTCAGCGCGCGGGGCACGCTTTCGCTTTCGGCGGAGGTACATTCGCGCCGCCCTCGGGCCCCCGGCCCTTGCCATGCGAGCGTTACCTTATCCTTCCGCGCCTCTATCGTCCTAATTCACTTGCGTTCATATTATAATTTTTGCGCGCCGTGAAGTCAAGATGAAAATACCTCGCGAACCGTAATTTTATAAGCTTGTTGCCCGACTTTTACGCGCATTGTTTTCGTGCCCCAATGCGCTTCGAGGCGCGCAAACGCATCCTCCCTCTCCCGCAGTTCCGCCTGCGCCGCAGCGAGCGGAACATAGGCAAAACGCACCCGGTCGCCGGGGCGCAATTGCGCGGCAATGCGAAGGTCCGCGCCGATGAGCCAGAAGGGCTTCGCGTAGCCGCCGGTGGTCTGCGCCTGCGCCATCATCACGATGGGAAGGCCCGCGCCCGTGACCTGCACGGCGCCGCGGGCGAGCGCGTCGGTGATGATGTTGCCGTCCTGCCCCGGGTTAAACGCGAGTGCCGCGCCAGAAAAGCGGATGCCCATGCGGTCGCTCTCGGGAAGCACCGCATATTCGTTTGAAAAAAACGCCTCCTCGCCCGCCGGGGAAAGCGCGCCGCGCTGCGGCCCGTCCGTCACGCGCAGCAGTTTTTCGCCCTCCATAATATAGCCGCCCATGCCTTGGGGGATCCGGCGCCCCATTAAATAGGCCGCGTCCTTTGGCAGCGCGACCGGCAGCCGGTCTCCGCGCCGCAGTTTTTCGCCCGGGCGAAGGCCGCCAAGCCCCGCACGCGCGTCGCATGAAACGCTTCCGAGCGCAGGCGTGAGCCCGAGGCCGCCCGCGAAAGAAAGGTAGGTCCTACAGCCGAGCACAATGGGCGCGGCCGCAAGCTGCTGGCCCGCGCGCGCAAAAATGGGCGTGTCCATCTCAACGGGCGCGCCATCGAGCAAAGCTTCGCAGCGGCCGCCCGTGAGGGCGAAGACCGTATCGTCTAAAAAACGGATGGCGGGGGTCGTCAGCGCCGCCTCCAGCGCGCCCTTGTGCCGCGCGTTGCCCACAAGAAGGTTTGCGGCTGCGAGCGCCCAATCGTCCATCGCCCCCGAGCGGGAAACACCAAAGCGCATGAAGCCGCCGCGGCCCGCATCCTGCACGCTCGTGCCGGGGCCGGGGTTCACGATCTCGATCACTGTTCAGCCTCCCCCGCAAGAATGCGGTATTGCGCCTCATCGATGGGCACGAAGCGCAGCCTGTTGCCCGCCGCGAGCAAAAAGGGTTGTTCACGCATGGGATCATAGAGCTTTACCGGCGTCCTGCCGATGATGCGCCAGCCGCCGGGCGAGGCCATCGGATAGACGCCCGTCTGCGCGCCGGCGATGCCCACGCTGCCCGCCTCCACCCGCGTGCGCGGCGTTTCGAGCCGCGGCGTTTCAAGCCGCGCGTCCATGCCGCCCAAGTAAGGGAAGCCGGGCGTGAAGCCCAGCATATAAACAGGGTATTCCGCCGCCGCGTGGTGGCGGATCGCTTCTTCTTCCGAAAGGCCCGCATGCGCCGCCACGAACGCAAGGTCGGGGCCGAACGCTCCGCCATAGCACACGGGCAAGGCGACGGTCTGCACCACCCCCGCTTCGCCCGCGGAAGCGGGCTTAAGCGCATAGAGGCGCCCGGTAAGCGCCTCCCAGGAAAGGACGAGCGGATCATAGAGGATCATCAGCGCGCAATAGCTCGGCACCAGCTCAACAACGCCGGGGATTGCCGCCTGCCCGACGGCGCGCGCGAAGGCCGTGACTTCGGCGTTCACCTCGGGCGCGATGCGCTCTTCAAAGCGGATGGAAACCGCACAGTCGCCGCAGGGAACGATGTTCATCGCGCCACCTCCCAAAGCGGCGCAAGCGCAACGCCCGCCTCTTCGAGCGCCAAGCGGATGCGAGAAGCAAACTCCGCCGCGCCCGGGTTGTCGCCATGCAGGCACACGGTATCCGCGCGGATGGGAACGGGCGTGCCGTCGACGGCCGTGACCACGCCCTCGCGGGCCATACCGACCACGCGGCGCGCGATCTCTTTTATGTCGTCAAGGACCGCCCCGGGCCGCGAGCGCGGCACAAGCGAACCATCGGGCAGATAGGCGCGGTCCGCAAACACCTCGCTCGCAAAAACGAGGCCGCAATCCCGCGCGGCATCCGCCAGAAGGCTGCCCGAGAGGCCGACGAAAATCAGCGATGGGTCGAACGCGGCGACGGCCTCGCAGACCGCCTGCGCGAGCGCGCGGTCCCGCGCGGCCATATTGTAGAGCGCGCCGTGGGGTTTTACGTGGCGCATGCGCAGCCCCGCCGCGCGGCAGAATGCCTCGAGCGCGCCGAGCTGGTAGAGCATGAGCGCGCGCACCTCCCCGGGCTCCGCCGCAATTTCCGTGCGGCCGAAGTTCTCGCGATCCCAAAAACCGGGGTGCGCGCCCACGGCGCAGCCAAAGCGCCCCGCAAGCGCCACCGTGCGCGCCATGTGGCAGGGCCCGCCCGCGTGGAAGCCGCAGGCGATGTTCGCCGAGGTGATCTCGGGCAGCACCGCCGCGTCGAGCGCGCCGCCGTCGTCCATTTCGCCAAGGTCGCAGTTGAAGTCGATTTTAAGCATGTTATTCCTCCGAAGCAAGCGCAGAGTTGAGCGTATCGGTGATGAGCATGTGGCCGGGCGCGTGCGTGATGACAAAGGGCAGCTTCGCGCGCGCCACCGCCGCCTGGGGCGTGACCCCGCAGGCCCAAAAAACGGTCGTTTCGCCGGGCTTTACCGTGACGGCCTCGCCATAATCGGGCCGGGCAATATCTTCGATGCCGATCTCCATCGGGTTGCCGATGTGCACGGGCGCGCCGTGCACGCGCGGGAAGCGGGCGGTGATCTTGGCGGCGCGCGCGGCCTCGCCGGGCGTCATCGGGCGCATGCTCACGACCATGTTCCCGCCGAAGACCCCCGAGGGGACGAGCGGGATGTTCGTACTATACATCGGCACATTGCGCCCCTGCTCGATATGCCGCACGGGGATGCCGGAGAGAAGCAGCGCATCCTCAAACGAGAAGCTGCAGCCGATGAGAAACGCCACGAGATCCCCGCGCCAAATGCCCGAAGCGTCCTCATATTCGCCGGCGAGGGCGCCGGATTCATACACGCGGTATTTGGGAATATCCCGCGCGACATCCGCGCCCGGGGCAATGGTTTTTAAGAGCCTTTCCCCCGCGGGCACGACCTCGAGCACCGGGCAGGGCTTGGGGTTGAGCTGCGTGAAGCGCAGGAAATCCGGCGCATATTCTTCTGGGATGGCGGCGAGGTTGCATTGCGCGTAGCCCGGGCACAACCCGGAGGTCTGCCCCGCAAACGCGCCCGCGCGGATGAGCGCGCGGATCTCTTTGGGGCTCTTGTTCAAAAGTTCATTCATGCCGGGCCCTCCTTGTGAAATAACTTTGAAGCGCCCTGCGCAGCGCTTCGAGCACGGCGAGGTTCGCCTCGAAGGGGAGGCCGTCCACCGTCATCGCGGGGAGCCTGGTGACCCCGTCGACCCCGCCCGCGTCGAGCACGGCGCGCATGAGCTTTTCCTGCTCCGCGTCCGTGGGCAAAAGATTCCGCCCGGCGCGCGCGCTCAAAAGCGCGGCGACGCCCCATCCCCACCAATTGGAAACGCCGGCCATCAGGGTGATGTCCGCATCAAGGCGCGCCGCCACCGTTTCGCCGTGGGGAACGAGGCGCGCGGCCGCCGCGCGGTGCGCCCCCGTGCCAAGCTCGTTGCCCCCGTCGCCAATGGCGATGGCCACGGCCCCCGCCTCGCGCGCGAGCGCATAAACGAGGTCCGTGTCGGCAACGATGTCGTCGATCACGCCGCCGCGGGCGTTGCGGTAATGCCCGTCGGCCGCCTTGCCCGGCCGCTCGAGCGGGAAAACATGCGTGGGCGCAAATTCCTCAATGAGCCGTTTAGCAGCCCCGGGGTCATCTTTTTCCAAAAGATGCGTTTGCACGCCGGGCACGCGGCAATCGACGGCCGCGCGAACCTGCCCGAAGTTGAACGCATCCGTCACCACGGCGCACTCGACGCCGCCGTCCCTTAGCGCATAGGCCATATCCGCCGCGCCGACGGGGCCGTCGGTTTCGCAGCACACGCGCCCGTCGGGCGTGCGGATAGGAAAGCCCGTAATAATCAGCGCACGGCGGGCGCGCGCGAGTTCCTCATAAGCGCGGGCAAGATCGGGCGCGGGCAAAAAGCCCATCAGCCCCCGCCCGCCCGGGTCGCGCGAGAGGATGGCCAAAAGGTCGCAAAAAAAAGTGTTCATACGGCATAATCTTATCCCCACGCGAAATTCCTGTCAACAGCGGACGGCCAAAACGAACCGTTTCAGGCAAAAACCGGGACGGCCCCTTGAGGAGCCGCCCCGCTGCGCCATAATTGGCAATCGTCTTTTTGCGATCCGTTACTTCATCGAAGAACCGCCGGAGCTCATGTTGTTCGCGGCGTAAGCGATCATACGCTTGACCATTTCGCCGCCGATTGAGCCGGCCTGACGCGCGGTGATGTCACCGTTGTATCCCTGCTTGAGATTGACGCCGAGGGAGCTGGCAACTTCGCTCTTGAAGCTCTCAAGCTTCTGTTTGTTCTCCCTGTTGCTGGTTTGGTAAGGGTTGGAGCTGTAGTTATTACTGTTGCTCATGTGTGCACCTCCTTTCGTTTCCGTGATGCTGTTTTTAGAGTTCAC
>CAZJIS010000028.1:0-22308 GCA_964546125.1 uncultured Clostridium sp.
TATGGTCGCGCATAAAATAAAGTCGAGCTCGCCGGGCGCGATGCCCGCATCGAGCAGCGCGCGCTCGGCCGCCGCATAGGCGATATCCTCGAGCGTTTCGTCGGTTAAAACATGTCTCTCCCTGACGCCCGTGCGCGAAACGATCCAGTCGTTGTTCGTGTCGACAAGCCGCGCAAGCTCGCTGTTCGTCACGGCGCGCGCGGGATAGGCGCTGCCCGTGCCCATGATCGTGAAGCTCATTGGCCTTTTTCCTCCGGTTTCAACGCATCCTTAAAATAAGCGTTCAGCTTGACGATGCCCCTGGCAAGCGTCTGCCGCTCCTCCTCGCTCAAATCACCCGCGATGCCCTCGATCATCGCCTCGTGGAAGCGGCTGTGCACCGCGTTGACCCGCCTGCCGTTGCGGGTGAGTTTAACATAAACCATGCGGTTGTCCGCCCCGCTGCGCGTTTTTTCCACATAGCCCTTCATTTGCAGCTTGTTGATCGCCACGGTGACCGAGGGCAGCGAAACGGAAAGATCCTCGGCGATGCTCGTGATGGTGATTCCCTCCTCGCCCGCCTTGCCGACTGATTCGATCAGGTGCAATTCGCTGATGGAGAGGTTGAGCGTCAGGTGCTTTTGGAGCATCTGCTCCTCCACCTTCAAAATGGAGCGGAACGTATCGACCAAGAGATCGTTAAGCTTTTGGGAAAAATCATCCACAGCGCGCACTCCAATCACATTAGTTAGGCTAACTAAATATATAGCCGCACATCGGATTTGTCAAGGGTGAAGTAAAGGCAAGGCCCGCCTTGCACGAAGGCGGGCCTTGCTGCATAAATCATAAGAAGAAAGGTTCCGGCTCTCCGGTTTCCTGCGGCCGCAGCCTGCTTTTGCGTATCTTTCCCGGCCCGCCTTCTCCCCGCGCCCCTCTATAACGGCGCGATCATCGCTTCCAATTCGGCTCGGTCCAATAAAGCGATTCGGTTTCGGCCCTTGAGCTCAATCAGGCCTTCTTCCTGAAAAGCGGCTAATTTCCGGCTCAATGTTTCCTGGCTCATGCCCATTTGCGAGGCTAAATCGCCTTTTGTCATGGTGAGCAGAATTTCATTTCCCCCCGCTGATAATTCAAGCAGCGCCTGCGCCAGCCGCTGCTCGACGGAATGGAGGTTGATGACTTCGATGCGGTTTTCCGCCTGCTCGAGGCGCTTGCTCAATTCATCCATCACCTTAAAGGCGATCGAGGGATACTTGATCATCAACTCTTTCAGGTTTTCTCCCTTGATCACGCACATTGTCGTGGCTTTGAGCACCACGGCGCTGTCGGTGAGGGGAAGGGAGCTGAACAGCGAAAATTCGCCCATGAAATCGCCGGGGCCGAGCACCCGGATGACCTGCTCTTTGCCGCTTGCGCTGAGCCTTGCTATCTTTACCTGGCCAGCATGCAGAACATAGAGTTTGCCGCCCTTATCGCCGGGCGTATAGACCATATCCCCCTTTTTGTAGCTGACCGCCTCGGTAATACGGGCGATTTCCAACATCTCATCCGGCGACAGGCTGCTGAATATCGGCACGATTTCGATGCAGTTTGCATGGGTTTCATGATGCCGGCAGCTTCCCATATATCGTATCCTCCTTCGGGCCTTTCTTTTTCGCCTTTCCATATCCCAACAGGCGAACCGCATTGATGATAACGAGCAGCACGGACAGTTCGTGCACCAGCATGCCAAGGGGTAAATTCACGGTTTTGATCAGCACGCCCGCAAGCAAAAATGCCGCCACCAACAAAGCAAAGCCTATGTTCTGCTTCATGTTGCGCACGGTGGCCCGGCTAAGGCCAATTGCATAGGAAAGCTTTTTGAGTTCCTCGGACATCAGCACGATATCGGCGGTTTCCATCGCGACGTCGCTGCCGATGCCCCCGATGGCAATCCCCAAATCCGCCGAAGCGAGCGCGGGCGCGTCGTTGACGCCATCGCCTACCATGGCGACTCTTCCGTATTTCTCCTGCAGCCGGCCCAGAACCTTCACCTTGTCCCCGGGGAGCAATTCGCTAAAAGATTCGTCGAGCCCAATTTGGCCGGCAATGGCCTTTGCGGCCCTTTGGTTGTCGCCTGTGAGCATCACAATATGCTTGATGCCCTGTGCGCGCAGGTTGGACACCAAAGCGCCCGCATCCTCCCGCACGGTGTCCGCTATGGATATGATACCATAGATATGGTCTTTGCTTCCAACAATAACGGCCGTTTGCCCCTTGGTTTCCTCGCTTTGCAGATATTCTTCTTTTTCGGATAAGGCAATGCCGCTGTTTTCAAACAGCCTTCTGCTGCCGATATAGTATTCTTCGCCCTCGAGGCTGAATTTGAGTCCCTGCCCGGTGATGATCTGCGCGTTTTCCGGCAGCTGATCGATCTTGCCGAGTTCTTTTACGGCTTTTGCGATAATGGCTTTTCCCAGCGGATGTTCGGAATACGATTCGCCGACGGCGGCGATTCGGAGCAGCTCCTCTTCTTCGATTCCGTAGGTTTTGATTGTCGTCACGCTCGGCTTGCCAACGGTCAAAGTGCCGGTTTTATCGAATGCCACGGCCTTCACGGTTCCAAGCTTCTCCATGATCTCTCCGCCCTTCACAAGCACGCCGTGTTTTGCGCCGTTGCCGATGCCCGCGACGATGGAAACGGGGGCCGAGATCACCAGCGCGCCGGGGCACGCAATGACCAAAAGCGTCAGCGCGAGCACGATATCCTTCGTGACCAAATACATGATCGCGGAAAAAAGGATGATGGCCGGCGTATAATAGCGCGAAAATTTCTCCAGGAATTTTTGTGTTTTTGCTTTTTTGTCCTGCGCTTCCTCAACCATTTGCAATATTCTTGCAAAGGTCGTGTCGTCGCCCACCTTATCCGCGCGTATCACCAAATATCCCGATTCGATGATAGTACCCGAGAAGACCGTTTCGCCTGCCCCGTGGCCGGCCGGGATCGATTCGCCTGTGATGGCCGCCTGATTGACATAGGCGCTGCCCTCGATGACCGTACCGTCGACCGATATTTTTTCTCCCGGCCTCACCACGACCAAATCGCCTTGCGCGACTTGTTCGGGCGTGATCTCTATTTCAACGCCGTTTCTTAGCACCCTTGCCTTATCGGGGGCGAGATCGAGCAGCGATTTAATGGAAGATCTGGTTTTTTCGATAGTCCTCGATTCCAAATAATCGCCGAGCATGAACAGGAAGGTGACTGCCGCGGCTTCCCAATATTCGCCGATGACGATTGCCCCGACCACTGCGATGGTGACCAGGGCATCGATCCCCACGATGAAATATCGCAAAGCGCCGATCGCTTTTTTAAAGATGGGGGCGCCTGCAACTGCCGTTGTCGCCAGCATAAAGAGAATGGTAACAAGCTCATACCCGAGCCACTCTTTGAGCAGGAAAGACACCGCCGCAAGAGCGCCCGATAGGATAACGATGTTTCTTTTTGTCAGCTTCGGCATTTGGAGCACCCCCTTTTGTTTACTTTTCGCCCAAGACCCTGTAGCCCAGCTTGCTGATTTTGCCCTTGATTTCCTCTGTGGAAATGACTGTCTCATCGAAAGAAACCTTGACCCTTGAAGTGTTGAACAACACTTCGGAAGAGGCGATGCCTGCTGTTTTTTTTAGCATTCCTTCGATTTTTGCGATGCAGCTCGGGCAGGATATCGTTTCCAGTTGGTAGGTTTTATTTGTCATGGTGGTGGCCTCCTTTTTATTTTGTAGCTTTAGTATACGAGGTTTTTCTTTTCAATTCTTTGACGCAGGTCAAAAAGGGGAACTTTTTCGCATGTATTTTACCGGCGCCGGCCGGTTGCCCATGAATAAGATAGATCCCGCCGCGGGTAAAAGGGATGGTCCGCGCCGCCGCCGTTTCTTAAATAAAAAGATTTTGTGCGGCAACTCCGCCCCTCATTGCTTATCCTATAGACAATGCTATAATGGTTGCAAACAAACGGATGGAGATTCACACTGGGAAATGAAAATTGTGATCATTGGAGACGGCAAGGTGGGGTTTGCGCTGACGAAACTGCTTGCGCAGGAAGGGCATGACCTTGTCGTAATCGACAGCAACTCGAGCGTGCTGCGCCAGGCGCAGGAAATGTTTGACATCGCCGTGGTGAGCGGCAACGGCGCCTGCGTGGAGGTGCAGCAAAGCGCGGATGTGCAGCACAGCGACATTGTGATCGCCGCGACTTCCAGCGACGAAATCAACCTTCTTTGCTGCATGGTCGCACGCAAGCTCGGCTGCAAAAGCACCATTGCCCGCGTGCGCGAGCCCGCTTACGATACGCAATTGCGCCTGCTCAAGGATGAGCTGGGCCTTTCGATGAGCATCAATCCCGAACGGGCCGCCGCCCGCGAGATTTTCCGGCTTTTGCAGTTTCCATCCTTTTTGAAGCGCGATTCGTTCGCAAAGGGCCGCGTGGAACTGGTGGAGTTCAAACTCAGGCACGACAGCGCCCTCGTGGACAAAAAGCTTGCCGAGCTTACGGGTCTCGGGAAGCTCAACGTGCTCATCTGCACGGTGGACCGCGACGGCGAGATCACCATTCCCTCGGGCTCTTTCACGCTGCGCGAGGGGGATAAAATAACCATCGCCGCGGATGCCGCGGGGCTTGCCGCTTTGCTGCGCAAGCTCAATGTGATCGTGCATAAAACGCAGAGCGTCATGATCGTCGGCGGCGGCCGCATTGCCGAATACCTCGCGGGCCTGCTGCTGCGCGCGCATGTGCATGTGACCATCATCGAAAAGCAGCGCGCGCGGTGCGAGCAGCTTTCCGAACAGCTGGAAAACGCGTTCATCATCCATGGCGACGGGTCCCAGCAGGAACTGCTGCTCGCCGAAGGGCTTAAGCAAACGGACGCGCTCGTGACACTGACCGGCATAGATGAGGAGAACCTCATCATCTCCATGTTCGCAAACTACATGGGCGTACCAAAGACCATCACCAAGATAAACCGCACGGAATACCGCGAGGTCTTTGCGGATAAGGGCATCGACACCATCGTCAGCCCCAAGATGATCACCGCCGACGAGATCGTCAGCTATGTGCGCGCGATGGACAACACCGCCGGCGGCTCCGTGGTGACGCTCTACCACATTGCGGGCGGCAAGGCCGAAGCCGTGGAGTTTTTTATCAAGAACGACGCGCCTTATTTGAACGTGCCCCTGTCGCAGCTCAGGCTTAAGCCCAACATTTTGATCGCGAGCATCATACGCGCCCGCAGGGTCATCCTCCCCAAGGGCGGCGACAGCATGCAAAAAGGCGACGCCGTGGTAGTTATCACGCCCGCCAGCAGGGCCGTCTATAATTTGAGGGATATCTTTGCCGAAGATCTCTTCGACGGGCCCGCGAACCTGTTTGCAGGTTCTTGAGGACGGAGGGGGGAGCCGAATCATGAATTTACGCGCTGTATGCAAATATCTCGGATATCTGTTTATCGTCGAGGGCGCTTTTATGCTGCCCGCGCTCGCTATCGCCCTCTATCAGCGGGAATTTTCCTCGGTGAAGGGCTTTGGAATCACCATAGCCATCCTCTTTGCGCTCGCCGCGCTGCTGGCGAGCCAAAAGCGTTCCGAGGGCGGCATTTATGCGCGCGAAGGTTTTGTAACCGTCGCGCTCGGCTGGATTTTCATCTCGATCTTCGGCGCGCTGCCCTTTTTGATCAGCGGCGCGATTCCGAATTTCTGGGATTGCTTGTTTGAAACGGTGTCGGGCTTCACGACGACGGGCGCGAGCATCCTCACGGATGTGGAGGCGATGCCCAAAGGGCTCCTGTATTGGCGCAGCTTCACCATCTGGCTCGGCGGCATGGGCGTGTTGGTGTTCATGCTCGCGGTGGCGCCGCTCTCCAAGGGCAGCGGCGAAACGTTTCACCTGCTGCGCGCGGAAAGCCCGGGCCCATCGGTGAGTAAACTCACGCCGACCATGCGTTCCACCGCGCGCATTCTCTATTCGATTTATGTGGCGCTCACGCTTTTGCAAATCGTGCTGCTGCTGCTTGGCGGCATGCCGCTGTTCGACAGCATCACCCATACGTTCGCGACGGCGGGCACGGGCGGCTTCAGCATCAAAAACGCAAGCATCGGCGCTTATGACAGCGCCTATCTCCAGGCGGTGATCGGCGTGTTCATGGCGCTGTTCGGCGTCAATTTCACGATCTATCACCTGCTGTTGATGCGCCAGTTCAAGCCCGCCCTGCGCAACGAGGAGCTTCGCGCCTATATTGGCATCCTTCTTGGCACGACGGCGATCATCACGCTTAATATTTTGCCGCGCTATGCGCAGCTTGGCGCGGGCCGCGCGGTGCTCGACAGCTTTTTTCAGGTTTCCTCCATCATGACCACGACCGGCTTTGCCACGGTGAACTTCGATTTGTGGCCGCAGCTGTCGCGCTTTTTAATCGTGCTGCTGATGATCGTGGGCGCTTCGGCAGGCTCCACGGGCGGCGGCATGAAAGTTTCGCGCTTGCTTATCCTTGCAAAGTCGCTCAAAAGCCAAATGCAAACGATGCTGCGTCCGCGGGCGGTCCGCCGCATCCGCATGGACGGCGCGATCCTGGATGCGGATGTTGTGAAAGGCACATACGCGTTCACGGCCATCTATGCGGCGCTGTGCCTTTTTTCCATGCTCGCGCTCACGCTCGACGGGCACGATATGGAAACCACGTCTACGGCCGTTCTCTCGTGCATCAACAATGTCGGCCCGGGCCTTTCGATGGTCGGGCCTGCGGGGAATTACGCGTTTTTCTCGTCGCTCTCGAAAATCGTGCTTACGTTTGATATGCTGCTGGGCCGCCTTGAGATTTTCCCTTTGCTTTTGCTGTTCATGCCCTCCGTGTGGAGGCGAAGGACATAAAAAAGCCGCCCAGCAGGGCGGCAAAAGCGTGCGCGCGGCCGCCTATTCCAAAGCGGCGTTTTGCTTTTCCTGGTAGCGGTGCGCCTGTTCAAGCACCATATCCTTCACCTTCATCAGGCGTATCTGCGTGCTGCGCTCGTTTTCATCGAGCTTCATCGAAATGTATTTGATGTTCTCGCGCATTTCGGGAATGAGCACATATTCAAGCGCGTTCACGCGGCGCCGCGTCTTTTCGATTTCCGCCGCCATGAGCATGCAGCCTTGCTCGGTTTGGGCGAGCGCCAGCATATCCGGCAGCGCTTCGGCGAGGCTGAGCACAGCCCCATCGAGGTCGCCCGACGTGAGGCCGAGGCCATAAGAATAGATGGCGCCCGGGTCGGCGTTCCGGAGTTTATAGGTAAACTCCGGTATATTCACGCTCATCACATTGCGAACGCCCGCTTCGAGCGCGATCTCCTGCCCCGGCACAAGCAAGGCGGCGTCGAGCGCTTCGCCGTGCATCATGGCGCGCGCGAGCGCGAAGTTCTCGGATGAAGCCCGAATATGCTTTTCGACCGCCTCGCGAAGCGCCATGTTCTGTTTCACAAGCTCAAGGAAGCGGCGCATGAGTTCATCGCGCTTATCCTTCAAAAGCTTATGCCCGCGCATGGCCGTCGCAAGCTTGCGCTTGAGGCGGGTGAGTTCCATGCGCGTGGGGTTTATTTGCCGCTTTGCCATAGCTGTGCCTTTTCATCCCCATAAAACTCATCGAGATATTCATCCCGAATGCGCTTGAGTTCGGCGCGCGGGAGCATGCGCAGCAGCTCCCAGCCAAGGTCAAGCGTTTCCTCGATGCCGCGGTTTGCCCCGTAGCCCTGGTTGACGTACTCGCTCTCGAAGCGGTCCGCAAATTTTGCATATAGCAGGTCGATGTCCGTCAGGGCCGCTTCGCCGAGAATCGTCATCAGTTCCTTGGCGTTTTTGCCCCTTGAATAGGCCGCAAAAAGCTGGTTCATGGTGTTGGCGTGATCCGCCCTCGTTTTGCCCTGCCCGATGCCCTTATCCTTGAGGCGCGAGAGACTCGGCAGCACGTCGATGGGCGGCTGGATGTTCCTGCGGTACAGGTCGCGGGCGAGGATGATCTGCCCCTCGGTGATGTAGCCGGTGAGGTCGGGGATCGGGTGGGTCTTATCATCTTCAGGCATCGTGAGGATGGGGATCAGCGTGATGGAGCCGGGCCTGCCCTTGAGCCTGCCCGCGCGCTCATAGAGGCTCGCAAGGTCCGTGTACATATAGCCGGGATACCCGCGGCGGCCCGGAACCTCCTTGCGGGCGGCCGAAACCTCGCGAAGCGCATCGGCGTAGTTGGTGATGTCGGTCATGATGACGAGCACGTGCATGCCTTTATCAAAGGCGAGATATTCGGCGGCCGTCAAGCCCATGCGCGGAGTGGCGATGCGCTCCACGGCCGGGTCGTTTGCAAGGTTCACAAACATGACCGTGCGGTCGATCGCGCCGGATTCGCGGAAGGAGTTGATGAAAAAGTTGGATTCTTCAAACGTGATGCCCATCGCGACGAACACCACCGCGAACGGCTCGCCCGTGCCGAGCACCTTTGCCTGGCGCGCGATCTGCGCGGCAAGCTGCGCGTGCGGCAGGCCCGAGGCCGAAAAGATCGGCAGCTTCTGCCCGCGCACCAGCGTGTTGAGCCCATCAATCGCGGAGACGCCCGTTTGGATGAACTCCTGCGGGTAGTTGCGCGAAGCGGGGTTCATGGGCAGGCCGTTGATATCGCGCCTGAATTCGGGCAGAATCTCCGGCCCGCCGTCGATGGGCCGGCCAAGCCCGTCAAACACGCGCGAGAGCATATCTTCGGATACGCTAAGCTCCATGCTGCGCCCGAGGAAACGCACCTTGCTATCCTGCAAATTGATGCCCGCGGAGCTTTCAAAAAGCTGCACCAGCGCATTGCCTCCGCTGATCTCCAAAACCTTGCAGCGGCGATGCTCTCCGTTTGCAAGCTCGATCTCGCCCAATTCGTCATACGCAACGGCGGATACGCCCCGCACCATCATCAGCGGGCCCGCGACCTCCTGAATCGTCCTATATTCACGCGGCATTACGCGTTTTCCTCCTTCCGTTTGCTGATGAGTTCCCCGACTTCCGCCTCAAGCCGGCGCAGGATCTCCTGCGCATGCGAGCGCATCCCCTCATCCGGCGTGTATTTGAAGCGCCCGATCGCCTCGCGCACGGGCAGCCTCACAAGGGCGTTGATCGAAACGCCCTGTGCGAGCACTCCTTTGCAGACATCGTAATAGGCTAAGATCAATTCGAGCATCTCGGCCTGTTTTTCTAAAGAGGAATAGGTGTCGATCTCGTGGAAAGCATCCTGATGCAAAAAGTCTTCGCGCACGCTGCGCGCGGCTTCGAGCTTGAGCCGGTCCGCCGGGGAGAGCGCGTCCATACCCACGAGCTGCACGATCTCATCGAGCTCGCTCTCCTCCTGCAAAAGCAGCATCACGCGCTTTCGCGTGTCCGTCCAATTCGGCCGGACGTGCTCGTTGAACCACGCGCCCACATCGTCGAGGTAGAGCGAGTAGCTTGTAAGCCAGTTGATCGCCGGGAAATGGCGCGCATAAGCAAGCTGCGCGTCAAGGCTCCAAAATACCTTGACGATGCGAAGCGTCGCCTGGCTCACGGGCTCTGAAATATCGCCGCCCGCGGGCGACACGGCGCCGATGACGCTCAGCGTTCCCTCGCGCCCCTCCTCCCCGAGCGCGATGACGCGCCCCGCCCGTTCATAAAACTGCGCGAGCCTGCTGCCAAGGTAGGCGGGGTAGCCCTCCTCGCCCGGCATTTCTTCCAAACGGCCGCTCATTTCGCGCAGCGCCTCGGCCCAGCGCGAGGTGGAGTCCGCCATGAGCGCCACGGAATAGCCCATGTCGCGGAAATACTCGGCGATGGTGATGCCGGTGTAAATCGAAGCTTCGCGCGCCGCCACGGGCATGTCGGAGGTGTTGGCGATGAGGACCGTGCGCTCCATAAGGCTCTTGCCCGTTTTCGGGTCCTTGAGCTCGGGGAATTCGTTGAGCACGTCGGTCATCTCGTTGCCGCGCTCGCCGCAGCCGATGTAAACGATGATGTCGGCATCCGCCCACTTGGCAAGCTGGTGCTGCACCACCGTTTTGCCCGAACCGAAGGGCCCGGGAACGGCGGCGGTACCGCCCTTTGCAAACGGGAACAGGGCGTCGATCACCCTCTGGCCTGTGACGAGCGGCTCGCGCGGGCTAAGCTTGCGCGCATAGGGGCGGCCGCGCCGCACCGGCCACTTGTGCATAAGCCTGAGGGGAATCTCTTCCCCCGCAGGCGTAAGGAGCGCGCCGACCGCCTCCTCCACCGTGAATTCGCCCTCGCGGATCTCTTTGACCGTGCCGCGCACGCCCGGCGGAACCATGATTTTATGCACGACGATGTCCGTTTCCTGCACCGTGCCGATCACATCTCCCCCGCCAACCTGCGCGCCCGGCAAAACGCAGGGCACAAAGCGCCACTTCTTCGTGCGCGAAAGGCTTGGCACCTCCGCGCCGCGCGCGAGGCGGTCGCCCGAAAGCGCACGGATCGCGTCGAGCGGGCGCTGTATGCCATCGTAAATGCTCGCGATCAGCCCCGGCCCAAGCTCCGCGCTCATGGGCACGCCCGTAGACTCCACAGGCTCGCCCGGCCCGAGGCCGCTGGTTTCCTCATAAACCTGAATGGAGGCGCGTTCGCCGCGTATTTCAATGATTTCGCCGATCAGGCGGCTGTCGGCGACCCGCACAACGTCAAACATATTGGCGTCGCGCATGCCCTCGGCGACCACCAGCGGCCCCGCGACTTTCCAGATCGTACCTTTGCTGCTCATGCTACCTCCCTGTTGCTGCTCAATCAAAATCCGTGTCACCGCTCGCCAAAGAGGATGTCGGAGCCCACGGCCCGCTCGACGAACTTCTTCACGCGGGCAACGCCGATGCCCGTGTTGCCCGAAACGCCCGGTATGGGCAGCACCGCGGGCAGCATGCCTGCGGTTTGCTCCCCGGCGGGCAGCTTTTCATAAAGCGCCTCGGTCACATAAATAACGGCATAGCCGTCCTCGGCAAGCGCTTTGATCTTTTTGCCAAGCGCCGCCGCATCCGTTAAGGGGAACACATCCATGCCGATGGCGGCAAAGCCATAAATGCTGTCCCGATCGCCTACTACAGCCGCTTTATACATACACTTGCCTCATTCTTGTTCGGATGGCCTCCTCGCGGATGCCGTTGCGCTTGGCCGAAAGGATGAGCCGCACCATGGCGATTTCATTCTCGCGCCATAATAAATACGCCACCAGAGGCTCGATCGTAAAATACAGGTTCCTTTGCGGGGCGATCTTTTCCATGAGCCTGTCGGCGCACCAGCGCTCAAAGGCCGGGAGCGATTCCCGCAGCGCCTCGGCCGCATCCGCGTATTCGCCCGCCTCGAGAAACGCGTACAGCGCCTCGGGGGAGTTTGCGGCCGCGTCAATGAGCGCCTCGCGCTCAAGGCTGCCCGCGGGGGCGACGGCCCGCTCTAAAAACGCGCGATCCTTGCCCATGCGGCAGGCGCGCAAGGCCGCTTTGATGTTGGCCTCATCCGCCTTGAGCCCGGCGTAAAAGCGCATGAGCTCACTTTCGGACTTTGCCGCCGCTTCTTCCACGGCGGCGAGCGCCGCCGCGTCGATGATCATGTCGAAAGCCTGCCCGTCGGCGGTGCGAAGCAAAACCTCATGGGCGCGGCTGCCCGCTTCGGCCATGGCGGGGGGCAGCTCCTCAAAGCGGCTGCTAAACGCCGCGTTGAGGATCAAATCCTCCGCGACGCCCGCCGGGCGCATGAAATAGCGCGCGGCCTGCTCCGGACTCCCGCCCGTGTAGCAGAGCTTGATCGCGGCCTTGAGATTATGGTAATCGTTTGCGTGGTAAAGGGCGAAAAACAGCGCGAGACTCCCGGCGAGTTCCTCGAGGAACGCCCAGGTCTTTTCCGTTTCGCCATTCAAAAAGGCATCCGCATCGAAGGCGTCGGGATCGGCCGCATCCCAGCCCTTTTCCTGGAGGATGCTCAAACAGGCCGCCACATCCCGCGCGGCGATAAGCCGCTCGATGTCGTTTGCAGCGAGCAGCGTCTGCTCCCGGTTATGTACGCGGGTGACCGCATAAATGAACCCGTTTTCCATGGTCCTCCTTTTGCCCGCCCCGGCTTATGAAAACAGAATGCCGCGCGCCCGGTCGCTCAATTCATCGGCCCGGGCGGCAAAGATCGCCCGGAAGGAGCAGTTCTGCTCGACATCGCCGTATTTGAGCACGAAGCCGCCGTCGAGCGGCCGCGCGTTTTCCGAAATCTTCAGCCGGCGGCCCTCGCCGAGCGCCGCGTTGAGTTCGCTTTCAAACCCCGCCGGGCGCCGCAAAAGATCCTTTTCATTCAAAAGAAGTTCGCCCTCCCCGGGGTCCGCAAAAGCGGCGGCCATTTGGATGAGCAAACCAAAGTAATCGTCCCGCGGCATCGCATAGAGCCGCGCGAGCGCCTCTTCCATCGTTTCGGAAAGGATCGCCTGCTTTGCTTCGAGAAGGCCTTTGCGCCGGCTCAGCCGCGCCGCGGAAGCGCAGCCGCGCTCGATCTCGGCCGCCTGAAGCGCGCCGTCGGCCGCGATCCGCTCGCACAGCGCGTCGCTTTCTTCCTTTTGCCCGGCAAGGATGCGCTCCGCGTCGGCGCGCGCCGCGTCGAGCGCGGACTGCGCCTCGGCGCGCGCCTCCTCGAGGATGGCGGCAATGATTTTATCAAGCCCCGTCATCGGATGATCTCCTTTAGACGGGGAGATTGGCAACGTAGGTTACGGCAAGCAGGCTGATCAAAAGCGACAGAATGGCGTAGGTCTCGACCATCGCGGGGAACAAAATCGCCTTGCCGAACTGCTCGGGTTTCTTCGACACGAGGTTGATGCTGGCGATGGAAGCCCTTGCCTGATGCAGGGCCGAAACCCACCCGACGACCGCCATGGGCATGCACGCCGCAAAGAAGCACAAACCCTTGACGAGGCTCATTTGGGGCGAGCCGCCAAGCAGGCCGATGTTGAGCATGGCGATGAACGCGATCAGCAGCCCATAAATACCCTGCGTGGCAGGCAGAAGCTGCAAAACCAGCACCTTGCTGAATTTCGAGGGGTCGTCGGCAACCACGGCGGCAGCCGCCTGGCCGGCCATGCCAACCCCCTTAGCGGAACCGATCCCCGGCATGAGCGCGGCCAGCGCCATTCCCAACACCGCAAAAACGATACCCATTTCAGACATATGAGTCTTCCTCCTCAACGAGATAATATTTGGTATGTATTCCAAAGGGCGCGAACTTCCTGCCGCCGCCCTCGTAGAATTTGCCGAAGAATTCAACATACTCCAAACGGTTGGAGTGCACATACGCGCCCAGCGCGTTGATGCCGAAGTTAATCGTGTGCCCGAGCAAAAATACCGCAACGAACGCCACGAAACCCGTGACGCCGCCGCCGGCCATCGCACCGAGCGTGTTGATCACCGAGGCGATGACCCCCGTGGCAAGGCCGAGCGCCAGCAGGCGCGAATAGGAAAGGATGTCGCCAAGCCAGCCCGCGAGCACGTTGTAGAGTGCATAAAGCCCCTTGAGGATGCGTTTGAGCCAGTTTTTGCTCTCCCTGCCGCCGGTGAGCACCACGCCCGCCATGCAAAGCAGCGCAACATCAAGGCAGAGTTTCCCTGCAACCGGGCTGATCGAAAGCCGGAACCCGGCCATGCCGAAAAACATTTCGCTGCCCATTAAGAGCGCCACAAGGCAGAACAGGATCACGACCGGGAACACAACGTCGTAAACAACATCGATGTAGAGTCTGTTTTTGATGAGGTTGCAGGCTTTCATCACATAGGCTGCGACAAGGTGCACGATGCCCACGCCCATGCAGAAGACCATCAGCTTCATAGGGTCATCGAGCGGCGCGAACCAAACGGGCGGGATCGACATTTCATGCCCCAAAAAGGTTTTGCTGAAAACGTTCACCACATCGCCGAAATAGCTCGAGAAGATGACGCCCCAGAACACTGTGGATACGCCGCACCAGAAGAAAAGACCGAGGTTTTTGCGCCAATTGGGCGGCATGTTCTTAAAAACGAGCAGGCACACGCCGCAGACCGCCGCCATGATGAGCCCGTAGCCCGCATCCGAAAACATGAGGCCGAACATGATGTAATAAAACACGCTCATCACGGGGGTGGGGTCAATCTCCCCCCGGCCCGGCATGCTGTAGCTTTCGAGCACCGGTTCGAGCGGGGCCGCGAAAGCAGCGTTTTCAAGCAGAACGGGCGCGTGCTCATCCTCCGCCGCACTCGTAATTTCCACGGCGCACTCAAAGCGCCGGATCAGCTCCTCGCGCAGGCGCTCACTGTCCTTTGCGGGCACATAGCCCCGGAGCACGAACACATGCCGCGTGTGCATGAGCCGCGCGATGACCTCGTATTTTTCCGCGCGCATGCTCATGTAGTCTTCTAGGAAACAAAGTTCCCCGCGCTGCGGCGCAAGCGCTTCGATCTCCCGCCGCGCCCGGTCAAGATTCGCGCGCGCCTGTTCCTTTTGCCGATCGAGGCACTCTTTCTCCTCTCTCGGCGTGCGGCGGCTGGGGTTCGCCGGCGCGGAGAAGCCGAGCGCGTCAAGCGCCGCCCCGGCCGCGAGGGCATCCCGTTTCAAAACGAGCAGATAAAAGCAGGTGCGTTCCTTGGAGGCGTAAACGATCTGCGCATGCAGCGCGTCGAGTTCCGGCGCGGCTTCGCTCAGGCGCGCGAGAAGTTCTTCGAGCGTATATTCCCCGCCGAGCGACCCGATGAAGGCGGCCGTTTTCTTCGTGCCTTCGAACGCCTGCGCAACCGGCAGGTCCATCCACGGCATCAAAGCCTGTTCGCCGGCCTTTATCCTTATAAGAGAGGCCTCCGCCTCGGCGGCCTCGCGCTCAAGCGCAGCGAGGCGCCGGGCCGTATCGAGCACCCCGCCGCTTTTTTGGCTAAACGCGTCGTTCTCCCCCGCGCTCACGGCTTTTCGTCCGTGCAAAAACGCGGTGAGGGGCTGCTTATGGGGAACGTATCGATCTAAAATTTCAACGCCCCGCCGCGCGGTTTCGGCGCTTTTCAAAAGCAACGCGATCGCGCCGGAGGTATCGGCTTGTTCAAACACGCCGTCGGCAAGGCGGGCGTTTTCCACCTCGACAGAGCCTTGACGCTGCAAAAACTCAAGGATTTTTTTGCGGTCCTTTTTGATCGCGCAGATGCAGATCTTATCGATTGGCAGCACTGCCATACAGCGGCCTATCCCCCTTCCAAAGGCTGTGGAAACGCGCGCTCAAACAAGCGAGGAAACAAGGGCGTCAACGGCGCTCTCCCGCTTATTTTGCGCCTGCGCGCGTAAAATAGCAAGCTCTTCGTCAAGCTTGTCCGCCTCCGCCCGCGACAGTTGGCGGCATGCTTCGCGCGCGGCCTCCGCCGCCCCCAAGGCCGCGGCCTCCGCCGCCTCGCGGGCGAGCTCCGCGCCATGGGCCGCCTGCGAATGCGCCTCTTCCCGCACACGCGCGGCCTCAAGCGCGGCGTCGCGCAGGATCTTTTCAGCCATGAGCTCCGCTTCGCGGATCAGATCGACCGGATCAGCCATACTTTACCTCCGCCCTCTGTTTGGGGAACGCTTAGGATACACGCAAACGCAAGGGGATAAACGAAAATCTAAAGGGTGAGATCTTCCCCCAACGGAAGCCCTCACCCATAGGCAACAAATCTTGAAACAAGCTGCCGCATAAGCGACCCCGCCCAACTGGAATATAACCAATGACTTCCACAGAATACTATACGGTTGCGCAAAAGTCAAGGATTCCCTCCTGCGTGCGCGTGAAAAGCGCGCGGGGCCGCCATACGTTTTTGAGAAGGAAAAGCCAAGAAGAAAACAAGGGGAAAAGCACGGCCGTTGATTGTCGGGCCGCCACACTTAACAGGCCCAAAGGGGCGCTTCCTTTACCGCCTGTTTGCGGGTTTTGAGGCGCTGCGGAACCATAAACTCCTTTGCAAACCGCGCCGGACATTTTCCTTCCCCTCCCGCACAGCATGCCGTGGCCAAGCAAAAGGAGGGTCATGCTTTGCTGTTGAACGCATTCTTCTTTATGCCGCTTATCCCATAATAAGTCACCTGTATGACAAACTCCGCCATCTGCGCCGGCGATTCATCCGTTGCGTCATGCAGCCACTTTTGCAGCATGCTGATCGTGCCGGTAAGGCCGAATGTTTCAATATATTCCTGTGTTCTCGCGTCAAGCGATTGGTTTTGCTGGGATGATATGACCTGGGCTAATTCCATCAACGCTTTTTGAAAGGCAAAATCGCAATTTTCGCTGAGCAAAGCCTTGAACAGTTCCACATTTTCTTTCACATAATCCAAAACTTTCGTCAAAACCTGAACGGATATCGGATGATTTTCATCTAAATCCTGTTTGCTCAAATATCTGTTCAGATTATCGAGAACTTCCTGTTCAACTTGATTCAGAAGGTCGTATTGGTCGGTATAATGCACATAAAAAGTGCTGCGATTGATATCCGCAACTTCGCATAAGGCCCTTATGGAAATCTTGGAGATATGCTGCGTTTGCATCAACTGCACCAAAGCGTTTTTTAAAAGGCTTCGGGTCAGCCTGACCCGCTGATCCATTTTCTTTTCCATATTTTACCCCGTATTCCGTAATCCATCACTTTTTACCCCGGTTGTCGTCCTTCAAGCCATTTTGCGCAACGTTGATGGTTGTAGTCCAACACCATGTCTATTATAATTCAATGCAGTGCGGTTTGCAATGCACAATCGGAGGAGTATCATGGATCGGTTTTCAAACAGCATCGTCAAGCACAAAAAAGCGGTTATTCTTTTATTTGCCGCCGCCACGCTGGCGTGCCTATTCCTTTTGCTTTTTGTAGACGTCAATTATAACATGGTCGACTACTTGCCCCCGGATGCGCAATCCACCACGGCGCTCAAAATCATGAAGGATGAATTCACGCAGCCCCTGCCAAACGCAAGCGTTATGGTCAAGGGCGTTTCTCTTACGCAAGCGCTTGTATATAAGCAAAAACTGGCTGCCGTCGACGGCGTCACGCAGGTCATATGGCTCGACGATATGATGGACATCAAACAACCTCTTGAAATGGGCGATGCGGACGCGATCAAGGGCTTCTATAAAGACGGCAGCGCTTTGTTCTCCATTACGGTCGCCAAAGGGCTGGAAAAAGAGGCCTGCAACGCTATCCTGGAGCTGATCGGCAGCGATGACGCGCTTACGGGCGAAGCGCCCGCTTTGATGTTTATCCGGCAAACAGCCGCATCGACCGTCTTAAAAGCATTGGCCGTTTTATTGCCCGTGATTATCCTCATCTTGATTTTGTCAACGGCTTCATGGCTCGAACCGCTGCTGTTTCTGCTTGCGATCGGTATTTCCATCGTTATCAACATGGGGACAAATATTTTTCTCGGTGAAATATCGTTTATGACAAACTCGATCAGCCCCATTTTGCAATTGGCCTGTTCGCTGGACTATGCCGTTTTTCTGCTTCACAGCTTCCAGGATAACAGAAAAAAATACGCCAATGTGGAAGATGCGATGCGCCAGGCCATGAAGGAGTCCATGGCAGTTATAGCGGCCAGCGCGGCGACCACGCTGTTTGGCTTTTTAGCTCTTCTATTCATGAACTTCAGAATAGGCGCGGATTTAGGCATCAATCTGGCCAAGGGCATCATTTTCAGCTTTATTTCGGTTATGGTTTTCCTTCCGGCGCTCATCCTTTCCATGTACAAAGCGATCGATAAAACGCAGCACCGGGCGTTTATGCCCGGCTTTGGAAACATCAACAGGGTGCTCTCGAAAATAGCCGTACCGGCGGCCGTTGTCATTTCTTTGATGATCGTCCCCGCTTTTTTGGGGCAGGGACGCACCGGGTTTCTTTATGGGAACGACGCGATCGACTCCAGCACCCGTTATGGCAGGGATACCGTTGCGGTTGAGGAGCAATTCGGCAAGTCCACCGTCATAGCTTTATTGGTTCCCCGGGGCGATGTAGCCAAAGAACAGATGCTGTGCAAAGAGCTTGAACAGCTTGACCATATAACGGGCATCCTCTCGTATGCCGCAAACGTGGGCGCGGTCATCCCCCCCGAATATCTCGGCGACGCTATAACAGGGCAGTTTTACTCGGAACGCTACGCCCGTATAATCGCTTATACGGATACGCCCGCGGAAGGCGGCATCGCGTTCAAAACCGTGGAGAGCATCCATGAAAAAGCGAGAGCGCATTATGGAGATAGCTTTTATACGCTCGGCCAAAGCGTCAATTTATACGACATGAAAAACATCGTGCAAAAAGACAATGTGGTCGTTAACCTGATTGCCGTTGTCGCCATCTTTCTTGTTTTGCTGCTCACGTTCAAATCGGCGACACTGCCGTTTATTCTGGTATTAACCATCGAAGCCGGCATCTGGATCAACCTCGCCATCCCCTATTTTACCGGCACGCCGATCAACTTCCTCGGCTATTTGGTGCTGAGCACGATACAACTGGGCGCGACGGTGGACTATGCCATATTGCTGACAAGCACGTATTTGAGAAACCGAAAACAGATGCCCAAGCGTGAGGCGATCGGCGTTTCCCTTGGCGGTTCCTTCAAATCCATACTCGTTTCGGCGCTCACTCTTTCCACGGCCGGATTTACGCTGTATGCAACATCGTCAAACAGCGCCATTGCCGATATAGGGCTGCTGCTCGGGCGCGGCACCTTGCTTTCCTTTTTGATGGTGGTATGCTTTTTGCCCACCTTGCTGGTGGCGTTTGATAAAGCAATTGAAAAGACCACTTTCAAAACGGAGTTTTTTTACCAGCTAAATGAGAAAGTCTAAGATTACAGAGAGGTATAACGATGAAATCTAAACTGTTCAAAACTTTTTTATCCATCGGCTTAGCCGCGATATTGTCGGTCACCGCCACGGGCAGCCCGTCGCTCGCGGCGGGCGGAAACGCCGCGGACGACGCCGAAATAAAGGGAAAGGATGAAGTTATTTACGCCATCCTCACGCCAAACGGCAGCGTCCGCTCCATGTACGCCGTCAACCACTTCGCGCTTGCCGGAGCAGGAAGCATCACGGATTACGGCGAGTATACATCGGTCACGAACCTGACCGACACGGCGCCCATAGCGCGCGACGGCGACGCCCTTACCGTTCAAACCGGTGCGGAAAACTTCTATTATCAGGGCAATATGGCGGCAACGGAGCTCCCGTGGATATTCGATATATCGTATGCGCTCGACGGCGTTAAAACTGCGCCTCAAGAACTTGCCGGAACATCCGGCAAGCTTGAAATTCGTATCGCAAGCACAAACAACGCCGCGGTAACCCCGGCTTTTTATGAAAATTATATGCTGCAAATCACCATAACGCTGGATACCGAGAAGTGCAGCGACATCGAAGCGCCGGGGGCCTCCGTTGCAAACGCCGGCAAAAACAAAGCCATCGTATATACGGTGATGCCGGGCAAGGATGCGGAGATTTCCCTGAGCGCGATCGTCAGGGATTTTACCATGACCGGAATCGATATTGCCGCCATGCCCTTCTCCATGAGCGTGGAGCTGCCGGATATGGACAAAATGACCGATGATTTTACAGAGCTGTCCGACGCGATCTCCGACTTGAACGACGGTGTGGGCGAACTGGCCGATGGCGCAGCCGAATTGAAGACCGGCGCGGAAAAAATAACAAGCGGATCATCCGATATAAAAACCGGCCTTTCCGAGCTAAGCGGCAATTCCTGGCAGCTTATTCAAGCGTCCGCGCAAATTGGCGGCGCTCTCACACAGATTGCTTCGTCTGTTAACGGGGCCTTGGGGGAAATGGAGTTGGGCGATCTCGCCCAGCTTCCGCAAGGCTTGTCGCAATTGGCCGATGGGCTGCGCGATATATCGGGCGGATTGATTGCGTTAAAAAACGGCTTTACGCCGGCCTATGAGGCGTTGGATCAAGCCATACAGGGGATTCCCGGCGCGGCGATCACCCCTGAGCAAATTGCGGCGCTCTATGCCCAAACCGATCCAAGCCAATACGCTTTGCTTGGGACGCTTATCGATTCCTATACGGCGGCTCAAACCGTCAAGGGCACCTATGCCCAGGTGAAAGAAGCCTTTGACGCCGTAGGTCCCACGATGGAGGCGCTGTCCGCTTCCATCAATGTGGTTTCGGCCACGCTTGATGACATGTCGATAAAAATCGGCGAGGCGCTCTCCAAAATGGATATGATGGAGCAGCTTGCGCAGCTCTCGGCGGGGCTGGCGGAGTTGGATAGAAACTATGCGGCGTTCCACAATGGGCTAAAGAGCTACATGGATGGCGTAGGTTCGTTGTCCTCGGGTTATGCCGATTTTCACAGCGGAGTTTCTTCCATGCGCGACGGCGTCGGCGAGCTCTATAGCGGCGTGGCCGAACTGCATGACGGCACCGCCGAATTGAGCGATGAAACGGCCAAAATGCCGGACGCGATACAATCCACGATCGACGATATGCTGGATCAGTATACAAGCTCGGATTTTGAACCGGTTTCTTTCACCTCGCCCAAAAACGAGCATACCGATCTGGTTCAATTTGTGTTGAAATGCGATGGGATTGAAAAACCGGGAGAGGTGAAGGGTGTAAAGGCCGAGGCCGGCGACGAAACATTTTGGGATAGGCTGGTTTCATTGTTTACAGGTAAAAAGGAAGGATAAGTTCTTCTATGCATCAAAGGTATGGCCGAATATAGGCCGCGGCAAGCGCCGGCCTGCGGTTTTTAGGCAAAGGTGACGAATGAGCATAAAAAAGCCCGGCATTCCGGGCTTTTTCGTGTGCTGTCGGTTTGGTTTGGTTACGCTCAAACAATCCGGCCGTTCAGGTGCTTTTTAAGCTGTTTTGCCCATTTGAGCGGTTGCCTGCGCGAATTCGCCTCTTTTCAACCCTCCGGCAGGCCCAAGTCATCCGTAACGATATCTTCATCCTCCGTTTCCGGTTCGACCTGTACGGCTGTGAATTCGGAGAGATAAGCCTCTTGGGGTAGCCCGGCCAGCATGGCGGGCAGGTTGAGGATGATGCCATCCATATTATACGGCAAACGAAGCGTTATGGAAGTGGTCTTCTCGCTGCCGCCCTTGTCCTCGGTGACCTTAAGGGAGAAGGTAAATTTCTGGCCGATGCAGATCGCCTGACCTCTCCCTCTCTCCGTGTTATAAAGCTTGGCTACCTGTTCGCCGTTTACGAACACCGTGATCTTGTAGGGGGAGGCATAGGTTTGCCCGTTGTATTCGATGGCCTCCTTATCAAAGTATACGGTATGCCCCCTGCCGACAATGAACATGGCGCCCGCAATAAGCAGAAGGATTGCTATCGCACCCGCCCGAAACAGGATTTTGCGTTTTGTGTTCATTTTTTATCCCCCTCCAGCTGCGCCAGTTCAAGCTGCCGGCCGGCTTTGCCCTTGGCCTTGCGCTTTTTCGTTTCATACATGACAAGGGCGATCGTGATAACGCCATAGGAGATGAACACGCGGAAGTATTCGCCGATCATGGAATCCCCCATGATCCTCGCACCCGCCGTCGGCGCCACGATAAACATCAGATGGAACAAAACAACGCCAAGAAACACATTGCCGATGGAGGCTTTGTCAACCGACGCGCCGCCTATAAGCAGCGCCGCAATGCAGAACATGCCGATCTGCGAGTGGGAGCTGTAGGTTGAGAGGTTGCCCAGGTTCTGCAGGTAGAGAATCATGCCCAACCCGGCAAATACCGTGGACATGACGATGGAGATAATCCTCGTCTTCTCAACATTGATGCCCGCATCGCGCGCGACGTCCATATCCTGGCCAACGGCCCGCATATCCTGCCCGAGTTTGGTCTTTTTGAACCACACGATGAACAGGCACAGCAAAGCGATGATGATGAAGGTCAACACCGGTATCTTGACGCCGCCGATGTTGACGGCGAGCAGATTATCGATGCATTGCCGCATATTCAAAAGGCTGACGGTGTTGCGGATGCCATAGCCCCTTGGCAGTTTGATCGAGGAATGCGCGATCGGGATAATCGGCCCCATCATATAAAGGACGACCAACAGGTACAGACCATTGATGAAATAAGCGATGATGTAGCTGGTGATCATTTCCCTGCCCTTGGCGCGGTTTAGGAGCGATCCGCAAAGAAGGCCGAGCACGACCGAGATCGGGATGGAGACGATCATGGCAAGAATTACGCCCGGAATGCCCCATATCTGCCAGTCGGCAACCAAAATCAGCCCGATCTCGCCGGCCATGGCGCCGAGCGTCATGCCGAAGTTGAGTCCCATGCCCGCCATGATGGG
>CAZJIS010000029.1:0-20592 GCA_964546125.1 uncultured Clostridium sp.
TTGAACTAATTTAGAGCAAACAAAAAAGCTAGATGAACTCTAGCTTTTCTTGTGGTCGGGGCGAGGTGATTTGAACACCCGGCCTTTTGGTCCCGAACCAAACGCGCTACCAAGCTGCGCTACGCCCCGAAAAATGGAGCCAATGCAGGGACTCGAACCCTGGACCTGCGCATTACGAATGCGCTGCTCTACCAACTGAGCTACATTGGCCCGACGCTCGCGCGTCAACAGTTTAGGATTATAGCATAGATTTTAAATCCTGTCACTAGCTTTTTTCATTTTACTATCCGTTTCGCGATACTCGGTTGAAGAGGATGCGGCTTCGGCGATTTCCTGCGTTGAAGAGAGTGCGCGCACCTCAAATTCCTCGATGTGCAGCTCTTTCTCGGCGCGCACATAGACCGCGCCGCCCTCAGGGGTCGGCAGAATGCCCGCCCGCGGGGAACTGTTTTCGGCAATGGCCCGCGCTACATCGGGGTGCGCGCGCACGAGGTAACATTTGGCGCTGCCCGTGCCGATATCGCGCATGAGCCTGCGGCGTATGCGAAGGAGCATCGTTTCGCCCGAGAGCACCTTGCCGTCCCCATCACAATAGGGGCAGGGCATTTGCAGCGTGTTGGAGATGCACTGGCGTGTTTTTTTGCGCGTCATTTCCACAAGGCCGAGCTGCGTGATGCCAAGAACGTTCGTTTTGGTCCTGTCGCGCGCAAGCTCCGCGCGTAGGGTCGCAAGCACGCGCTCCTTGTCGGCGCTCTCGTCCATGTCGATGAAGTCGACGATGATGATGCCGCTGATATCGCGCAAACGAAGCTGGCGCGCGATCTCGCGCGCGGCCTCGCAGTTGGTCTGCGTGATGGTTTCCTGCAAATTATCGGTGCTGCCGACGTATTTGCCCGTGTTCACATCAATGGTGGTGAGCGCCTCCGTTTGATCGATGATGATCGACCCGCCGTTTCTCATCCAAACCTTGCGCTCGAGCGCCATGCGGATGGCTTCATCAAGGCCGAGCGCGTCGAACATATCGGGAACTTCGTCATACAGCTCGACCTTATCCCGCAGCGAGGGCGAAATGATGCCCGCAACGATCTGCACCCGGTCGAAAAACTCCCGGTCGTTGATGACGAGCCTGTCGATGTCGGGCGTGAAAATATCGCGGATCGTGCGGAAAACCAGCGGCTCCTCCGCGTGCAGCAGGCGCGGCGCGGCCGCAAGCTCGCCCTTTTGGCAAATGCGCTCCCACAAGCGTGTGAGGAACACATAATCGTTTTCAAACTCGGCGTCGCTCTTGCCGATGGCGGCCGTACGCACGATGGCCCCCCGGCTCCGCCCGCCCGCCACGCGCTCGAACGTCGCGCGAAGGCGCATGCGCTCGGCTTCATCTTCAATGCGGCGCGAAACGCCCACATAGCTGACCGAGGGCATCAAAACGAGCGTGCGCCCGGGCAAAGTGATGTTCGTCGTGACCCGCGCGCCCTTTGCGCCCACCGGCTCTTTGACGATCTGCACAACGATCTCCTGCCCGACCTTGACGATATCGCGTATGTTGGGCACGCCGCTCGGGATCGGCGGCGCTTCGCCGTTGAAGGTAAACTCCGATTTATCGGTGCGGATATCGCCCGCATATAAAAAAGCGTTGCGTTCAAGACCGATGTCGACGAACGCCGCCTGCATGCCGGGCAGAACATTCTGCACGCGCCCTTTATAGATGTTGCCCACAAGCCGCTCGCGCCCCCGGCGCTCGATATAAATTTCGCTCGGCTCGCCGCCCTCGGCGAGCACCACGCGCGTTTGATAGGGATTGATATCGACGAATATTTCCCGCTTCATAGGCTCCCTCACAGCATTCACAAGAGGATGCTCTGCCCGTTTTGGAAAAGCACCCTTTCCCTCCCGATCGCATAATCCAACCCCGCCGCATCCCCCGTGCGCAAAAGCAGTTCGCGCACGAACACATCGCAGTTGAGGCTGCCCGCGGCGTTGAGCACGCCCTCAACGCGAAGCGTGCCCGCTTCATCAAATGCGGCGCTGAGCACCTGCGGCCGAATATCGACCGGCTTCACGCCGCCCTTGGTGCGCTTGGAAATAACGATGGGGCCGGAAAGAAGCTCTTGGAGCGCAGCCTCGAGCTTGCCGATATCCGCGCCCGCGTCAAAGCGCACCGCGTAGGATGCGCTCGCAAGCAGCGCGCTCAGGGAGGGCAGCTTCTCCTCCACCGCGAGAGCCTCTCGCACTTCAAAGCCCGTAGGCAATACGGCGTTAAGGCGCGCGGCGAAAGCTTCGGGCGCAATATCATCATCGAGCTTCACGTCGAGCCATTCGGCTTCACTCGTCACGCCCGTTGAAAGCGCCGTTGCAAATGCCAGCACCGGGTGGGGATTGAAGCCCTGCGAATAGGAAACGGGCAGCCCCGCACGGCTGAACGCGCGCCCGAAGAGCCGTTGAATATCGAGGTGAGAGACGAAGCGCGCTGCCTCTTTTTTAGAAAACCTTGCAATAATCCGCATATTTCTTCCCAAAACAACCTTTGCAACCCTGCCGGCAATCGCCGGTTTTTGAGGCGCGATAGGCCGCGTTCCGCTCCTCTATCAAATACTCCGCTGTCACGAGCATGTCGATGTGCTCCCAGGGCAGGCGCTCGTGCAGGTCCCGCCGCCTGTGAGCATAGAAGGCGGGATCGAGGCCGGCTTCTTCAAAAGCTTCCTCCCAGCGCCGCCGCTCGAAGCACTCATCCCACGAATCGAAGCGCGCGCCGCGCCGCCACGCGCCCTCGAGCACATCGGCAAGCCTGCGGTCCCCACGCGCAAACACCGCCTCGAGAATGCTGATATCCGGCGCATGGTACGCAAACTCCACGCCGCGGATACCCTTGAGGGCTTCCTTCAACAGGCGCTGCTTGCGCACGATCTCCTCTTTCACATCCTGCGGCTCCCACTGGAACGGGGTGAAGGGCTTGGGGACGAACGTCGAAGCGCTCACCGAAATGCGCAGCCCCTTGCCGCGCCGCTCCTTGGGGATTTGATAATAGCGCGCACTGACCTTGCGCGCGAGGTCGGCGATGCCGAGAATATCTTCATCGGTTTCGGTGGGCAGGCCAATCATGAAATAGAGCTTCACGCCGTCCCACCCGGCCTCGAACGCGTCGCCCACGGCGCGCAGAAGGTCTTCTTCATCCACGCCCTTGTTGATCGTATCCCGAAGGCGCTGCGTGCCGGCTTCGGGCGCGAAGGTAAGGCCGGCCTTTCGCACGCGCTGCATGCGGGCAAGGTCGTCCTTCAAATAATTATCGATGCGAAGCGAGGGCAGCGAAACGGAAACATGCTCCTCTTCAAATTCATCCATAATGGCGGGCACGAGCTCGTGGATGCCTGAATAATCGCCGGTACTCAAAGAAAAGAGCGACATTTCATCATAGCCCGTGCAGGCGTAGAGAGCGCGCGCCTGTTTGAGCACGGTTTCAAGCTTTCTCTCGCGCACGGGCCGGTAGATATACCCCGCCTGGCAGAAGCGGCAGCCGCGCGTGCAGCCGCGGAACACCTCGAGCGCGATCCTGTCGTGCACGATGGACATATAGGGAACGATGGGCTCGCCGATGTAGGGCGCGGCATCGAGGTCGGCTACCACGCGCCGGGCGATCGCATCCGGCGCATCGGATACGAGCTTATAAAGGCCCGCGAACATGCCCGCCCCATCGTAGCGCGCCTCATACAAAGAGGGCACATACACCCCGTTGATGCGCGCGAGGCGAAGGAGCTTCTCCCGGCGGCTGAGGTTGAGGCGCTTGCCTTCAAGCAGCGCGTCCGCCACATCACAGATGAGCTCTTCCCCATCGCCGATCATCACCGCATCCATAAACGGCGCCAGCGGTTCCGGGTTGCAGGCGCAGGGGCCGCCGCACAAAATAAGCGGCACATCTTCGCCCCTGTCCGCTGCGCGAAGGGGAATACCCGCAAGGTCGAGCATGGTGAGGATGTTCGTATCGCACATTTCATAGAGCAGCGAAAAGCCGAGCGCATCGCATTCGACGGCGGGGCGCTTGGTTTCAAGCGTGAAAAGCGGCAGGCCGTTTGCCCGCATGGCGCGTTCCATATCCGTCCACGGCGCGAAGATGCGCTCGCAGATCGTATCCTCCCGGCTGTTGAGAATATGGTAGAGAATCCGCGAGCCCAAGTGGGACATGCCGATCTCATAAACATCGGGAAAGCAGAGCCCGAAGCGCAGCGCGGCGTCCGTTTTCTGCGTCATGTTCAGCTCCCCGCCGGTGTAGCGCGCGGGCTTCTCCACGCTTGCAAGGAGCCTGTCCGGTAGATGTACGGTGCTCAATACGACCTCCAAACTTTTTCTCGATTCAGTGTATCACCCCCCGCGCCTTTGGTCAATCGACGCACGCAGAAGCGCTTGCAGCGTAACCTCCCGCCCGGCATGCGCCATGCCCTCGTAAAGATCCTGCTCGCTGAGCGTGCCAAGCTCTTTTAGGTCCGCGCCCAGCACCACAAAGCGCGTGTAGAAGCCCGATGCGGCAAAGCGCAGCGCCTCCGCCGCCGCCACATCGCCGCGCAGCGCCACCTCGCGCACGCGCACGCCGTGTGCGTCGGCAAGCGCCGCCCGCCGTTTAAGCATCGCGTCCGCGCGCCCGCGCCGCGCCATAAAAAGCTCCTGCGCGCCCGCTATCGCAAGAAAGACCGCCGCGGCGCCCACTGGAATGAAGCTCGCTCCGCGCAGATACAAAAGCGCCGATGCTCCCGCGAGGAGCGCGGCCGTCACGAGGCCCAGGACGCCCAGCGTGCGGCGCGCGGCGCGGGCGGAAGCCCTGCTTTCGATAACCGCCCCGATGAGCGCCCCGCCGTCGAGCGGCGGCGCGGGCAGCAGGTTGAAAAGCGCGAGCACCGTGTTCACGCTACCAAAAAGGCGAAGGGTCTCGCTTGCCATCAAGCCGCTGTGGTAAACGAGCGAGGCGGCGACTCCCGCCGTCAAGCTGAAGATCGGCCCTGCGGCGGCGATGGCGAGTTCATCCCCCACAGTGCGCGCGCCTGCGCCAAGCTTCGCGCGAAAGCCCAGAGGGTGGATGCCGATTTCCGCAATGCCGATGCCGCAGGCATAGGTCATGGCCGCATGCGCCGCCTCATGCAAAGAAAGCGCGAAAAAGGTGAGCAAAAAAAGGGGACCGTTTCCCGAGATAAACGCGAGGAGCGCCGGCACGAAAAAAAGCGCGTTCAGGCGAACGCGCGTTTTCCCTACGGTGAAAAGCGTGAAGTTCACGGCGCAACGTTGAGGTTAAGGTAAGCGGCCGGGTCGGAAGGCCGCCCCGCGAGCTTGACGGAAGCATAGAGCGCCCTTTTTTCGCCGACGCGCCCCAATTCATCCCCCGCGATGAGCCGCTGCCCTTTTTCGGGCACGACCGCGCCCAAGCCATAGACCGTTAAAAGCGCATCCGCGCCCATATCGAGCTGAACATAGGGGCCGTAGAGCGGGTCCTCCCCCGTTTCCCTCACCTCGCAGGACGCGTTGATCGAAACGGCCTGCTCCTCTTTGGCGATGAGCTTGATGAGCGTGCCTTCACAAAGCAGCTCGCCCGTTGCGCCCTCAAAGCCGATGAGCGTGCGCTCCTCGCTCGAAAACACCTCGATGATGCCCGGCAGCTCCACAAATTTGAGCTTGCCGAGCTGTTCGTCAAGCTCGCTCTCGTTGGAAGGAACTGTTCCCTCCAACGCGGAGATCAGGTCGCTTCGGTGCTCGGAGGATATTTTGATCACCAGCACCAGCGCCGCCGCCGCGCAGCACACGCCAAGCTTGACGAGCATCGACGCGCCGCGAACCCCTGCCGCGCGCGCAACGCGCCCGGCAAAACGCCCCGAAAAACGCGGCCTGCGCGCTTCGTCTGTGCAAAAGGCGGAAACTTCGATTTTGTTTTGATTCGCAGCCATAAGAACATCCCCCCCGCAAAATAGCTTATGCCGGCGGGGGGCGGGAGATTATGCCCGATGTGCTATTTTTTGCTGAGGCCGCCGCATCCACACGCCCTCGACGATGCCTACGGCGATCATGTTCGTTAAAAGGTTCGATCCCCCGTAGCTGACAAAGGGCAGCGGGATGCCCGTGACCGGCATGAGGCCCATGGTCATGCCGATGTTTTCAAAAACGTGGGCAAGCAGCATGCCCGCGCATCCCGCGACCAGGCACATGCCAAGATAGTCCTTCGCGTGCAAGGCGATCCACAGCCAGCGGAAGATCAGCAAAAAGAAGAGCGCAATCAGCACCGTGCCGCCTACGAAGCCGAGCCCCTCCGCGATGCCCGAGAAGATGAAGTCCGTGTGCCGCTCGGGCACATAGCGAAGCTGCGCAAGCGTGCCGGAGCTAAAATACCCCTTGCCGTAAAGCTGGCCGGAACCGATGGCGAGCTTCGATTGGAGCACGTTATACCCTTCGCTGAGCGTGTTTAGTTCGGGGTTGAGGAACACGTTGATGCGGCCCTTTTGGTCATCGTTCATAAAGAAGAAATAGGCCGCGGGCAGCGCCACGGCCGCCGCGCCCGCCGCCGCGGCAATGTAGCCCCAACCGATACGCGCCACGAAGAAAATGACGACCGTGATGCAAAGATAAACAAACGCCGTGCCAAAGTCGGGCTGCAGCATCACGAGAGCCGTCGGCACGGCGCACAGCGCCAGCGCCGTTATGATCGAGCGGAAATCCTTGAGTTTGCCCTCGTTTTTTGCCATCGACCCCGAAACCACCACCGAGAGGGCCACGATGATGGAAATTTTAGAGAGCTCCGAGGGCTGGATCGAACGGTCGATCGCTTCGAACACGAACCACGCCGAAATGCCGCGGTTGGTTTTATCGATGATGAGCAGCAGCGCGAGAAGCCCAAGCAGGCCGACATAAACGAACTTGATTAGCGGCTGGTAAATCTGATAATCGAACACGATCATAAAAAGAA
This sequence comes from uncultured Clostridium sp., assembly GCA_964546125.1. Lineage (GTDB taxonomy): Bacteria > Bacillota > Clostridia > Christensenellales > CAG-138 > Phil1. The sequence goes on from CAZJIS010000029.1 coordinate 6,935, forward strand.
AGGCCGCGATGCCGACGAGGAAGTTGACCGCCTGCTTTTTTACATAGTTGAGGTTGAGCCTTTGCATGAAATCGTTGAGGCTTGCTTCGGTGCCGTCAAAGGGCGTGGCCATGATGCTCGCGATGCTCACAAGCCCAAAGCCCACGAGCGCGAGCACCAAGAGAATCGTCAGCCAGTCTATTCTTTTCAACAGCTTCAGATCGATCATCCGTCCCGAACCCCATCCTTAATCCAGCGAGAACATCAGCCTCATTTGGTCATAAACCGCTTTGTATTTTTCCGCCGTGCCGGCATAGACGAGCGGCCGGTTCACCTTGATGATCTCCGCCGCCTGCCCGCCGCGCAAAAGCCCGTCGAGCGCCATCGTCCCCTGCGCCGCCGCCTCATAATAAGGTTCGATGCACAGCGCATAGATATCGTTGCCGTCAAACAGGCCGTAATTGTCGTTGCTCAAACCGTTGCAAAACACCGTCACCATGATCTGCGTGAGAAGGCCCGGGTTGACGGGCGTCGCCGAGGGCGTGCCCGCAGCGCCCGGCGTCGGCGAGGGAGAGGGCGGCGCGCCATTCGTGCGAAAGAGCTTTTGCGCCTGCGCGCGCGCTTTTACGGCGAGCGCGGAAGAGTCCGCATCGATCACATACAGGCCCTTGATATCGCGGTTGTAGAGCAAAAATTGCGCAAGCTCGTCGATGGCGGCCTGCTCGTCCGCAGCGGTCCGCGTAAAGGCGACCACACCGAACTGCGGGTAGCTTGTGCGGATGGAGCCCTCGAACATCGCAAGGCACACCGAAGGATCGCGCCCATAAACGAGGATGCGGCCGGATTTGAGGCTGCGCTCGCTCATGCGCTCGGCAAGCCCGCGCGCGAGTTCGTCATAATAATCCGTATCGTCGGCCACCACGTTGCAGGAGAGCCCCGGCGCAGTCGATTTATCGTAAGGCACGGCAACGAGCATGCCGCGGTTGGCGGCCTCTGTCACGGCCGCGTCGTTCACGCCCGCGGGGGAAGCGATGAGCAGCGCGTTCACCCCGTCCGCTTCGGCGCGTGCGACGGCCGCAAGCGCCTCCGCGCCCGCCTTGGCGCGGTAGAGCTTCGCCGCATACCCAAGGGTTTCCGCCGTGTGCAAAAAGCCATACATCGTGAGATACGCCGCATCGCTTCCGTCATCGTCGATGATGAGGCCGAGCAGCGTGAAATCACCGCCGCCGGGTATTTCATCCGGCTCGGGCGACGAGGTCACGTCCCCCGGCGGGGGCGTTTGTTCCGATTGTGTTTGTTTCGCGCAGCCCAACATCGCGAGCAGCACGAGCGCCAGCGCGGCGGCCAGAATCCGTTTCACTTGCGCCCTCCGTTCGTGGGATACTTAGATTTTACATGAAGCGCACGCCCGTGTTAAGCGCAAATCCCCCGAATTCACAAACCGTCCATAAACATCACACGAGATGCGCGCCGCTCTTTTTCATGCCGAGCGCAAGTTCCGCGCGCTTTTCATCATAGCCCGCCTTGCCAAGCAGCGCGTAGGTGGCGCGCTTGCCCTCCTCCACACCCGGTTGATCGAACGCGTTAATGTTGAGAAGTTCGCCCGCAAAAGCCGTTTGCATTTCAAACAGGCAGAGAAGCTGGCCGATGGTAAAAGCGTTCACCTCGGGCAGCAAAACGGTTTTATTCATGTGGCCGGATTTTGTGAGAGCATATTCGGTTGCGAGCCGTTCGGATTCGATCAGCTCGTTGAAGGTGCGGCCGCTCAAAAACGCAACGTCGGGGATATCGTCAAAGCTGTGGGGAATCATGACTTCGCTTCGGTAGCGCGCAACGCCGAGGAAAGTGACCACCTTATCAAACGGGCCTTCGGTATAAAGCTGCACCTGGGAATGCTGGTCGGTCGCGCCCAGCGCCTTGACCGGCGTTTGCCCGCAATGAACGAGCGTGCCGTCCCGGTCGGATCGCTTGCCAAGGGATTCCGCCCAAAGCTGCGCGTACCAGTCGGCCATGCTTTTGAGCGAATCGGCATAGGGCATGAGCACGCTGATGTTGCAGCCCTTTTTCATGGCAAGCACCTCGAGCGCGGCGCTCATCAAGGCAGGGTTTTTCCGATAATCGGCAAAGGAGCAAAGCCCGTCCATATAGGCCGCGCCCACGAGAAGGCCGCGGATGTCGATGCCGCACACGGCCGCCGCAAGAAGCCCCACGGGGCTCAGCTCGCTGAAACGCCCGCCCACGCCCTCGGGCACATAAAAGGTTTCAAGCCCTTCTTCCCGCGCAATCTTGATGAGGTTGCCCTGATGCTCATCGGTCGTGGCAACGACGTGCGCGCGCCAGTTCCCGCCGAGTTTTTCTTTTAGAAGAGAAGTGAAAAGCAGAAGCTGGGCCATCGTTTCCGACGTGCCGCCGGATTTGGTGATGACGTTAAAAGCGGTCTTTTCCAAATCGATCACATCAAGAAGCGCCGCGATGCGCTCGGGGTCGACGTTATCGACCACATAGAGGCGCGGGCCGCCGCGCTTTTCTTTGGGCAGTTCATTATAATGCAGGTGCGAAAGCGCCTGCTGCACGGCGATAGGCCCGAGCGCGCTGCCGCCGATGCCCAGCACCACGAAGGCTTCGTAGTTGGCGCGGATGTTTTCAGCCGCATGGCCGATCTTTTTCACGACCTCCGCCTGGTTGAACGGCAGCCCGCGCCATTTCATATTTGCGCGGTTTCGCGCGACGCTTTCAAAGGCGCGCGCGCAGTCGTTTTCAAAGGCCGCAAGTTCCTCTTGCGAGATGCCTTTCTCCCCGACGCACCCGGCTATCATGTTATGGTAATCAACCCGAATGCGCATCGCGCTCCGCCACGCGCCGCTTGCATAGTTTGCCGCCATAAGGAACCTCCTCCCGCCTTTTAGGATGGCTCATTATATCACATATGCGCGGCTTTGTTTTCATAAATTTGATCGTGGAGGGCATGCGCATGAGCCTCAAGCTTCGGAATATTCTTTTGATCTGCTGCGTGCTGCTCGTTACCGCGGGCGTTCTATGCACGCTCTTTTTCGAACAAAAAACGCCCCCCTATGGCCACCTCAGCCTTTATGTAATCGACGCTTACACGCTGCGCCCGCTTGCGGACGCCGTGATCGTTCTGCCCGAAAGCGGCATCACGGGCAAAACGAACGCGCGCGGCATGGCGCTGATCTCCTCCATCCCCGTCGACACGGACGCGGCGTTCAACCGCCTGACGGGCGCCGAATATGGCGAGATCACCATGCTCATATACGCCGAAGGCTATCTCCCCTGCGTGTGGCTGAAAGTTCACATGTTCCCCTCGCGCATTCGCAGCGGCCCCACGGTCTACATGTTCCCTGTGGGAAGCGAGGAGGTCAAAGTGACGGTTTTTACCGAGGCGCCGGATGAGGAGATGATGCTCGAGTTCCTCCGCCGCCACCGGCCCGCACAGTTTGCCGATTGAATGAGAAAAAAGCGCAAGCGCGCAAAAATTCACGAAGCCTCTATTCCGAAACCGCAAAAGCAATGGTATAATCGCTGCATGGAAACGAAAATGAAAAAACGTCGAAAAATGCGGGAAGAATGGCGGCGGGTACTGTTCCGCCTACCCTGGCTTCTTTTGCTGCCGCTCGGCTTCGGGCTCACAAAGCTCGCGGCCCAATATCCGCAGCACACCGAGCGGCTTTATGGCTCCGGCATCTATCCTTACATCAGCGCGGTTCTCGGCAGGGCCAGCGCCTATGCGCGTTGGCTTTCGCTTGCGGAACTTCTCATTTTTTTTGCGGTGCTGACCATTACCGCGTTCATGTTGGTGAAAACGGTGCGTCTAATCATCGGCAAGCTGAACCTCGCGCGCTACGTTCTCTTTCTCGTGTCGCTTCTCATCGCGGCGGGAGTGCTCTTCAACCTGTTCTACCTTAGTTGGGGATTCAACTATTTCCGCCCGCCGCTGGCCAAACGCATGGAGCTCGACGTTACGCCGCGTCCCGCCGAGGAACTCGAAGCCCTTTGCTACGCGCTTGCGGAGCGGGCCGCCGCGCTTCGCGAAGAGGTCGAGGAAGATGAAAACGGCGTTTTCACGCTGCCCGAGGGCTATGGCATTTACTTCAACCAAATCCCCGCGGCTTACCACAACCTCGGCCTGAGGGAGGCGCTCTTCTCCCGCCAGGCTTACCCCGCAAAAGCCGTGTTCCTTTCAAAGGCTATGAGCTACGCGGGTATTGCGGGCATTTTCGTCCCCTACACGAACGAGCCTAACGTCAACGTGGACCAGCCGGCGCTCTTCCTGCCGTCGACGGCGGCGCATGAAACGGCGCATTACCTCGGCGTTGCGCGCGAGGACGAGGCGAACTTCGTCGCCTATCTTGCCTGCACAAGCTCCGAGATCACCGCGATTGAATATTCGGGCGTGATGCATGCGCTCACCAATTGCGCAAACCAGCTTTATGCCGCCGATCCCGAAAAATACAACGGCGTGCGCGCGACCTACAGCGCGGGCATGCTGCGCGACCTTGTGGATTATAACAAATACTGGGCCTCCTTCGAGGGACCTATTGAAAAGAAGGTCAGCAAGATCAACGACCAGTATCTTAAATTCAACCAGCAGGAGCATGGCGTGAAAAGCTACGGCATGATGGTAGACCTGCTGCTCGCCTACACCGCAAAGCACGCGGAGGGCTAGAGCTAAGACCTATTTGACGAGCAAAATCGCTTGTTCAAGCACGGAGGCGGCGAGGGGCGCGGCAATCGCGCCTCCCCCACCTCCGTTTTCGACGACGACGCAAACCGCATACGGCCGCGCCTCTTCTTCGATGAAACCTACGAACCACGCGTGCGGCGCGGCGCTCGCGGAAACCTCGGCCGTGCCGGTTTTGCCGCACACGGTATATCCCCCGACCCGCGCTTTGGTGCCGGTGCCCCCGGCGACGGTCTTTTTCATGCATTCTTTGAGGAACGCGGCCTCGTTGCCGCGAAGCGGCGCTTTGTAGGCTGCGGGCATGAGCGCGGCGCCTTTCCCGCCGCGCGCTTCCAAAAGGAGCTTGGGCGTCATCATCACGCCGTCGTTGGCGACGGCGGCCGCGAGAAGGCACAGGTGCATCGGCGTCATGATATCCGTATGCTGGCCGACACCGCTCCAGGCGAGCTGGAAATCCGTGCGTGCGCTTTCGCAGGCGCCGCTGTAAACGACAAGTTCGCTGAAAATGAACTCACCGTTGCAGCCGAGCTCCTCTGCGGTTTTTTTGAGCCTGTCCGCGCCGACTTCGAGCGCGATCTGCGCAAAAACATTGTTGCAGGAATGGACGAACGCTTCTTCAAGCGTCAGTTCCCCATGCACCTCGCCCTCAAAATCGCGCAGCAGCGCATAGCCGGGCTTCGCATTGCCCTCTTCATCAAGCGCGATCGCGGGGTCGACGCGCGCGCCGCTTTTTTCATCGAACGCGAGCATGCCCGTGCAGGTGAAAGTGCGGCTCTGCGCATTCGGAAGATACCGGAGCGCGGCGACGGTCGTGATGAGCTTGAAAGTCGAGCCGGGCGTATACCTTCCCATCGTCACGCGGTTGACGAGGCTCCCCGCCTCCGGTTCATACGAGGGTTTTGCGATCTTTGAGGGGTCGAAGGAGGGCGCGCTCGTCATAGCTAAAATTTCGCCGGTCTTATAGTTCATCACGACAATCGCGCCGCTGCGCCCGTCGAGCAGGGAATAGGCGTACTCGCAAAGCTTCGCGTCGATGGTGAGCACGATGTCCGCGCCGCGGCGTTTTTCACCGCTCAAAAGCGCATCGAGCCGCGCGCCAAGGCCGGCGTCAAACCCCAACAGGTATTTTGCAAACAGCGATTGCGCGCCGATAGCCTGCCCCGTATTGTCGCCAAGCGCGTGGGCGCTCGCCAGGCGCAGCGTCCGATCCGCCGCATAGACGCGCGCGCCAAGCTCATCCGTAGAAGCGAGCGTTCTGCCGCTGCGGTCGAGCACATCCCCCGCGACGACGCGCGAGCGTTCGGCTGCGACGCGCGTGTTGTAGGGGCTTGCGAACCAATAATCGCCATAAGCATCGATAATATAAACGAGGTAGCACGCGAGCAGCGCGAAGAGCAAAACGAAAACCGCGAGCAAAACCTTAATGTTGCGCGATGTGTTCATGCTTCCTCCTCCGCTTCCAATAGCTTTCTCTCGAGCGTGCCGCCGTTTGCGCAGGCGACGCCCTGCATGAGGCCCGCCACGGCCATGAACGCGATCATGGAGCTGCCCCCATAACTGACAAAGGGCATGGTGATGCCCGTGAGCGGGATAAGCTTGATGACCCCCGCGATGATGATGAATGTTTGCACAGCAATCAGCGCCGCCGCGCCAAAGGCGCAAAGGGAGGAAAACCGGTCTTCGCTCGCGAGCGCGATCATCGCGCCGCGCACGATGATAAGCGCGTAGAGCGCGATCACCCCCACGCCGAAGAAAATGCCGAACTCCTCGCAGATGACCGCGAACACATAGTCGGTGCGGTAAGCGGGGATCAACATCGGCGAGCCGAGGCCGAGCCCCGCGCCCCATAACCCGCCGGAAGCGATGGCCATAAGGCCCTGCGCAATCTGGTAGCCGCTGGTCGAATAGGTAGCCCAGGGGTCGAGCCACACGGCGACGCGCGCGCGCACATGATCGAACGCGAGGTAGCTTGCATACGCGCCCGCGGCCCCCGCCGCAATGCCGACAAACGTCGCCAAAAGCTTGCCGGTCGCCGCATAGAACAGCATGAGGAAAACGCAGAGCGCGAGCATCGCCGCGCCAAGGTCGCGCTGCAACACAAGAAGCGCCGCAACGGCCGCCGTGAAGAGCATGGCGGGCACGAGCTTTCTTGGCGCGACGGCGTCGGTCATGGCGCTTGCGAGCACGATAATCAGCGCGACTTTGACGAACTCGGAGGGCTGAAACAACACCCCGGCGACGCTGAGCCAGTTTCTCGCGCCGCCCGACTCCTTGCCGATGAACAGCAGCACAACGAGGATCGCAATGCTCAGCACCGCAAAAGGAAGGCTCAAAAGACGCACGAAAGCTGGTTTCTTCATAAGCGCCGCGCCGGCGAGCATCGCAGCGCCGCCCACGAGCGCCATCACGAGCTGATGCAGCGCCGCGCTTGCGGACATGCGGTATTGCACGGCCATGCCAAGCGTTGTGAGAAAAGCGATGAGGATGAAAAGGATCCTATCCGCATGGGGCGCGATCCATAAAAGCGCGATATACTCCGCAAGAACGAGCGCGCAAAGAAGCAGGCCGAAAAGAAGCGCCGCGCCGTCGAACGTTTCGCCCGCGAATGCGAGGAGCAAAAAGCAGCTCGCCGCAAAGAGCAGCACGCACGCGAGCGCGCCCGAAACGCTGACATGCCGGATCTTATGCATCGCGCGCCCCCTCCCCCGCGGGCCTTTTTTTGAGGCAGACGAAGCACACATCGCGCATCCAAACGACATCGCCCTCATGGAGCGCCGTCGTGCGCGCGGGTTTCGCGCCGTTCACCTCACAAAAGCGCCTTTGCCGCACTTGCAGCACCACTTCGCCGCGCCGGCAGAAAATGCGGGCATGCTCCTCCTTAAGATCCGTGCGCGGAAGGGGAATCTCACAGTCCCTGGCGGAGCCGATGTAGGTATCCTCGCCGACGGGGAAGCGCTTGCCCTTGTAGGCTTCGGGCGCGAGGATCTCGACGCCGCGCACATCAAGCCCCGCAAGGCGGCGAAAGGCGCGCATCCTGCGCCCCTCAAAAAGGGAGCGCACGATTGCGCCAAAGAGGATGAAAGCCAAGAGCAGCACAAAAAGATACCGCATGACGGACGCGGCGATCGCATAAGCCGTTTCGTTCATGGCGGTACCTCCGGGCGTTGGTTATGCGGTTATTCTACCATACGCGGGCGAAAGGCGGCCCGGAATGTTTTGTAAACCTTTGGCGTTTTAAGCCGGAAGCTTAAAGCAAGGGGGATTTTAAAAGCTCAATCTTGGTTTTTTCAAGATGCGTGCGCAAAATGGCGCCCGCGAGTACCGCATCGTGGTTCTTGCACGCGTTGATGAGCGCGCGGTGCTCCTCTACGGACTTGATGCGTTCCATCTCCTGATGCGTGTAAAAGGGGTGCAGGTAACGGTCAACGTTGGCGTGAAGCTGATCGATAAGCGTAAGCGCGACTTGGTTGTTCGAGGGGGCGTAGAGCGCGAAGTGCAGCTTGAGGTTCAAAGAATCGAGGTTCTTGGTTTCGGGCGCTTCCCCGAATTCCGCAAGGGCCTGCTCGGCCTTTTCAATATCCTGGTCGGTGAGGAAGCCGATTGCCGCATGGAGCGTACCCACCTCGAGCATGATGCGCGTATCCATCACGTTTTCCATCTCGTAGCGCGAGAGCTTTGTGACCACCGCCCCCCGGTTGGGAAAAATGCGGATGAGCCCCTGCGCCTCGAGCTGGCGGAATGCCTCCCGCACGGGGATGTGGCTGACGCTGAGCGCGGCGGAGATCTCATCTTGCCTAAGCGGCATATCCCCCGGCAGCACACCGCGGACGATGGCCGTGCGCAACACTTGGAACACCCAATCGCGGGCGGCCATGGAGCGCGGCTGCATTTCGCGCGCAATGTTGGAAAGTTCCATCACACTACCTGCTTTCGCCATATATTTTATACTAATTTTAGCCAAAGGCAAAACAACAGTCAAGCTTTATTCGGAAGGCTCCGCCCCGGGCGCATCCGCTTCATATACCCGCGCCATGCCGCCATCCCGATGCGCATGCTCGCCAATGAAGCGCCATCCATACTTTTCATAATAGCCGATGTGATCGGTGTTGAGGTAAACCTTAGGAAAACCGAGCGCATGGGCCTGCGCGCAAGCATGCCGCAAAAGCTTCGCGCCAAGCTGTTTTCCTCGCTCATCCTCCTCTACGTAAAGCGCGCAAAGCCAGGGTTTGAGATCCGTACGCACCATGAAATCGTTCTCAATCAGGCCGCAGCCGCCTATGATGCGTCCTTCCCGCACGAGAAGATACCAGCGCGCAAGCGCGGCCGAGGCGAGGCTCTCCTGCATGCTTTCAACATAGAGCCGCCTATCGATGCCCCATTTGGATGAAAAATAGTCGGCGGCCTGCTCGAGCCGGTCGGGATGATCGCGTATGTCTATTATTTGCATGATCCGTGCCTTTCGACCGGCATCCCCGCATGGGATCGGGGAGAATCGCCTTTTTCATATCGGATGTGCATGAAGTATAGCATTGCCCCCGCCGTTCGTCAATGCGCGGCGGGGGCGGCAAAAAGCTGTGTTCGGCTTAAGCTGCGCCGCCGTCGGGCTCCTCGAGTTCGGAATCTTCGATCTCCACCCCATCGCCCGGCCAAAGCTGGTTCACGGAAAACGCAGTGATCGTGATGCTGCGCGTTGCGGGGCCGGTGACCCGCACGCCGTTGATGATCAGCTCCGGATGCTCCGGCACGATGTAATAGGAATATGTGCCGAAAAAGGCTTCTTCGTCTTCAAAGCTCACGCGCTCGCGCTCGCCGCTCCATTGGCGCACGAGCTGCGCCGGGCCGCCCCGGGCTGCGCGATAGAGCTTATAGGTGCTCGTATCGTCCGCCGGGGTGAAACTGATGAGCGGCAGCCCCTTGGGGGAGAGCATCACGCTAAAGCTGCGCGCCGCGGCGGGAACCGCCCAGTAGGCGGTCGAAAGGCTCGGTTCCGTGCCCTCGACAAACAGCTCGCGCAAAACGCTCGCAGCGGGTGTGAAAGCGTTTGCAAGCACGGCCGTGTGGCTCGCGCGCATGGTATAACCATCGAGCTTGATTTCAACGATGCCTTCCGGCCGCGCGAATTCGTGCGCCGCGGCATCCGGGTAAAGGCGCGTAAACACCTCCGCAAGCATCAGCGCCGGGAAGCTGCCGCCCGTGGCGCCCGCGGGGAGCGCGCCGTCGGAGGAAGAATCATACCCCATCCACACGCAGGCGGCGTAATCGGGGCTGTAGGCGGCCATCCATGCATCGCGGTTGCCGTCGCCCTCGCCCACCGTGCCGGTCTTTCCCGCAAGCCCGAGGCCGAGCGCGCCAAGCCGCCTGCCCGTGCCCTCGCTGATGGCGCTTTGGAGCATGGAGGTGAGGATGTAGGCATTCTGCTCACTCATCACGCGCACGCGCTCGCCCGCGCGGGCGTAAAGCACATTGCCATTGCTGTCGGTGATGCAGCGCACCAAATATGGCGCTTCGTAAACGCCGCCCGAAGCGAACGCCGCATACGCCCCCGCCATCTGCACGGGGGACACGCCATAGGCAAAGCCGCCCAGGGCGAGCGTGAGGCTCGCATCCTCCTCATCGAACTCCACGCCAAGGTTTGACGCGAACGCCTTGCACTGCGCAACGCCAATCTCGTTCATCAGCTTCACCGCCGGCACGTTAAGTGAGCGCTTGACGGCCTCGCGAAGCGTGACCCAGCCATAATACCGATCATCGAAATTGCGCGGCACGTAGCCCGCAAAATCCGCCCGCTCATCAAGGACCGCCGTAGCCGCCGTATAGCCCCCCATCTCGAGCGCGGGTCCGTAGACGATGAGCGGTTTGATCACAGACCCCGGCTGGCGGCGGATGTCGGTCGCGCGGTTGAAGGAGGGGGCGGTATCCACGTTCCTGCCGCCTACGAGCGCGGCGATCGACGCATCCGCAACCCGCACGATCGTGAGCGCGCCCTCGCAATCGCCGGTCGGGAACAGCTCGCTCGTGCGGAAAAGCTGCTCGCAATGCGCCTGCAGCGCGGGATCGGCGCAGGTATAGATGCGATAGCCCGCAGCGAGCAGGTCCGCCTTTTTGCAACCGAGCAGCTGCGCAGCCTCGGTGAGCGCGGCGTTGATATAATAGCCGCGCTTTTGCTCGGTTTGGGCGACGATGGTGAGGGGTTCGGCCACGGCCGCATCCCGCGCGGCCTCGTCGATGTGGCCATAATCGCACATGAGCGAAAGGATGAGGTTGCGCCTGCCGCGCGAAGCTTCCGGCGCGATGTGCGGCGAATAGCGCGAGGAGGATTTCAAAATGCCTGCGAGCGTCGCCCCCTGGGCAAGCGAAAGCTCGCCCGCGTGCACGCCGAAATAGCCAAGCGCCGCCGCCTCCACGCCGTAATACCCCCGCCCGAGGTAAACGTAGTTCATATACATTTCAAGAATTTGATTCTTATCAAACTGCTTTTCCATTTGGTAGGCGAGCACCGCTTCCTCAAGCTTGCGCGACATGGTCTTTTCCGAGGTGAGGTGACTCAGCTTGATGAGCTGCTGCGTGATGGTGGAGGCGCCCTGCACATAGCTGCCGGCCTTCACATCCTGCCAGGCCGCCCCAAAAATGCGGATGATGTCGACGCCCGGGTGCTCATAATAGCGGTTATCTTCCGCGGAAATGAACGCGTCGCGCACATGAACGGGGATCTCGTCAATCGAGACCCACACGCGGTCCTCGCCCGCATCGAGCCGCGTGAGTTCCGCGCCGCTGTCGTCGTAAACGATGAGCGTTTGCGGCGCGCCGAGGATTTTCGCTGCATCGAACGCGCGCCACGCATCAAGGCTTAGAAGCTTGACCGCAAAAAAAAGAACGAACGCCGTCACCACGAGCGCGCCGCAGAGGAACAGCGCCCTGCAAATTTTTGAGAACCGGCTTCTTGTCCTGGTTTTTCGGTTTTTTGGTTTTTGGGTTGTTTCCCGAACGCTTCGTTTCATGCTCCGCCTCCGGGCTTATTCTGCCCGAATGACGCAAAGTTATAACCTAGCGCCGCGGGATGAGCGAGGATTTGATGCGTTCGATATAGAATTTTGCACAGATCCAATAAAGAAGATCATAGAGCGCGAACACCGCCTGCAACGCAAGGATCAGCGCCCAAACCGGCGCGGGCAAAAGCCGTGCGAACGCCGCGAGGTCAAATTGAAACAATAAGACCGCCGCGAGCACGCCGAGCGCCGCAAGAACATTGCAATAGAGCATGCAGAGCAGGAAGCGCAGCAGTTTATCAGCCAACCGCCGGTCAAGCCATGTGCGGAAAATGCCGTAATGCCCGAGCAGCGCAAAGAACGGCAGCGCCGCAAGCGGGTTGGGCAGCACGAAAAAGGCGGCCGCACCCGAAGCTAAAAAAGAAAGCAGCGCGCCGACGTAGCGCTCCTCATCCGCAAGCATGAAAACGAACACGGAAGAAAGGAAATAGAACGCGAGGCGCATTGTGGGCAAAACCGCCGCCGCGTAAAGCGAAAGCACGGTGAGCGCCGTGCACATCGCCCCGATGGAGATGACCTTTGCGGGATCGAGCTTTCGCATGCCTCCTCCTCCCCCGTTTTCTTAACAGCAGCGGATCAGATCGCCGCCCATGCACTCGCAGCAGCAATCCGCGCACAAAAGGCCCGTGCATACATCGCAGCCCGAGCAGAGCCGGTTGGAAGAGGCGGACGAAGAACGCGCATAAGGATTGCCCGTCGCCTGCAGCGTTTGATAGGCCTGCTTATATTCCTGGTTGCCCGGCTCCTGATGATAGGCGCGGCCGATGTAATCCCGCGCGCGGTCATACCAGCCCTCGCGCAGGCTGATGATGCCATAGAGATAATACCACTCGGCGTTGCGCGTTTGAATCGCATCGAGCACGCGGCGCGCGCCCTCGAGATCGTTGGCATTGATAAGCGCGCGCGCCCGCGCGAACTCTGTGGCGTTGGGCCCCGAATAGGAGCCACCCTGCCCGCTGTACCATCCGCCCGCATAACCGCCGGCGCCCGCATCCGCTTGGGCGCTTTTGCGCGTGAGCGTATCATAGGCTTCGTTGATCTGCTTGAGCCGCTCGTCGGCAAGCTCCTTGAGCGCGGGGTCCTGATATTTATCCGGGTGGTATTTTTTTACGAGCGCCAGGTACGCGGCCCTGATCTGCTCGCTCGTCGCATCCCGGTCGACGCCGAGCACTTTATACGGGTCCATCGCCATTCCCTCCGAGCGCGGCCTGCGTTTTCGCGGTGCAGCCCGTCAACATGATATTATCGAGGATTTCCTCGTTGGATGCAAGCAGCAGCAGTTCATAGGCTTCGATTGCGCGGTTGAGCGAGTAGTGGAGCAAAAATGCGGCGCGCTCCACATCCGCGCCGGAAGCGTTGAAAGCGTTGTAGCTGCCGGTTTTGGCATCCCGCGCGCGGTCCTCCCACGCGTCGATCAAATAGATCCATTTGCCGAGGTTATAGCCGAGCGCCGCCATCGCGGGGCGCGGCGCGGCGGGATCCTGCGCAAACTGTTCAAAGCAGCTTTGCAGCATGCGCCCGAACGCATCTGCGGGCGCGTCGAGCTCCGTGCAGCGCGCGCGCTCGAGCGCGTGCAAAGGGGCGAGGCCTTCCGCCACAGCCTTTTCAAGCGCCGGCCTGCGCTTGCACGCCTTTTCGTGCGCCGCGTGGAGCATCGCCCGAGCGCCCGCCGCGCGAAAGGATCTTTCATCCTGCACATCGTCGGCAAGCTTATGGTAGGCGAGGATCACATTGAGGTCGGCCGCCGCATCCATGCGCTTAGAGCGCTCGATCATCGGCGCTTTCTTCTTAAAAGGTTTATAGCCGCAGCGATGCGGCGCGCAGCGCTCCCCCTCCTCGCTAATGCCCGCGAGTAGGATGGCCGCAAACACGCAGTCGTAATTCAAAAAGAGCCGGGCCGCTTCCCCGTAGTTTTGCCCGATGGCGCGGCAAAG
>CAZJIS010000030.1:0-9777 GCA_964546125.1 uncultured Clostridium sp.
GGTTGGTGGAGTTGCCGGTGATGGAAACATCCACGTTTTCGTGGCGCATGATGGCGACGCCCTCGTTCACATCGTCCGCGCCGTAGCAGCGCACCTTGGCGCGCTCGCCCTCGGAGAAGGCGATGGTGTTGGCGATGTTGAGCGTGTCGGTATATTGATCGTATTCCGTTTCCACGAAGGTAAAGCCGTTGATGCGGCTGATGATGTAGGCCGCATCCTTGCCCAAGCCGTTGAGGATAACCTGCAGCGGCTTCGTGCGCACCTTGTTGGCCGTGCGGGCAATGCCGATGGCGCCCTCGGCCGCGGCAAAGCTCTCGTGCCCGGCGAGGAACGCAAAGCAGTGCGTGTCTTCGCGCAGGAGCATCGCGCCGAGGTTGCCGTGCCCTAGGCCCACCTTGCGCTGGTCTGCGACCGAACCGGGGATGCAGAACGCCTGCAAACCTTCGCCAATGGCTTCCGCCGCTTCGGCGGCGCTCTTCACGCCTTTTTGAAAAGCGATGGCGGCGCCGAGCACATAGGCCCACACCGCATTTTCAAACGCAATGGGCTGGATGCCGTGCACGATCGCGCGCACGTCGATGCCCTTTGCCTTGAGCAGCGCCTCGGCCGCCTCAAAATCCGCGATGCCGTAGCCGGCCATCACGGCCTTGATCTTTTCAATTCTTCTTTCGTAGCCTTCAAACGTAACCATGCCGTGCCTCCTTCACTCGTGACGCGGGTCGATGACCTTTACGGCCTGGGCGAAGCGGCCGTAAGTGCCGATGTTCTTCTCGAACGCCTCTTTGGGATCGACGCCTTTTTTGATGGCGTCCATCATCTTGCCGAGGCTCACGAACTGGTAGCCGATGATCTCGCTGTTCGCGTCGAGGCCGATTTTGAGCACATAGCCCTCGGCCATTTCGAGGTAGCGGGGGCCTTTGGCGAGCGACCCGTACATCGTGGCCACCTGGCTGCGCAGGCCTTTGCCGAGGTCCTCGAGCCCCGCGCCCACGGGAAGTCCGTCCTCGGAGAACGCGCTTTGGCTGCGGCCATAAACAATCTGCAAAAACAGCTCGCGCATGGCGGTGTTGATGGCGTCGCACACAAGGTCGGAGTTAAGCGCCTCAAGCAGCGTTTTGCCCGGCAGGATCTCCGAGGCCATGGCGGCGGAGTGCGTCATGCCCGAGCAGCCGATGGCTTCAATCAGCGCTTCCTGAATGATGCCTTCCTTGATGTTGATGGTCAGCTTGCACGCGCCCTGCTGCGGGGCGCACCAGCCCACGCCGTGGGTGAGGCCGGAGATATCCTTAATCTCCTTCGACCTGACCCAGCGCCCCTCCTCGGGGATGGGGGACGGGCCGTGCTTCGCGCCTTTGGTGACGCAAAACATCTCTTCGATTTCGCGCGAGTATTGCATGAATGTACCTCCTGTTGGGAAATTGCCATATTCTCACTTATGTAGTATAACACAGCCTCTCCCGCTTTGGCAGGGTGGGACGCAATAACTTTTACCGATTGCCCGGCCCTTTCTCTTCTGTTATACTTTGAACGGCACATCATTACCCAAAGGAGAACCGCCGCATGGATCATCCCCGCACCCGCGCCGCGGCGCGGCGTCATTCATCATAATGGCCTCAACAAAGCTCAAAACCCTCCTTTTGCTCGACGTGCTGCGCGAAGAAACCGATGAAGCGCACCGCATGAGCGTGCCCGACCTCGTGGCGGCCCTCAACCGGCGCGGCATCCCCGCCGAGCGCAAGGGCATTTACCGCGACCTCGAAGCGTTGCGCGAACATGGGGAGGATGTCGTGCAGACCCCCACAGGTTATTACCTCGGCCGCCGCGCGCTCGACACGGCCGAGGTGCGCCTGCTCATCTCCGCCGTGCAGGCCGCGTATTTCATTTCCCCCGCGCGCAGTGAAAAGCTCATGGAAAAGCTCCTCGGCTTTGAAAGCGCGCGCCGCCGGGCGCAGCTCCGCGCCCAATGCAACATGGGCGGCGTCAAATGCGAGAACGACGAGGTGCTGCGCACGATCGACGCGCTCAACCTCGCCATTTCCGCGCGGCGGCAGGTGAGCTTCCTCTACGCAAAACAGGACCCCGATCGACGCAGCCGCCTCCAGCGCGGCGGCGAGCGCTATGTCGTGAACGCATATGCGCTCATTTGGATGCTCGAGCGCTACTACCTCGTGGCCAACATGGAGGGGCGCGACGACCTCACCCACTTCCGCCTCGACCGCATGCAAAAGGTGCGCTTCGAGCAGGGGCCGTGGCGGCATTTTTCACAGGTGAGCGCGTATAAAACGCGCTTCGACGCGGCGGATTACGCCACGAAATGCGTCAACATGTTCGGCGACCGCGCGCGCCTTGTGGCGCTGCGCTGCGAGAACGCGCTCGCGGGCGATATTTTCGACCGTTTCGGCGCCAACGTTTCCGTCAGCCGCGAGGGCGACAGCCATTTTGTCGCCATGCTCAACATCGCCGCGGGCGAGGGCTTCCTCGCCTGGGTCGCCCAATGGGGCCATCGCATGGAGATCCTTTCGCCCGAGGACGTGCGGCTGGCGATGAAAGAACGCGCGGAAAAAGCCGCGAGATTATATGGGGATGAGCGCAGGGAGCGAGAGGAACGTTGAGGGCGCCGCCCTCAAGCGCCCGCTTGGGGCCACAGGCCCTAAGAAACCATTGGAGGGAACGATAAGGGGGCCGATAAAAAATCGGCCCCTAAAATATAGCGTCACAAAATGGGGTTCCCAAGGGCGCGCCCTTGGCGGGGTGCGGGGCGAACCCCCCGCGCAGTCCCTAGCCCTGCGTTTTGCCGCGCCGCGCCTTGCGCTTCTTGGCGGCGGAGGCGCGCAGGATGAAGAACGCGGCCACGGCGGCGAGCACAACGGCGATGAGGATCGCGGGCAGGAGGCTGCCGTTGCCGGTGGTCTTTACATCGAGCCAGAGGCTGTCCATAAGCTGGGTCGCCTCGGCATGCAGGTAGAGGAAGCTTTCGCCGCGCTCGAGCACGGTTTCATCGGGGTAGGCGATGCCGCTTTGCGCAAACTCCGGGTCCATGAAGTCCTTGGCGGCGGAAATGGGCGTGGAGTAGCCGAGGTATTCGAGGTTTTCACCGGAGATTTCGGGCGTGCAGAGGAAGTTGATGTAAGCTTCCGCGGCGGCCTTGTTGGGGCTGCCCTTGGGAATGCACATTGCGTCGATGAAGATGTTGAAACCCTCTTTGGGGAACGAGAAGGCGAGGTTTTCGTTCTCGGACGCCATTTGCAGGTAGTCGCCCGCGTAATAGGGGGCGATCCAGGCCTCCTCGCGCTCCATCTTGCCGTAGATCTGATCCATCACATAGCTTTGCACGAAGGGCTTCTGGGCGAGCAGCAGCTCGGCGGCGGCGTTGAGCACGGCGGGATCCTCGCTGTTGACATCGTGCCCGTTGAGGAACTGGGCGATCGCGAAAGCGTCGCGCGGGTTGTCGAACATCAAAATCTTGCCCGCGTACTTTTCATCCCAAAGCGCGTTCCAGCTCGAGGCGTCGGCAACGTGCTTGGTGTTGTAGATGATGCCCACGCTCCCCCAGGTATAGGGTACGGAATAGCGGTTTTCGGGGTCGTAGGCGGTGTTGCGGTAAGCTTCGTCCACATACCCGTAATTGGGGATGTTCGCGAAGTCGAGCGGCGCGAGCATATCCTCGGCGATCAGGCGCGCGATCATATAGTCCGAGGGGATGATCACATCGTAGGTGGAGCCGCCGGTCTTGAGCTTGGTATATAGGCTCTCGTTCGAGTCAAAGGTCATATAATTGACCCTGATGCCCGTCGCCTCGGTGAATGCGGCGTTGACGTCGATGTAGCCGTCCGTGCCGTCGGAAATATACTGGCCCCAGTTATATACGTTGATCGTCACATTGCCATTGTCCGCCAGGATGCCCGTGGGGACGCTGAGCACGAGGAGCATGGCGCACAGCGCGCCGGCAAAGAGTTTTTTCATGTTGTGATTCTCCTTCTGCCGCCGGAAAAGATCCGCCTGGCCTGTTTGGTTCTTTTTTCATCCCTGGCTTGGAGCAGGTTCATGAGCACCATCACCATTAAGATCGTGATGAAAAGCAGCGTGAAGAGCGCGTAGATCTTCGGATGCAGCGGCTTTTTGGTGTAGTTGTAGATCTCCACGGGCAGCGTGATGAAATTCGGCCCGTAAACGAAATAGGAAATCACGAAATCATCGAGGCTCATCGTGAAGCTCATCAGCGCGCCGGAAATCACGCCGGGCATGATTTCATATAAAATCACCTTGAAAAACGCCTGCGTCGGCGTGCAGCCAAGGTCCAATGCCGCATCGTGCAAATCGCGGTCCATCTGGGCGAGCTTTGGCAGCACCGAGAGGATCACGTAGGGCAGGTTGAAGGTGATGTGCGCGATAAGCAGCGTGAAAAAGCCCAAAATGTTGCTGACCCTGAGCGCGCGCCCGACAAACGCGAACAGCAGCGCGAGGGAAACGCCCGTCACGATCTCGGGGTTCGTGAGGGGGATGTTGGTGACGTTGAGCGTGAGCGTGCGCAGCTTCTTGCCCATGGCGTGGATGCCAAGGGCCGCCATCGTGCCAAGAAGGGTGGCCATGAGCGAGGAGATCACGGCGACGATCAGCGAATTGCCAAGCAGCGGCAAAAGCACGCCGTCGCGAAAAAGCTCGCCGTAGCGCGAGAACGTGAAGCCCTTCCACACCGCAACATCCGCGCCGGCGTTAAACGATGCTGCCGCGAGCACGATCATCGGCACATAGAGGAAAATCAAAACGACGATCGTAAAAATTCGATTGAAGCGCTTCATACGGTCACCACGCTTTCATCGTCATCCGTAAAGCGGTTCATGAGCGCGATGCAGGCAAGCACCACAATCATCAGCCCGAGCGACATCGCCGCGCCGAGGTTCGGGTTATAGGCGGTTTTGAACTGGCTCTCGATCACGTCGCCGATGAGGGCCGTGCCCGAGGAGCCGAGTTTCTGGGAGATGTAAAAGGTCGACACGGCCGGCACGAACACCATCGTGATTCCCGAGATGATGCCGGGCAGAGACAGCGGCAGCACCACCTTGCCGAACACCTGGCGGGAATTGCACCCGAGGTCCTGCGCCGCCTCGATGAGCGGCGGGTCGATCTTCATAATCACCGAATAGAGCGGCAAGATCATATACGGCAGGAAGTTATACACCATGCCGAGGATCACCGCCCCGTCGTTGCGGATCAGCGGCAGCGGGGCAAGGCCGAACGAGGTAATGAAGCCGTTGATGATGCCCGTATCCTCGAGAAGCGCCACCCACGCGAGGGTGCGCAGCAAAAAGCTCATGCACATGGGCAGCATCACCAGCATGTAGAGGAAGCGCTGCTTGCGCGGCGAGCAGCCGGCGATGTAATAGGCCACGGGGTAGCCGAGCAGCAGGCAAAGCAGCGAGGAGATCAGCGCAAGCCAGGCCGATTTGAACAAGATCGGACCATATTGGCTAAGCGACACGATGTTTTTGAACGTCAGCGCGCCGGTGATCGTGTCGGTGAAGGCGAAATAGAGCACGATCGCCAGCGGGATGATCGTGAATAAGGCCATCCACACGAGGTAGGGCACGGCAAGGAATTTATTCTTCATCGCGCACCTCCTCGGAGGGCGCCGCGTCCTCCCCGCCGAGGACGGCCTCGGGGTCGTTGATCTCGTCATACGCGGCGGAATAGGAGCTGTAGTCCCCATACATGCCGGAGTATTCGCTCTTTTTCATCACGTGGATGTCGTCGGGCGTGAGCTTGATGCCGATGTGCGCGCCCTCGGGCTGGTAATCGGTGGTTTGAATCAGCCACTTGAAGCCCTTGAAATCGACGATGATGTCATAGTGCACGCCCTTGAAGGTCACGGAGCTTACCGTGCCCGAAAGGTGGCCCGCGTCGGCGGGGACGATATCGATGTCTTCCGGGCGGATGACGACGTCCACCGGCTCGTTCTTTTCAAAACCGGTGTCCATGCACTTGAACTTGCGGCCGAAGAATTCCACGTGGTAATCGTCGCGCATGACGCCGTCAAGTATGTTCGATTCGCCGATGAAATCCGCAACGAAGGCGTTTTTGGGCTCGTTGTAAATATCCTCCGGCGTGCCGATCTGTTGGATATGGCCGCGGTCCATAACGACGACGGTGTCGGACATGGTCAGCGCCTCCTCCTGATCGTGCGTCACATAAATAAAGGTGATGCCCAGCGCCTGCTGGATGCGCTTCAACTCGTTTTGCATGTCTTTGCGAAGCCGCAGGTCGAGCGCGCCGAGCGGTTCGTCAAGCAGCAGCACCTCGGGCCGGTTCACAAGCGCGCGCGCGATGGCGACGCGCTGCTGCTGGCCGCCCGAGAGCGCGGTCGTTTTGCGGTTTTCAAAGCCCTTGAGGGAGACGATCTCGAGCATCTCGTTCACGCGCGTGTCGATCTCATCTTCGGACAGCTTCGCGATGCGCAGGCCAAAGGCGATGTTGTCGTAAACATCGAGGTGCGGAAACAGCGCGTATTTTTGAAACACCGTGTTGACGCGGCGCTTGTAGGGCGGCACGTTGGAAACATCCTGCCCGTCGATGAGGATGCGGCCTTCGGTAGGCAAAATAAAGCCCGCTATGAGGCGCAGCGTCGTCGTCTTGCCGCAGCCCGAGGGGCCGAGAAGCGTCAAAAACTCCCCGTCGCGGATGTACAGGTTGATGTTCGAGAGCGCATCCTCATTGTCGTAGGATTTGCGCACATTGATGAGGTCGATCAGGTGTTTGGACATTCTGCTTCCCCGTTCTCAGAAGCTCGGCGGGGTGGAGACCCACAACACCTTAGCTTCCGTTTTGCCGTTATTGACCATATAATGAACGCTCGCCGGCTTGAAGCAAAAGCTCGAGCCGCGGCGCACCTTATAAGAACGCTCGCCCAAATGCAGCGTGACGCCGCCCGCGAGAACGTGGCCGAATTCCTCCCCCTCGTGCGGGTCGTCCTCCTGCGTGCGCCCGCCGGGCGCAAGCTCCACGAGGATCGGCTCGAGCAGGTTCTTCTGCGCGTTGGGGATCAGCCAATGGATCGAATGGCCGCTTTCGGCATCTTCCTTGACGAACACGTCGTCCGCCCCGAAGACCACCTTTTCCTCCCTGCGCTCCGCAAAAAAATCGGAAAGGTCCGTGCCGAGCGCCTCGAGGATGTCCGTAAGCGTCGCGATGGAGGGGGAGGTCAAATCCCGCTCAAGCTGGGAAATGAAGCCCTTGGAAAGCTCCGTGCGCGAGGCGAGCTCCTCCTGCGTGAGGCCGAGGCGCAATCGCCGCCTCTTGATGCGATCGCCGATGTGCATGACGATGTTCCCCCTCCCGGCGGCACATAAACGTAAACCCTGTGTTTAGGATATCTAAACCGCCGGATGCTATTAAAGCATTTTCGGCGCTTCTTGTCAATATAGTATTGTTAAACACAGGGTTTAGAAAAATGAATTTGCGCGCCGGGCGTCACCGGGCGGCGCCGTCCTCGTTTGATTTGCGTTTTGCGCGGAACACGACGTGCTTTTGCATATAATAGTTGAACGTGAAAAGGGCGATGTCGACGAGGAACTTCGCAGCCAGTTTATGGAGGCCGAGGCTTGTAATCAGGGCTACCGCCGGCGCGCCCACGAGCATCGAAAAGCCCACCAAAGCGGCGAATGCGAGCGCGTTTTTGGCGTTGGGGCGCGTGCGGAAAACCGTGCGGCAGTTGAGCTGATAGTTCAAAACGGAGCTGACGGCTCTTGAGAGGATGAAGCTTGCCGCCACGCCGAGGCCGAGCGCAGTAAGCCCCATGTAGAGCGCATAGTCGAGGGCGGTGCTCGAAAGCGAAGAGGCCGCGTAATTCACCACCCGCGAGAACACGCGGTAGCCGTCGCGCAGCGCGTGGAAATGGGAGGCGCGGTTGTTGTTGATGTAAATCGTGGAGATGGGCACCTCGTAAAACGGCGCTTTCCAAGCGGGCAGAGCGAGAAGCATGTTCATTTCATATTCATAGCGTTCGCCCGCAAGCTCGAGAAGCTGCTGGAAAAGAGCGCGCGGCAGGCCGCGAAGGCCCGTTTGCGTATCTCTGATGCGAAGGCCCGTGCTCAGGCGGAAGGCAAGGCGCGTTATGCTGTTGCCCGTTCTCGAGCGCGCGGGCATTTGTGAAAAATTCCGCGCGCCAAGGATGAGCGCGTCCGGATGCTCCAGCATAGCCTGCGCAACGCGCGCGATGTCCGCGGGCGCATGCTGCCCGTCGGCATCGGCGGTGACTACGCCGGGGCAGGCTTCGCCAAGCTTTGAAACATAGGCGATGCCTGTTTTAAGCGCCATGCCCTTGCCGAGGTTCACGCTGTGGCGCAGCACTACGGCGCCCGCAGCTTCGGCGCGCGCAAACACCGCGCCGCACGCGGCGCCCGTGCTGCCGTCGTCCACGATAAGCACGGCAAAATCGCCCGCGAGCGCCTCGGTGAGTACAACGAGTTTATCATCCGGCTCATAGGCCGGTATCAACACCCAGGGTTTGATGGAAGCATTCTCCTCCCGCTTGCCGGATTGTTGTTTTCGGCACTGATTATACTATAATGCACGGCGGGGTGGCAGGTGTAAGCGAAAATTTACAGATTTGTCAAAATACGCGCTTGTGCGCGCGGTTTCGGCAGAGTATTCTGTGTGAAGGGGCCATGCCCGGGAAAGGAATGTTTGGTTTGAGGATGAAAGCGCGCGCTGTATTGACGATATTGCTGGATCTTGTTCTTTTCGCGGCGGTGCTTGTGCTCTTCGCGCTGTTCCATCACGTTTTGCCCACAACCTATGAGCCTGTGCGCGTGCTCGAGGCGCGCACGCCCGCACCGCAAAACCCCGGCACGGTGGGCGCGGGGGATGCGCAGGGCGCGGGAAATATCGACACACAGGAATTTTTGCCGGGCGATTTTTCGGCAACGTTTCCCGGTTATGACACCGGGACGGATGCGGAATTCAACTACCAGAAAGACGATCTTCGCATCGCGGTCAAAAAAGTTGCGGAAGATGGCATCACCTATTATGTGGCGGATGTTTGGGTGAAGGGGATCGAGCTGCTTCAAACCGCTTTTGCGGGCGATGCGTTTCGCACCGGCGCGACGCAGACCGTGCGCAAAATGGCCGCCGAGCATGACGCGATCCTCGCCGTGTCGGGCGATTTTTGCGGCGCGCACAAAACGGGCGCGGTCATCCGCAACGGCGCGCTGTATCGCAGCGAGAACGGCGACAAGGATGTTTGCGTGCTCTATCAAAGCGGCGTGATGGAAGTTTATACCGCCAAAGAATTCTCCCTCGACGCGGCGCTCGCGCGCGGCGCGTGGCAGGCGTGGAGCTTCGGGCCGAACCTGCTCGCGGGCGGGGAGGCCATCGCCAAATTCCCGGGCAGCCGTGTCACGGGCAAAAACCCGCGCTGCGCCATCGGCTACTATGAGCCCGGGCATTACTGCCTCGTGATCGTCGACGGGCGGCAGGAGGGCTATTCCGAGGGCATGACGCTCGCGGAGCTGTCGCTGCTGATGAAAAAACTCGGCTGCGCCGCGGCCTATAACCTCGACGGCGGCGCCACGGCCATGATGGTTTATGACGACGCGCGCATCACCTCGCCCCCGGGCGGCGGGCGCGCCTCGAGCGACATCATCTATTTTGCAAAAAGGGAGGGATAACATTGAAAAAGCACCGGCTCTGGCGCGTTTTCACGCATATGACGCTGGTCCTCGCGGCGCTGTTTTTAACGCTCCTTGTGCTCGATAGTTACAACCCCTCGATGGACTTCATTTC
>CAZJIS010000030.1:9877-19474 GCA_964546125.1 uncultured Clostridium sp.
TGTTTTTAACGCTCCTTGTGCTCGATAGTTACAACCCCTCGATGGACTTCATTTCGAGCGGGGTGTCGAAAATCTTTTTGCTGGCCTTCTCCCTGTGCGCGCTGGTTTCCTCGCTGAACGCGGCGGTCTTCCTCTTTCGGGAAAGGCGGGCGCGCGGGAAAAAAGACAACTGAAGAATAAGGATAAACAAAAAGCCGCGTTCGCGGCTTTTTTATGGCGCTTCCGGGGCCTCGCGCCGCCTATTCGTTCTCGCCGCCCAGCAGCGCCGCGCCGAGCATGCCCGCGTCGTTGCCTAATTCCGCCGGCACGATGCGCGCGTGCGCCCGGTAAAAGCTCAGCCGCCGCGTTTTTTCACGCACAGGCGCAAAAAGGAATTCGCCCGCCGCGCTCACGCCGCCTCCAAAGGCAATCACCTCGGGGTCGAGGATGTTGACAAGCGACGCCACGGCGGCGCTCAAAGCATCGGTATAGCGCTCGAACACGGCGAGCGCCGCGGGGTCGTTTTCCCGCGCGCAGTCGATGACGAGCTTTGCGCTGATATTGCGTTCTTCCCCGCGGCTCCTCACGTTGATGAGGCTCTCCGGATGTATGCGCGCCGCCTCGCGCCCCTCGCGCACGAGCGCGGAGGCCGCGCAGCGCGTTTCGCAGCAGCCGCGCACGCCGCAGGTGCATGGGACGCCGCAGCTCATATCCATGATGAAATGGCCCATCTCGCAGCCGTTGCCCATGCCGCCGCGCCAGAGCCTGCCGTTAATGATCAGGCCGCCGCCAAGGCCCGTGCCGAGCGTGAGCAGCGCCGCGCAGCGCGCGCCCCGGAGGGCCCCCGCGTGCAGTTCGGCGAGCGCCGCAAGATCCGCGTCGTTGCCGAGGAACACGGGGATATCTGCAAAATGCTCCTGCACGCGCGCGCGCAGCGGAAAATCGTGGAAGCCGAGGTTGTAGGCATTGAGCACGCTCTCCCGCGCGCGGTCTATGCTGCCTGCGACAGCGAGCCCGATGCTCCGCACCGGCCCGGACCCCGCATCCGCAAAGAGCCGGCCTGCCATCGCGGCGATGCGCGCGGGGACTACTTCCGGCCGGCCCTGCGGGAACGCTTCCTCCACCCGGTGCACGAGGCGCAGGTTTTCATCATAAAGGCCGCCCGCGATGTGCGAGCCGCCGATGTCGAAGCCAATGTTAAACATGTCAATCCCGCCCTTCGAGCAAAGCCTGCGCCCTGCGCGTGAAATCGCCCGAGGTGTCATATCCCATGCGCTTGAGCAGGAGGTTGCGCGCGGCCACTTCAACGACCACCGCGAGGTTGCGCCCGGGGCTCACCGGCAGCACCGCCTCGGGGATGCGCACGCTAAGGATCTCCGCCGTGCTGTCGCGGCCAAGCCGGTCGTATTCGCGCCCGGCCTGCATAAATTCGAGGTCGAGCACGAGGTCGAGCGATTTTTCCTCCACCGCCGCGCCTACGCCAAAGAGGTAGCGCACATCCACAACGCCGATGCCGCGCACTTCCATGAGGCAGCGCGTCGCCTCGGGCGCGCGCCCCACAAGCCGGTTTTCGGTTACGCGGGTCAATTCCACCACGTCGTCAGCGACGAGGCGGTGGCCCTGGCGGATCATTTCGAGCGCGGTTTCGCTTTTGCCAAGGCCGCTTTCCCCGCGCAGCAAAATGCCGATGCCGAATACGTCGAGCATCACGCCGTGGATGAGAAGGCTCGGCGCGAGCCTCCTCGCGAGGCAGTTGGTGATGCGGTGGCCGATGTCGTCGGTCAGCGCGGGGGAGAGGAACACCGGCAGCGCGTGCACCTCCGCGCAGTCGACGAGCGCCCGCGGCGGCATGTTGTTGCGCGCGCACACGATGCAGGGCATGCCGTAACTCATGAAACGGTCAAGCCGCTCGTAAGCCTCCGCATATTCCATGCCGTAAAGATAATGCATTTCGGAATTGCCGATCAGTTGCGCGCGCCGGTGTGCAAAGTGGTTGTAATAGCCCGCAAGCTGCAGGCCGGGCCTGCCGATCTCGGCCGTTTCGAAGAGAATATCCCCCGCGCCGCGCACAAGCACGCTCATGCCGAGGCTT
Source organism: uncultured Clostridium sp. (assembly GCA_964546125.1). Lineage (GTDB taxonomy): Bacteria > Bacillota > Clostridia > Christensenellales > CAG-138 > Phil1. Next base: position 11,949 of record CAZJIS010000030.1, read on the forward strand.
TTTGCAAACGCTTCCGGCGCGATCCTCACGCTCTCCTTCATCCGTCTCCCCCCTTTTCGGTTGTGTCCGGTTTTGATTTCAGCCTTTGAGCACGATGTTGTCGATCAGCCACGCGGCGGCATCGTCCACGCAGCGCGGCGCGATGATGTCCGCGGCCTCGATCGCCTCGCGGTGCGCGCCCGTGACCGCAGCGCCTACGCCCGCCCAGCGGATCATCTCCACGTCGAGCAGATTATCGCCCATCGCGGCGACCTCGTGCCGCGCGATGCCAAGGTGGTCGGCCACCCAGGCAAGCGCGCTGCCCTTGTGCGCCGCGGGGTGGTTGAATTCCACGAAGCCCGCCTTCGAACCGGAAACCTTGAAGCGCCCCTCAAAGCGCTCCTGCAGCGCGGGGATCAGCTCATCCGCCCTCTCTTTCTCGGTGAGGAAAAGCACCTTGGGCACATTTTCCCAGCGCTTTTGCATCAGATCGGGGTCGATCACAAAGGGCAGGTTGAGGAAGCGCATGTAGCGCGCGGCGTATTCGTTCTCGCGCTCATAAACGACCGTGTCGCCCTGGTAAAACTGCGCGTGCACTCCAAGCTCATGCGCGAGCGCGAAAAGCTCCGCGACATCCTCGGGTTCGAGGGAGGCGGCATGGAGAAGTTCGCCCGTGCGCGTGTCGTGAATGAGGCTGCCGCCGTAGTTGATGACGGGGCCCTCGATGCCGAGCGTTTTGAAAATGTACGATGAGCCAAGGTATCCCCTGCCCGTAGCGAGGGTCACGAAAACGCCCGCTTTCTGCGCGCGGCGGACGGCCGCGAGGTTGCCGCCCGAAACGGCGGTGGCGTCGGGGGTGAGTGTGTCGTCTATGTCGAAGGCGACGAGTTTAATCATTCTTTGCTGTCCTCCGTGCGGTGAAAATAATCATACACAGCCTGGGCCGCAGGCCGCGTCATACCCTTGATGCCGGCAAGCTCTTCTGCTCCCGCGCGGGCGATGGCGTCGCGCGTGACGAGCGCGTCGAAGAGGAGCCGCTTGCGCTTCTCCCCCATGCCGGGGATCGCATCGAGCTCCGAAAGCAGCGCGTTTTTCTGGTGCAGGCTGCGGTGATAGGAGATGGCGAAGCGGTGCGCCTCATCTCGCATGCGCTGCAAAAGGTGGAGCGCGCCGTCGCCCCGCTCAAGAACGATCGGCTCCTGCGCATCGGGCAGGATGATCTCTTCGTTGCGCTCGGCAAGCCCTATGCAGGGAATGTGCGCAAGATCCATTTCCGCGAGCACGCCGAGCGCCGCGTCAAGCTGCGTGCGGCCGCCGTCCACGACGATGAGGTCGGGGAGCTTTGAAAAGCGTTCGTCCGTTTCGGCGCGCGCAAAGCGCCGGGAGAGCGCCTCGCGCATGGCCGCAAGATCGTCGCCTCCCGCTTCCTGGCGGATGCGGAAGCGCCGGTATTCCTTGGGCGCGGGTTTGCCGCCGAGGAACACCACCATGCCCGAAACCGTGTCCCGCCCGCGGATGTGCGAGTTGTCGAAGCACTCCACGCGTTCGGGCAGCGCGTCGAGGCCGAGGATCGCCGCAAGCCGCGCCAGCGCGCCCGCCCCGCGCTCCCACGCGCGGCGCTCAAGCTCACGCTGCTTGGAGATGACGTCCGCGCCATTTTTGCGCGCAAGCTCCACGAGTTCGCGCTTCTCGCCCCGCTGGGGCCTTGTGAGCGTCACGGCCCCGCCGCGCAGGGAGCGGAGCCATTCCGTAAGCTCCCGCGCGTTTTCGGGAAGATCGCCCACCAGCACCTCGCGGGCGATGGCGGAAGTTTCGCTGTAATATTGCTGCAAAAATGCGGCGGTGATCTCGCCCGCGGGTTCGCCCGCGCAGGTCATCGCAAAGTGGCGCGTGCCGACGATGCTGCCGCCGCGCACGAACATCGCAAACACCACCGCATCCTCCCCGTCGCGCGCGAGGGCGAACACATCCCGCTCCGCACCGGTGGCGGTCATCGCGCGCTGCTTCTCGCCCATCGCCTCGATGGCGGCAATGCGGTCCCTGCAACGGGCGGCCTTTTCGAATTCGAGCTTTTCGCTAAACGCGAGCATGTCCGCGCGCAGCATCGCGAGCACGGGGCCTGTGTCCCCGTCGAGAAAAGCGCAAACGCGCATCAAAAGCTCGTGATAGCCGGCGGGGGAGACCTGCCCCGAGCAGGGCGCGCAGCATTTGCCCAAATGGTGCATCAGGCAGGGTCGCTCGCGGCGGGCGATGGCTTTTTTGATATCCTTGCGGCAATGGCGCACCGGGAAATCCTCCGCGATGCAGGCAAGCGCGTCCCGAAGGGCGGCGGCCGAGAGATAGGGGCCAAAATACCGCGCGCCGTCGCTTGGGGCGCGGCGCACCACCTCGAAGCGCGGAAAATCCTGCCGAAGGTCGATGCGCACATAGGGGAAGTGCTTGTCGTCCTTGAGAAGAATGTTGTAGCGGGGCTGCATTTCCTTTGTCATGGCCGCCTCGAGGGTCAGCGCCTCGGTTTCGTTGGCGACGAGGATGTATTCAAAATCTGCAACGTGGGCGAGCATCGCCGCCACCTTGGGGGAACGGTTTTTATCCGTGCGGAAATATGAACGCACGCGGTTTTTCAGGTTCACTGCCTTGCCCACATAAAGGACTTTGCCGGAGGCGTCGAGCATGCGGTATACGCCCGGCGCGTCCGGCAGGAGTTTGAGCTTTTGTGCGATCAAATCGTTCATGCATCATATTATAAGATGGGGTACGGGAAATGGCAAGGCGCGGCGCGTGCAACCAAAGGCGCGCCCGCGGCGTTTTATCAAATGTATTGAGGGATATTTATCCATACTTATCATAACGAACGGGGGGAATTGCCGCATGAGGATGCTCAAGGGCCTCGCGCTGTTTGCCGCTGTCGTCAACGTGCTGCTGCTGCTTTGGCTTTGGGCGTGCAAAATGCGCTAAGGCATTTTTTACCGAAACAGCCTCACCCTTTCGCGAAAGACCCTGCTCACCACCTCGCACAGCAGCGTGCCGCGCCCGCAGGAGAGATCGTAGACGATGATCTCCTCCGGCGCGAGGCCGAGCAGAATGCTGATGAGGCCCTCGCGGCCGGTGTTGTCGCAGTTGATGCGCGCGCCGCCCGCGCCCGTGAGCGTGCAGCTCCCATCCGCGTTGAGCACGAGGCACACTTCCTTTGTGCGCGGCTGCTGCATGCGCGCGAAGGAGGCGAGCGTCGCCATCAGCTCGAGGTAATCCCCGCGCAAAATCAGCGTGTCGGCGGCCTTGCATGCGGCCGCCGCGAACAGCGCCGAAAGTTCGCGCAGGCGGAAGTGCATGAAGCCCTCGAGGTTGGTTTCCTTTGCGCGCTCCATATGATCAATCAGCTTTTCGCGCACGCGTTCATGCGTTTTGGGGCTGAGCGCGCGCTGGGCAAGGCGCTCGGCTTCGGGCAGCACGATGCACTTGTTCGCGGGGGAAAGCGCAAGCTCCTCCACCGCCCGGGCAATTTCGCGCTGCGCGGCTTCGCCAAGGAGCACGCCGCGCAAGGCGTCCGCGAGGTCAAACGCGTCCGCGGGCGTTCGAAAGGTCGCCACCGTCCGCCCGGGGGTGCCATGAAGGCTCACGCCGCCCCCGGCGCGCAGCCTTGCGGCAAGCGCCGCCGCGGGGTCAAAATCGTATTGCTGCGTGCTGATCACATGTTCTCTCATGCATGCCCCCAGAATGGTCTTTGATGCAGGATATTCAAAAGTATGCCCGTGCGGGAACCGAAATCGCGGTGGAAAAGCAAGGAATGCAAATCGCGGCCGCGCCGCCTTGACAATGTGCGCGGCTGCGCATATAATTTGAAAAGATATTCCTCGCGGGATGATACGGGAAGAGTACCCCGATGCGAACGTCCGTCAAGAGAGGCGCGCCAAGGCTGCGAGCGCGCCCGGGCAAAAAGGGGGAAAACCGCCCCGTGACCGCGGGCGCGCGGGCGCGATACAGCCCAACGAGTGGGTCTTCCAATTGAGGTGGAACCGCGGACAATGTTTTGTTCGCCCTCAGCATGCGCTGGGGGCGTTTTGTGTGGAAAGAGCAAAGAATTTGGAGGATTGAAAGATATGATCTGCATCACGTTTCCGGATGGCTCCCAAAGGGAGTTTGAAAAAGGCGTTTCGGCCCTCGACGTGGCCGGCGCCATCAGCCAGCGGCTCAAAAAAGCGACGCTTGCCTGTGAGATCGACGGCGTGCTTCGCGATGCGTTCGCGCCCATCGAGCACGACTGCGCGCTCAAGCTTTTGACTTTTGAAGATGAGGGCGGCCGCTGGGCTTACCGCCACACGGCTTCGCACATGCTCGCGCAGGCCGTGCTGCGCCTCTACCCCGACACGAAGCTTGCAATCGGCCCCGCCATCGAAAACGGCTTCTATTACGATTTCGATACCGAGCACACGTTCACGCCCGAGGACCTTATCCTTATCGAAAAGGAGCTCGAGAAGATCGAGCGCGAGGCGCTCGCCGTTTCCCGCCTCGAGATGCCGCGCGGGAAGGCCATTGAATTTATGCGCGAGCGCGGCGAAGTTTATAAGGTGGAGCTTATTGAAGATCTGCCCGAGGACGCTGTGATCAGCTTTTACCGGGAGGGCGAGTTCATCGACCTGTGCGCCGGCCCGCACATCGAAAACACGAACAGGGTCAAGAACATCAAACTCATGAGCCTCGCGGGCGCCTATTGGCGCGGCAGCGAGAAGAACAAAATGCTCCAGCGCATCTACGGCACGGCGTTCGAGAAAAGGGCGGACCTCGACGCTTACCTCCAGCGCCTTGAGGAAGCCAAGAAGCGCGACCACCGCAAGCTCGGCCGCGAGCTGGGCCTTTTCATGGTGGCCGACGAGGGGCCGGGCTTCCCGTTCTTCCTCCCCAAGGGGATGGTTCTCAGGAATACCCTCATCGAATGCTGGCGCGAGGCGCACAAGCGCTATGGCTATGTGGAAATTGCAACGCCCATCATTTTGAGCCGCGAGCTTTGGGAGCGCAGCGGCCATTGGGACCACTATAAAAACAACATGTATACGACCGTCATCGACGAGGCGGATTATTCGATCAAGCCCATGAACTGCCCCGGCGGCATGCTTGTGTATAAGGCCGAGCCGCACTCCTACCGCGAGCTTCCCTTGCGCATGGCCGAACTCGGCCTCGTGCACCGGCATGAGCTTTCCGGCGCGCTGCACGGGTTGTTCCGCGTGCGCTGCTTCACGCAGGACGACGCGCATATCTTCATGACCTGGGATCAGATGAAGGATGAGATCGTCAGCACGGTGAAGCTTTTTGACGAGATGTACTGCCTGTTTGGCCTCAAGTATAAGATCGAGCTTTCCACCATGCCCGAAAACCACATGGGCGAAAAGGAAGTTTGGGATTTTGCGACGGAAACGCTCAAAATCGCCATCACCGAAGCCGGCAAACCCTATGAGATCAACGAGGGCGACGGCGCGTTTTACGGCCCGAAACTCGACTTCCACCTCGAGGATTCCCTCGGCCGCACATGGCAGTGCGGCACGATCCAGCTCGACATGCAGATGCCCGAGCGCTTCGAACTCGAGTATACGGGCGCCGATGGAGAGAAGCACCGCCCGGTGATGGTGCATCGCGCGCTGTTCGGCTCGCTCGAGCGCTTCATCGGCGTAATTACGGAGCATTTCGGCGGCGCGTTCCCCACATGGCTCGCGCCGGTGCAGGTCAAGGTCATGGCGATGACGGACCGCACGCGCGAGGCTGCCGAGGAAGTTTCGCGCGAGCTTGAAAGCCGCGGCGTTCGCGTGGAGCGCGATATGCGCAACGAGAAGATCGGCTTCAAGATCCGCGAAGCGCAGATGCAAAAGATCCCCTATATGCTCATCATCGGGGATAAGGAAGTTGAAAACGGCGTGGTGGCCGTGCGTTCGAGGAAGGGCGGCGACCTCGGCACGATGCCGCTTGCGGAATTTGCGCGGCGCATCGGCGAAGAAATCGCCGCAAGGGCGCTCGACGCGTAAGGGAGGATGTTTTTATGGCTGCGATCAATGAGGCGAATGGGGATATCATCGTGCTGCTCGACGACAGCGGCGAACAGGCGCGCTTCGAGCACGTTTTGACATTTCTCTACGAGGGCGCGCGCTATGTGGCGCTCGTCCCCGAGGAGGAGGCCGAGGGCGACGAGGCGGAGGTCGTGATCCTGCGCATCGAAGAGAAAAACGGCGAGGACGTTTATGTTTCGATCGATAACGAAGTGCTGCTCGACGAAGTGTTCAACGAGTTCCTCGATTTGATGGAGGAGCTTGAAAACGGCGAGGGGGATGCGGAGGAATGAGCGCGCAGCCGCTTTTGCGCCCGGTGCTCTTCCCCGGCGCGCGCGTGGCGATCCTTGGCCCGTCGAGCCCCATCGGCGAGGGCGGAGCGGAAAAATGCGTGCGCGCGGCCGAGTCGTTCGGCCTCGTGCCGGTCGTGTATGAAAGCGTGCGCCAAAGCCGCAAGTATTTGAGCGGGCCGGACGCGCTGCGCGCCGCCGACCTCAACGCCGCGTTTGCGGACCCGGATATCGACGGCATTTGGCCCGCGCGCGGCGGCTATGGCGCCAACCGCCTGCTGCCGCTGATCGATTTCGACTTAATCCGAAAGAACCCGAAATTTTTCGGGGGCTACAGCGATATTACGGCGCTGCTCACGGCCATCACCCAAACTTGCGGGTTTGTGACCTATCACTGCATCATGGCGGGCGGGGACGCGTTTGAAAAGGAGGATGCGTTCTCCCTTGCGCAATTGCGCGCGCTGTTTTTTAGGCAAAAGGCGGATTACAGGAACCCTGAGGGGCGCTTGTTGGGCAAGCTCAACGGCGGCCGCGCCGAGGGCAGGCTCTGCGGCGGGAACCTCTCGCTGCTCGCGGCGTCCCTGGGCACGCCCTGGGAGATCGATACGCGCGGGAAAATCCTTTTTATCGAGGATGTCAACGAGCAGCCCTACCGCGTGGACGCGTTCCTCACCCAGCTTCGCAACGCCGGCAAATTCGAGGATTGCGCGGGCGTTCTCATCGGCCAGTTCACCGATTGCGAGGCGAAAAATCCGGAAGCGTCGCTGACCCTCGACGAGGTGTTTTCGGACCTCATCGCGCCTTCGGGCAAGCCCACCCTCACCAACGTCGCGTGCGGCCACTGCCTGCCAAGCCTCGGCCTCCCGATGGGCGCAGCGTTTTATTTGGACGCAGACGAGGGCGCGTTCGGTGAAATTTAAGCTGAAAACAGCGTGTTTTTTCCTTGCCAAGAGGCAAAATACCGTGGTATAATCCATTTTGGTGCATCGGCCGTGGAAGCCGACCGCCCGCGTAAAATTCAACTACGCACCCGCGCGGACTTCGGGGCTCGTGCTCAAATGAGCTTCCTCGAAGGATGAGGCGCGGGGTGGAAAAAAACGAGGAGGTTTTTTTATGTCAGTCATTTCCATGAAACAGCTCTTGGAGGCCGGCGTTCACTTCGGCCACCAGACCCGCCGCTGGAACCCGAAGATGAAGGAATACATCTTCACCGAGCGCAACG
>CAZJIS010000031.1:0-19017 GCA_964546125.1 uncultured Clostridium sp.
GAGGCCGAGCACGTCGAGGGCTTCGCGCCCGAGGTCGCGTGGGTGACGATGGGCGGCAAGGAGCAGCTTACCGAGCGCCTCGCGATCCGCCCCACGAGCGAAACCGTCATCGGCGCGATGTATGCGCGCTGGATCCAATCCTACCGCGACCTGCCGCTGCTTCTCAACCAGTGGTGCAACGTCGTGCGCTGGGAGAAGAGCACGCGGCCGTTTTTGCGCACGAGCGAATTCCTCTGGCAGGAAGGTCACACAGCCCACGCTTCGGCGCAGGAGGCGGAGGAGGAAACCATGCGCATGCTCGGCGTTTACAAGGAGTTTGCCGAAAACGTGCTCGCGATCCCCGTGATCGTGGGCAAAAAAAGCGAGAAAGAGAAGTTTGCGGGCGCCGTCGCCACCTATACGATGGAGGCCATGATGCAGGATGGCAAAGCCCTGCAAATGGGCACTTCGCACTACCTCGGGCAGAACTTCGCCAAGGGGTATGACATCACCTACCTCTCGCGCGAGGGCCGCCTCGAATATTGCTACACGACCTCATGGGGTACTTCAACCCGCATGATCGGCGGCATCGTCATGGTCCACGGGGATGACCGCGGCCTGATGATGCCACCGCGCGTCGCCCCCACGCAGGTGGTGATTTTGCCCATCGCCCAGCACAAGGAGGGCGTGCTCGACAAGGCGTATGCCCTCAAGCGCGAGCTTGCGGACGCGGGCATCCGCGTGGAACTCGACGCGAGCGAAAACAGCGCCGGCTGGAAGTTCAACGAATGGGAGATGAAAGGCGTGCCCGTGCGCCTCGAGGTCGGCCCCAAGGACATTGAAAAAAATCAGGTCGTGCTCGTGCGGCGCGACAATCATGAAAAGGCGTTTGTGCCCATGAACGATCTCGCGGAAACGGTGAAGGCTCTTCTCGACGCCGTGCACGAGGGCATGCTTGCGCGCGCGCTCGCGTTCCGCGAGGAAAAGACCGTGGATGCGACTGACTTCGAGCAGCTTAAAGCGGGCGTTTCGGCCGGCTTCGTGCGCGCCATGTGGTGCGGCGAGCGGGCCTGCGAGGATGAAATTAAGGCCAAAACCGGCGCGACCACGCGCTGCATGCCGCTTGAAGCGGACGCGGCGCGCGAGCAGAAGCTTGGCTGCACCTGCGTGCACTGCGGCAAAAAGGCTAAGGCCATGGCGTATTTTGCGAAGGCTTACTAAAGTAATTGACAACCGGCAATTGAATGAGGGGTAAATAAGGAACGGATTCCGGCGGGTGGGGTCCGTTTCTCTTTCCATTCATGGGGCGGCATGGTATAATAAACCGGTATGATGAAAAGAGGAATAGGCATGGATGTAAGCGTTCTCAACTCCAGACAGCGCGAGGCCGTAGAGTGCCTCGAGGGGCCTTTGCTCGTGCTTGCGGGCGCGGGCTCGGGCAAAACGAAGGTGCTCACTTACCGCATCGCAAACCTCGTTGCAAGCGGCGTTAAGCCATGGAACATCCTCGCGCTGACCTTTACCAACAAGGCCGCGGGGGAGATGCGCGAGCGCGCGGCGGCGCTTGTGGGCACGGGCGGGCAGGAGCTTTGGGTGACCACATTCCACAGTTTTTGCGCGAAGCTTTTGCGCATGGAATGCGACAAGCTCGGCTACGAGCGCAATTTCAGCATTTATGACGACGGGGACCAGGTCAAGGTCATCACCGACATCTTGAAGGACATGGGCATGAGCGAGCGCAGCATGCCAAAACGCGAGATGAAAGAGCGCATTTCGGCGGCGAAGAACAAATCCCTCGACCCGGAGCGCTATCTTGAAGAGAACCACGGGGAGGACGGTGGGCTGACGCTGCGTGTTTACCACGCTTACCGCAAGCGCCTCCTGGCCGCCAACGCCCTCGACTTCGACGACCTCATTTTGAAGGTGCTCGAGCTTTTTGAAGGGTTCCCCGACATCCTCGAAAAATACCGCGCGAAATTCCGCTATGTGCTCGTGGATGAATATCAGGATACGAACATGCCCCAATACCGGCTCGTGGAGCGCCTTTGCCGCGAGCACGGCAATTTGTGCGTTGTGGGCGACGACGATCAAAGCATTTACGGCTGGCGCGGCGCGGATGTGAACAACATTTTGAGCTTCGAAAAGGATTTCAAGGGCGCGAAAAGCGTGCGCCTCGAGCAGAACTACCGCTCAACCAAATATATCCTCGACGGGGCCAACGCCGTCATCGAGAACAACCGCGGCCGCAAGCGTAAAACGCTGTGGACCGATAAGCCCGACGGCGAGCGCATCGCGCGCCACGAAGCGCCCAACGAGCGCGAGGAGGCGGCCTACATTTGCCGCAAGATCCTCGATGGCGTGCGCGGGGGCGGCAGCTACGGCGATTATGCGATCCTCTACCGCATGAATGCGCAAAGCCGCGTGATTGAAAGTACGCTCGTCAACTACGGCATTCCGCACAAGGTCTACGGGGGCTTCCGCTTCTATGAGCGGCGCGAGATCGCGGATATTATGAGCTACCTCAAGCTCATCGCCAACCCCAACGACGATGTGGCGTTTTCGCGCATCGTCAACGTCCCCCGGCGCGGCATCGGCGACAAGGCGCTCGAAGAGCTTCGCCGCGCGGCGGATGAACATGACGAATCGCTTTTGCTCGCGGCGCTGCGCGGCACGGCCGTTGCCCCGCGCACAATGGCAAAGCTCAAGCCCTTTGCGGATATGATGGCCGAATTTTTGGCGCAAAGCCAGCTCATGGAGCTTTCCCGCTTCACCGAGCACATGATCCGCGCCATCGAATATGAAGCCTACCTGCTTGCCGATGATAAAAAGGGCGAAGCCGAAGCGCGCATGGAGAACCTGCGCGAGCTCGTGGGCAACATCAAAGAAATCGAGGCGGCGACTCCCGAGGGCGAAAGCGCGCTCACGGCGTTTTTAGAGAACGTAGCGCTCGTTTCCGACATAGATGCTTTGGATGAGGGCGCGGGCAGCGTGTCGCTGATGACGCTGCACAGCGCAAAGGGGCTTGAGTTTCCGGTGGTGTTCCTCGCGGGCATGGAGGAGAACGTGTTCCCAACCTACCGCGCGCGCAACGACCTTTCGGGGTCTGCGATGGAAGAGGAGCGAAGGCTCTGCTATGTGGGCATGACGCGCGCGCGGGAGAAACTCTACCTGATCAATGCCGCCTGCCGCTCGCTCTTTGGCGAGGGGGCGGTGAACCGCCCGTCGCGCTTCCTCGAGGAGATTCCATCTGAGCTCATCGAGCGGGCGCAGGCTGCGCCCCAACCGCGGCAAAGAACGGACTTTATGCCAGCGGCGCCCGCCCAAAGAACCTACGCCTCGGCGCAGGGCTTCGGCGCGTTCCGCCCGCCGGCGAAGCCGGCGGCGCCCGTCGTTCGTAACGAGAACGCGGCCTTTGCACCGTTTTCGCGCGTGATACACGAAAAATTCGGCCCGGGCATCGTGCTTGAGGTTTCCGGCAGCGGGGCCTCGGCGACCGTGACGGTCGATTTCGATCAGGGCGGGGTCAAGCGCTTCGCCGCGGCCTATGCGCCGCTGACAAACGAAGAATGAGCGCATGAAGGGGGAGGCGCCTATGCAAGCGCGCATGAGAGAGCTTGTCGACCGGCTCAATGAATATGCAAAGGCCTATTATGTAATGGACGCGCCCGCCGTGAGCGACGCGGAGTACGACGCGCTCTTTGATGAACTTGTCGCCCTTGAAAAAGAAACCGGCGCTGTGCTTGCCGATTCTCCCACGCGCCGCGTGGGCGGCGAGCCGCTTGCAAAATTCACGCCGCACCGGCATATCGCGCGGCTGTGGAGCCTCGACAAAGTGCGCACTAAAGCGGAGCTTGCCGATTGGGCCGCCCGCGCCGAACGCATGCGCGCGCAGCAGGGGGCGCAGCTTCCTCCGCTGCGCTTTTCGCTCGAATATAAGCTCGACGGGCTTGCGGTGAACCTCACCTACGATGGGGGACGGCTCATCGCGGCCGCCACGCGCGGCAACGGCGTGGTGGGCGAGGCGATCTTGCCGCAGATCGAGACCATCCGCTCGATCCCTCTTACGATACCATTCCAGGGGAAGATGGAGGTGCAGGGCGAGGGCATCATGCGCCTTTCGGTGCTCGAGGCGCTCAACCGCGCAGGCGGCGAGCCGCTCAAAAACGCGCGCAACGCCGCCGCGGGCGCGCTGCGCAACCTCGATCCGCGCGTGACGGCGCAGCGCAAGCTCGATTGCTTCTGTTACAGCATCGGTTATATCGAGGGCAAAACGTTTGCAAGCCACGAGGAAGTCATGGCGTTCCTCACTGAAAACGGCCTGCCCATGAGCCCGTATTTTCGGGTGTATGACGACATTGGGGCGGTCATTGCCGGCATCGACGAGGCGGAAGAGACGCGCGGCGCGCTCGATTTTCTTATCGACGGCATGGTCGTGAAGATCTGCGACATGAGTACCCGCGCGCTTTTTGGCGCGACGGACCGCTTTCCGCGCTGGGCCATCGCCTATAAATTCGCTGCGCAAGAGACGACCACCACCGTGCGCGCCGTCACCTGGGAGGTGGGGCGCACGGGCAAACTTACGCCGCGTGCGACGCTCGAGCCGGTTGAGCTTGCGGGGGCCACCATCAGCCACGCGACCCTCAACAATTATGATGACATTTTGCGCAAGCGCGTTGGCATCGGTTCGCGCGTGTTCCTTCGGCGCAGCAACGATGTGATTCCCGAAATTCTCGGCGCGGTCGAGGGGGATGCGCCTGAGCGCCAGGTCGAAAAGCCATCGCGCTGCCCCGCGTGCGGCGCGCATGTGGAGCACCGGGGCGTGCACCTCTATTGCACCAACGCCCTCTCGTGTCCGCCGCAGATCGCGGGCGCGCTCGAGCACTATGCCTCGCGCGAGGCGATGGACATCGAGGGCCTTTCGGAAAAAACGGCGGCGCTTTTGGTCGAGGCGGTACAGCTTCGCAGCATTCCCGATCTTTATGAGCTTACCGAAGCGGAGCTCATGGCCCTCGAGGGCTTCAAGGAGAAAAAGACCCAAAACTTGCTTTGCGCCATCGAACGCAGCAAGGACTGCGCGCTCGGTGCGTTCCTTTTCGCGATCGGCATTCCCAACATCGGCGCGAAAACAGCGCGCGATCTCGCGCGGGCGTTCGGCACGCTCGAAGCGGTGCGCGCGGCCGGGTATGAGGCGCTTGTCGCCATCCCCGACGTGGGCGATGTGGTCGCCCGCAGCATACTCGATTATTTCAACGATCCCGCCATCGCAAACGGGATCGACAGGCTCCTCGCGCACGGCGTTGCGCCGCGCCCGGAGGAGGCGCCCGCCGGCGCAAGCCCTCTTTTAGGCAAGACCGTGGTCGTCACCGGCGCGATGGAGCGCATGACGCGCCCCGAAATTGAGGCGCTGATCGAAAAGCTCGGCGGCAAGGCGGCCTCCTCGGTGAGCAAGAAGACCGACTTCGTGCTCGCGGGGCCGGGGGCCGGCAGCAAACGCGCGCGGGCGGAAGAACTCAACCTTACGATACTCGACGAAACCGAATTTTTCACTTTGATCGGAGAAAGCTGATGCGCATCGGCAAGCTGGATAACGACGACCTCAACGAACTGATTCTCTCAAAATTCAAAAAGTGCCGCGACGAGGTGGTGCTCTCCCCCCGCGTGGGCGTCGACTGCGCGGCGGTGGAGCTTGGGGGCCGCCTGGCGGTGCTCTCGACCGACCCCATCACCTCGGCAAGCACGGGCCTTGGCACGCTCACCGTGCACGTCAACTGCAACGACGCCGCCGCCGCCGGGGCGGAGCCGCTCGGGCTCCTCGTCACGCTTCTCGTGCCGCCCGAGGCGACGCGCGGGGATATCGCGCGCGTGGCCGATGAGCTTGCCGCGGCGGCCCTTGAAGCGAACATCGAGATCATTGGCGGGCATACGGAGGTGACGCCCGCTGTGACGCGCATGGTCACCTGCGCCTCGGTCATCGCGCGCGCAGGCGAGCACGGGCTGATTCTTCCCTCCGGCATGCGCGAGGGGGATGACGTCGTGCTCACCAAATGGGCGGGGCTTGAGGGCAGCGCCGTGATCGCCGCGGATCACGCGGACAAGCTTGCGAACCTGAGCGAGGCGGAGCTTTGCGGGGCGCGCGCGCTGCTCTCCCACATCAGCGTCGTGAAAGAGGGGCTGTTCGCGGCCTCGTATGGCGCGCACGCCATGCACGATGTGACCGAAGGCGGCGTGCTCGGCGCGGCGTGGGAATTGGCCGAAGCTTCGGGCTGCGGCATTGTCATCGATGCGGCGCGCGTGCCCGTGCTGCCCATCACCCAAAAGATCTGCGCGGCGCTTGGGCTCAATCCACTTCGCCTGCTTGCAAGCGGGGCGATGCTGATCGCCTGCGAAAACGGGGGGGCGCTCGTCGCGGGCCTTGCCGCCATCGGCGTGCACGCCGCCGTCATAGGCCGCGCCGGCGGCGAGGGCGCGCGGCTCGCGGATGGCGCATTGATCGAAGCGCCGGGGGCGGACGAGCTGTATAAGCTCTAAAGTCACCTCTTTTGCATCGGGCGTTTTTGTGGTATCATGTTAATTTAGGAAGAGTATTGGAGGGTTTGCATGGCAAGCAGCATGACGGGCTTTGGCAGGGCGAGCGCCGCGGCGGACGGGCGGGAACTTACGGTTGAACTCAAGAGCGTGAATCACCGCTACCTCGACCTTGCGTTTCGCATGCCAAGATCCGTTTCCTTCGCGGAAGATGCGCTGCGCGCAAAGCTCGGCGAGCTTTTCTCGCGCGGACACGTGGATGTTTACCTCGATTATAAAAACAACCGCTCCGACGCGGGCCGCGTCGTGATCGACGAGCGGCTGCTCGGCGCGTATCTTGCGGCGGCGCGGGCGGTGGGCGAAACCTATGGCCTGGAAGATGATTTTACGCTCTCGGCAGCCATGCGCCTTCCCGATGTGTTCGATGTGAAAAAGGCCGATGAAGACCGCGAGGCGGTCACCGCCCTCGCGCTCGAGGCGCTTGCGGGGGCTGCGATGGAACTCAGGTCGGCGCGGGCCGAGGAGGGCGCGCGGCTTTGCCGCGATCTCCTTGCGCGGCTCGACGTGCTCGAAACGCTTACTTTTGCCATCGCGCAGCGCGCGCCAAAGGTCGTGGAAGATTACCGCGCGCGGCTCGAGGAGCGCATCGCGGCGGTCGTTGCCAGCGTTGAGGTCGACAGGGCGCGCCTTGCAACGGAAATCGCTTTGTTTGGCGACAGGGCCAGCGTCGACGAGGAGCTTGTGCGCCTTGCAAGCCACATCGCGCAGATGCGCGCGCTGCTCACTTCCGGCGACGCTGTGGGCCGCAGGCTCGATTTTGTGGTGCAGGAGCTCAACCGCGAGTTCAATACCATCGGCTCCAAGGCAAACGACGCCGAGCTTTCGCAAAACGTGATTCTCGGCAAGGCTGAAATCGAGAAGATTCGCGAGCAGGTGCAGAACATTGAGTGAGCAGATCAGCATGGCGCATAAGGCGGGCCAGGGCAGGCTCATCGTGATATCCGGCCCCTCGGGCGTGGGCAAGGGAACTATTTGCGAGGCGGTTTTGAAGCGCGATCCGCAGCTTCGCATGTCCGTTTCCGCTACCACGCGCGCCCCGCGTCCCGGGGAAGAGGACGGCGTGCACTACCACTTCGTGTCGCGCGAGGCGTTCGAGCGCATGATCCGGGCGGATGAGCTGCTTGAATATATGGACGTGTTCGGCATGAACTATTACGGCACGCCTGCGAAATTCGTGGACGATGCGCTCGAAGAGGGCTATGACGTCATCCTCGAAATCGAGGTGAACGGCGCGCGCAACGTCAAGCGCAAGCGGCCCGAGGCGATCGCGATCTTCATTGCCCCGCCCTCGATGCGCGCGCTGCACGAGCGGCTCGAACACCGCGGCACGGAAACCGCCGAGCAGATCGACCGGCGCTACGCCATCGCTCACATGGAAATGGCGTGTTTGCCCGAATACGACTACCTCGTCATCAACGATGATGTCGCGCGCGCCGAGGCGGACGTCGCCTGCATCATTCGCGCCGAGCGCCTGCGCACCTGCCGCTCTTACATGCTCCACGATATTTTGAAGGAGGATTAACATATGATTAATAAGCCGGCCATCGGGGATTTGCAAAAACAAATCGATTGCCGCTACATGCTCGTGTCGGTCGTCGCCAAGCGCGCACGCCAGCTCACCGGGCATGACGATGTGCTCAAGGACCGCAAGGCGGTCTCCATCGCCGTTGAAGAGCTTGAACAGGGGAGGCTCGCCATCACCTATCCCGAGGAAAGCGCGAAGTAACAGGCCCCATCAACATCGAAACTGCAGCGGCTCCGCCTGATGCGGAGCTTTTGCGTTTTTGCGGAATATGGTAGAATGGTGGAAGAGAGAGGGGGGAGAGCATGTATGCGCGCGTGATGATCGATATTGCCCACGCCAATGTGGACAGGCTCTTCACCTACGCGGTGCCCGAGGAAATATCCGTGCTGCCCGGCCACCGCGTGCTCGTGCCTTTTGGGGCAGGCAATAAGCCTATGGAGGGTTTCGTGCTCGAGGTGACGGAAACGTTCGAAGAGCAGGGCGTGCGCCTCAAAAACGTTTTGCGCACGATGGAACCTTACACCGCCCTCACCGGGGAGCAGATTTTGCTCGCCTATTGGATTCGCGATGCTTATCATTGCCTGCTCGTGGATGCGCTGCGCTTGATGATCCCCGCGCAGCTTCGCGGCGGCCGCGTGCGCGAAAAGCGCGTGCGCACGGTGGAGCTCGCGCCCGGGGTTGATGTGCAGGCGGCGCTCGACTCGCTCAAGAAGAAAGACGGCGCCTCCCGCGCGCCTGTGCAAAGCGAGGTGATCTCGCTGCTTGCTTCGGCAAAAACCGCCATGTGCGCCGCCGATATCGCGGCGTTCGTGCCGGGGGCCTCCGCGGCGCTTGCGGCGCTCATCAAAAAGGGCATCGTCGCCCAAGAGGGGCGCGTGACGTTCCGCAATCCCTTCCTTTGCGGTAAGATCGTGCGCAGCGAACCGCTCGAGCTTACCGATGCGCAGCGGGAAGCGCTGCGTGCCATCGAACAAAAGCTTGAGGCGCGCTCGGGCATCTGCCTGCTGCACGGCGTGACCGGCAGCGGCAAGACCGAAGTTTATATGCAATCGATCGCCCGCGTCCTTGCCGAAGGAGGCCGCGCGATCGTACTTGTGCCCGAAATTTCGCTCACCCCGCAGGCGACGGATCGCTTCCGCAGCCGCTTTGGGGAGCGCGTGGCCGTGCTCCACTCGCGGCTTTCCCCGGGCGAGCGCTACGACGAATGGCGAAGGATACGCCTTGGCTATGTCGACGTGGTCGTGGGCGCGCGCAGCGCCGTGTTTGCCCCGCTTGAGAATCTGCGCCTGATCGTTGTGGACGAAGAGCACGAACCCTCGTATCACTCCGAGATCACGCCCCGTTACGGCGCGGCGGAGGTCGCGGCCCGCCGTGCGGCGCTCACGGGCGCCGTGCTGGTGCTTGGCAGCGCCACGCCCTCGGTGGCGACTTACCGGCGCGCGAAAGCCGGCGTTTACACATTGCTTTCGCTGCCGGAGCGCGTCAACTGCGCGCCGATGCCCGAGGTGGTCGTGGCGGATATGCGGCGCGAATTCCTTTCGGGCAACAGCGGCATTTTCAGCGGCGCGCTCTACTCCGAGCTCGAGCGCTGTTTGACTTCCGGCGAACAGGCAATCCTGTTTATCAACCGCCGGGGATATTCGACCTTCGTTTCCTGCCGCGGCTGCGGCTTTGTGATGCGCTGCGCGGATTGCGATGTGTCGATGACCTACCACAAGGCGGAGGCCTTGATGAAATGCCACTATTGCGGCCGCACCGCGCGCATTCCCGCCGTCTGCCCCCAATGCGGCAAGCCCTACCTCAAATATTTCGGCGTGGGCACGCAGCAGGTGGAGGAACAGCTCGCAGAAAGCTTCCCCGGCGTGCGCGCGCTCCGTATGGACCTTGACACCACGCGCACGAAGAACGCGCATTATGAGATCTTCACGGGCTTTGCCTCGGGCGATGCGCAGGTGCTCATCGGCACGCAGATGATCGCCAAGGGGCTAGATATTCCCAACGTCACGCTCGTGGGCGTCGTCGCCGCAGATTCGACCTTGCACATTCCGGATTATCGCAGCGTCGAGCGCACGTTCCAGCTCATCACGCAGGTGGCGGGCCGCGCGGGGCGCGCCGATAAGCCCGGCAAGGTCGTCATCCAAAGCTACACGCCCGAGCACCCGGTCATCGATTTTGCCGCGCGCCACGATTATCCAGGCTTTTATGAATATGAGATCGCCATGCGCCGCGCGGCGCTGTTTCCGCCGTTTTCGCTCTTCGCGCGCGTGCTTTTCACGGGCGAGAATGAAGACGATCTCTTTGAGATGTGCGAAGCGTTTGCCGCGGGGCTGCGCACGGCGCTGCACGAGGCGCTCGGTAAAGCGGGCGGCGACCCGTGCGAGGTGCTCTTCCTTTTTGCATCCCCCGCGCCCGTGCGCCGCAGGCAGGGACAATACCGCTACCAGGTGCTCGCCAAACTCGCGCGCACGAAACATACGGCCGCCGCGCTCGGGGCGCTTTACGCCTATTTTGACGCGCACAGGACCAATGAAGCTTCGGGCGTGGAGATCAACCCGCAGGACATGTTCTAGGCTTGCCCTGGCCCCCCGGGCCGCGCTATAATATGATAAACGTTTCGGAGGAAACACGATGGCAAAGAGAAGGATTTTTACGGACGGCGCGGCGTGCCTTTACGCCAAATGCAAGCCGGTGACGAATTTCGACAAGCGCCTTGCGACGCTTTTGGACGATATGGCCGAAACCATGTACGACGCCGAGGGCGCGGGCCTCGCCGCTTCGCAGGTGGGCATTTTGCGGCGCGCGGTCGTCATCGACGCGGGGGAGGGGCTTGTGGAACTCGTGAACCCCGAGATTATCGAAACCGCGGGCGAGCAGGGCTGCTATGAAGGCTGCCTCTCCTTCCCCGGCGAGCGCGGTTATGTGGTGCGCCCGGATTTTGTGCGCGTGCGCGCGAAGGACCGTAACGGCGGGGAGCACGAATACGAGGCGACGGGACTTTTCGCCCGCGCCGTGATGCACGAGTGCGACCATCTCGACGGCCTCGTTTACAAGCGCCTCATCACGGAAACGCCCGAGGGCTACGATGAAGAACTCGAGGAACTCGAGGGGGAGGATGAATGAGAATTGCTTTTCTCGGCACGCCCGCGTTCGCGCTGCCCTCGCTTGCGGCGCTGCGGGATGCGGGGCATGAGCTCCGCGTGTTCACCCAGCCCGACCGGCCCGTGGGGCGCAGCGGCGCGCCCGCCAAGCCGCCCGTCAAGTGCATGGCCGAGCAGTGCTGCATCCCGGTCGATCAGTTCGAGAAGATCCGCGCCGCCGAAGGGGTTGCGGCGCTTCGGGCGTTCGCGCCCGATTTGATGGTGACGGTCGCCTACGGCCAGCTTTTAAGCCAGGAAAACCTCGATATTCCCAAATATGGCTGCATCAACGTACACGCGAGCCTCTTGCCAAAATACCGCGGCTGCGCGCCGATCCAATGGGCGATCATCGACGGGGAGAAGACCACGGGCGTCACCACCATGCAAACGGCGCTCGGCCTCGACACGGGCGATATCCTTTTGCGGGAAGAAACGCCCATCGGCCCCGATGAAACCGCGGGCGAGCTTTTTGAAAGGCTTTCGGTGCTTGGGGCGAAGGTACTCGTCAAGACCGTTGAACAGCTTGAAAACGGCACCCTCGTGCGCGCCAAACAAAACGACACGGAGGCCACCAAATGCCGCATGATCAAAAAGGAGGATGGGCGCATCGATTTTACGTGGCCCGCCCAGCGCGTGCACGATCTCGTGCGCGGTGCGAACCCCTGGCCCTGCGCTTATGGGCTGCTTGACTGCGCGCCGCTCAAAATTTGGAAGACGCGCCTCACCGGCGAACCCGCCTTGGGCGCGCCCGGGGTTTGCGCAATTGCCGACCCCAAGCGCGGCCTTTTTGTGAACGCGGGGGACGAGCTTCTTGAGATCCTCGAGCTGCAATTCCCCGGCGCGAGGCGCATGGAGGCAAAAACCGCGCTGCTCGGCCGCCCGCTCGCGGGCAAAACGCTCAGATGAGCGTGCGGCGCAGGGCGCTCGAGGCGTTGCGGGATGTGACCGAGCGCGGCGCGTGGGCGAACCTTCGCCTCAAAGAGGCGCAGGCGGGCCTTGGTGCGCGGGATGCGGCCTGGGTTGCGGCGGCGGTGTACACCGCGCTCGATCATTTGGCCTACATCGACCTTGCGCTTGAAGTGCACGCCCGCGGCAAGCCTGATAAGGCGATCCTTGCGGTGCTGCGCCTTGGCGTCGCCCAGGCGATGTTCATGGATGTGCCGGCAAGCGCGGCCTGCGACGAGAGCGTCAAACTCGCGCAGGAAATCGGCAAGGGCGCGCTTTCGGGCTACGTCAACGCCGTGATGCGCGCGGTTTGCGCAAACGGCATGCCGGAACTTCCCGAGGAGCCGCGCGCGCGCCTTGCGCTTTCCTCCGGCTATCCGCGCTGGCTCGTGGATGAATATGCCGACGCTTACGGCGAGGCGTTTGCGCAAGAACTGGTTTTGGCTAAGCCCGGCGGCTTCACCGTGCGCGCGCAGTATCCCTATCCTTCGGCGTTCCTCGTGCGCGAACTCACCCGGAGGGGCTTGAAGTTCGTGCGCGGCAAGCTCGACCCCGCGGCGTTTATCCTCGAAAAGGGCTTTGATGTGATGAACGAGCGGCTCTTTATCGAGGGCAAGCTCACCGTGCAAAGCGAGGGGGCGATGCTCGCCTGCCGCGCGCTGCGGCCCGAAGGCGGCATGCGCATCCTCGATTGCTGCGCGGCGCCCGGGGGGAAGAGCGCATACCTCGCGTCGCTGATGAAAAACGAGGGCGAGATCGAGGCATGGGAACTGCACGAACACCGCGCGGGGCTTACCGAACGCACCCTTGCGCGGCTCGGCGTAAAAATCGTGCATGTGCGCGTGCGCGATGCGCGCGTGCCCGACGCGAGCCTCAACGGCGCGTTTGACGCGGTGCTGATCGATGCGCCTTGTTCGAGCCTTGGCGCGACCGGCAAGCCCGATGTGCGCTACGCGAAAACGAGCGAGGCGATCGACGGCTTAGCCAAAGTGCAAGCGGAGCTTCTTGATGCGTGCAGCGCCTATGTGCGGCCCGGCGGGCGGCTGGTGTACGCCACATGCACGGTCTCGCAAAGGGAAAATGAAGCGCAGGCGCGGGGGTTCCTTGCCCGGCATGCGGATTTTTCGCCCGATCCTTCCTGGCTGCCCGACCGGCTCCAGGGGCGCGGGGAGTATGGCGGCGTGCAGCTTTTTCCCCATGTGGACGGCACGGAGGGCTTTTACATCGCGGCGTTTGTAAGGGGAGGGATCGTATGACGCTGATGTCCATGGATATCCCCGCCCTCGAAGCGCTGATGGAAGAGCTTCACGAACCGCGCTTTCGCGCGGCGCAGGTGTTTTCGTGGCTTGCGCGCGGGGTCAGGCCCGAGGGGATGACGAACCTCCCCAAGCCCCTTCGTGGGAAGCTTGCTGCCCTCCCCTTTGGCGGCGCGCGCATCTATAAAAAATACGAAAGCGCGAAGGACGGAACGGTTAAATATCTTTTTGAACTCGAGGACGCAAACCTTGTCGAAGGCGTGCTGATGCGCTATCATTACGGCAACACGCTGTGCATCTCCACGCAGGTCGGCTGCGCGATGGGCTGCGCGTTCTGCGCCTCCACTTTGGGCGGGCGGGTGCGCGACCTTGCGCCGGGGGAGATGCTCTCGTTCATCGCCTGCGTAGAAGGGGACGTGCCAAAAGCGCCGGGGCATGAGCGAAGCGTGACCAACGTCGTGCTCATGGGAAGCGGCGAACCTTTGGATAATTACGACAACACGCTCGCCTTTTTGCGCCTTGTGAGCGCGCCGGGGGGCATGAACATCAGCCCGCGCAACATCTCGCTTTCGACCTGCGGGCTGGTGGATAAGATGGAAAAGCTCGCGGCCGAAGCGCCGCATGTGACGCTTTCCGTTTCGCTGCACGCGCCCAATGATGAAATTCGCGGCGCACTCATGCCCGTGAACCGCGCGTTCCCCATCGCGCGCGTGCTTGCGGCGGCGCGGGACTATGCGCAAAAGACCGGGCGGCGCGTGATTTTTGAATACGCGCTCATCGATGGCCTGAACGATGGGGAAGCGCATGCCCAGGAGCTTGCAAAAAGGCTTTCGTGCATCAACTGCCATGTGAACCTCATTCCCCTCAACCCGGTTAAAGAGCGAAAGCTCGGCGGCACGCCGCGCGCCCGGGCGAGGCAATTCAACGAATGGCTTGCGCAGCGCGGCGTTTCGGCCACGATCCGGCGCGAGATGGGAACGGATATCGAGGGCGCATGCGGGCAATTGCGCAGGCGCGTTTTGCATCAACAGGCGGAGGACGATTCATGAGATACGCCGCAAAAAGCGTAACGGGCGCGCGGGCGCAGAATCAGGATGTGGTGTTCGTGCCGCGGGGCGGGGAAATTTCCCTTGCCGTGGTCGCCGATGGCATGGGCGGCCACAGCGCGGGGGATATTGCGAGTAAAACCGCCGTGAGCACGGTCGTTGCGGAGCTCAAAAAAGGCGGCACGGGCAACGCCTCGGCGCTTGTCTCCGCCGCAGTCGCGCTTGCGAACACCGCGGTTTATGAGCTTGCCTGCTCCGACCCGGCGCTTCGCGGCATGGGTACGACCATGGTTCTCGCGCTGCTTTTCAACTCGCGCTATGTCGCGGCCAACGTCGGCGACAGCCGCCTTTATCACATCCGCGGGGATCGCATCGAGCAGATCACGAAAGACCATTCGTATGTGGCGGAGCTTGTCGCGCTGGGGTACATCACCAAATTCGAGGCGGCGCGCCACCCAAGGCGCAACCTCGTCACACGGGCGCTTGGCACGCGCGCCAACGAGCGCGTGGATATTTTCGAGCGCGAATGGGGCAATGGCGATAAGCTCGTGCTCTGTTCGGATGGGCTTTATTCCGAACTGAGCGAGGAAGATATCCTCAACACCGTGCTCTCCACCGACGATATGCAGACCGCCTGCGAAGATCTCGTCGACTGCGCGCTCTATTCCGGCTCCCGCGACAATGTGAGCGTCGTGATCGTGAGCAACGAGGAGGCGCGGCTATGATCGGCAGGCTCGTTTCCGAAAGATACATGATCGAGGCGCTCATAGGCTCCGGCGGCATGGCGGATGTGTACCGTGCATACGACCGGAAAGAGAAGCGGATCGTTGCCCTCAAGGTGCTGCGCGAGGAGCACCGCAATGATATGGAATTCATCCGCCGCTTCGAGCAGGAAGCGAAGGCCGTGCTCTCGCTCGACCATGAGAACATCGTGCATTCCTATGATGTGGGCGAGGATGAGGGCATCCACTACATCGTGCTCGAATATGTGGAGGGCAGCACCCTCAAGGACATCATCAAAAGCGACGGGCCGCTCTCGCCCAAAATTGCCGTGAGCATCGCCTGCCAGGTGCTCGATGCGCTCTCCCACGCGCATGAGCGCGGCATCATCCACAGGGATGTCAAGCCGCAAAACGTCATCATCACCGCCCGGGGCAAGGCAAAGCTTGCGGACTTTGGCATCGCGCGGGACGCGGCTTCCACAACGCGCACGTTTGCGGGTTCGAATGTTGTGGGCAGCGTGCACTACATCTCGCCCGAGCAGGCGCGGGGCGAGAACGTCACCGCCGCGAGCGATATTTATTCTTCGGCCATCATGCTCTTTGAGATGCTCACGGGCGAGGTGCCCTTTTACGGCGACAATTCCGTCGCCATCGCCCTCAAGCACCTGCAGGAGGATATCATCGCGCCCAACGAGCTCAACGCGCGTATTCCGCGTGCGCTCAGCGATGTGGTCGTGCGCGCCGCCTCGAAAAACCTGCGCGTGCGCTACGCCACCGCCCGGCAAATGAAAGCGGACCTCTTGCGCGCGCTCCGGGAACCAAACGGCAGATTTGCGCGCCCCCAGCCGGGCGAGGAGGGCGCGCGCAGGAAGAAGACGCATTCGGGCGTTATCAACATCGCCGTCATGCTCACGATCGTTCTCGGGCTGTTTGCGGCCATGTTCTTCATCGCGCGCGCCATCCGCGACGAAGGCGGCGGCGCGGGTTCGGAGTATATCGTGCCGACGCTCGTGGGCAAAGATGTGAAGATCGCCGCCGAACTTGCGCAACTGCGCGGCTTTCGCATCGCCATCGACGGGGACATGCCCTACAGCAACGATTATGACGAGGGCGTCGTCGTCGAGCAGGACCCTGCCGCCGGCACGCACGCGAAGGCCGGGCAGGAGATCCTTGTAACCGTCAGCCGCGGCAGCGACGCGGTCGAAGTGCCGCTGCTCGTGGGCGTTTCCGTTCCCGATGCGCTGGCGCTGTGCGCCGAACACGACCTCACGCTCGGCACGCCCGTGTATGTGGAAAGCGACCTTCCGGATGGGCAAATCGTGAAGCAGGTGCCGGAGGCGCGCACGGTGACATTCCACGGCGACACGGTCGATATCTGGGTCAGCGGCGGCCCGCGCGAGAACCGCGAAGTGCCGGCCGTGACCGGCATGCAGCTTGGGGAGGCGCTCGAGCTTATCTGGGGCGAGGGCTTCACGGGCGTGTTCATCCGCCCGACCGTGCCGCAAACGATCTCGGCCGAGGAGCAGGTGCTGCGCCAGAACCCGCCGGACGGTACGAGCCTTTCGACCGACACGAAGCTCGAGCTCTGGGTCTGCCGCACGGAGCAGGGGAGATTCGGCGCGGACATCGCGTTCAACCTGGATGTGAGCGCCGCGCAAAGCCAGGTGCTCGTCACGGCCGTCACGGGCGAGGGGGTTGAAACCGTGCTCTATGAAACGGCGCTCACGGCGGGCACGCAGCGGGCGATTTCCTTCACCGCGCGCCTTCGCGACCCCGGCGATTATGAATGCTGTGTGTATGTGGATGGCGTGCAGCTAAGGAGCAGCATCGTTTCGTTCAAGCTGATGAAATGACGGAGGGCGTTTGTTGGAAGGGTTGATCCTCAAAGGCGTGGGCGGCTTTTATACGGTGATGGACGCGCAGGGCGAAACCTATGTTTGCCACGCGCGCGGGCGCTTCCGCCTCGAGGGGACGACGCCCGTCGCGGGGGACAGGGTGACATTCACCTATGGCGGCAAGGCCTTTGAAAATCGGATCGTGTCGATATTGCCCCGAAAAAACCTGCTTACACGCCCGCCTGTCGCAAACCTCGATAAGCTCATCGCCGTTTTTGCCCTCTCTACGCCAAAGCCCGACCTGCTGCTTCTTGATAAGCTGCTGATCGAATGTGAAATCAAGGGCGTCAAGCCGGTCGTCGTATTCAACAAGGCAGACGATGCGGATGCTTCTATCGCCCTTGCCCTGCGCGCGCAGTATGAAGCGACGGGCTACCGCCTGATTGTTGCCTCCGCGCATACAGGCGACGGGCTCGATGAGATCCGCGCCGAGATTGCGGGCGCGGTGTGCTGCTTTGCGGGGCAGTCGGCGGTGGGCAAATCCTCGCTTCTCAACGCCATCGTGCCGGAGCTCGCGCTTGAGATCGGCGGCCTATCGCGCAAAACAGAGCGCGGCCGCCACACGACGCGCGTAGCGGAGCTTTTTCCCGTGTGCGGCGGGGCGGTGGTGGATACGCCGGGCTTCAGCTTGCTTGACGCAGCGCAGATCGAGCCGGAAGAACTTTGGAAGAGCTACCCGGAAATGCGGGGATACGGCGGCGGCTGTCGCTTTCCGGCATGCATGCACATCACGGAGCCCGGCTGCGCCGTGAAGCCCCTGCTCGAAAGCGGCGCCATGAGCCGCGAACGTTACGAACGCTATAAATTGCTTGCACAGGAACAAATTGAAAAGAGGAAGCATAAATATGATTAAAATCGCACCGTCCATGCTCTCGGCCGATTTTGCAGATATGGGGACGGATGTCGCGCGCGTCGAAAACTGGGGCGCGGATGTTGTCCATCTCGATGTGATGGACGGAACTTTTGTGCCGACGATCACCTTTGGCCCGGCGATGTGCGCCGCGCTTCGGAAGCGCACGCGCTTGCCGCTCGACGTCCACATTATGGTGGAGCATCCTGAAACCTACATTGAACCCTTCGCAAAGGCCGGGGCAGACTATCTCGTGTTCCACGCCGAGGCGGATGTTCACGCGCACAGGACGCTCCAGCGCATCCGCGCGGCGGGCATGAAGGCGGGTGTGGCGCTCAACCCGGGAACGCCGGCCGCGGCGCTTGAGTATCTTCTTGGGCTTTGCGACCTGGTGCTCGTGATGAGCGTGAACCCCGGCGCGGGAGGACAGGTGTTTTTGCCTGAGGTGCTGCCAAAGCTCACCTGGCTCCGCGAGCGGAAGATTGCGCGCGGCCTTTCCTTCGAGATTGAGATCGACGGCGGCATCAACGAGAAGACCGCACCCTTGGCGATCGCCGCGGGCGCGACGATGCTCGTTGCGGGATCGGCGGTGTTCGGCGCGGCGGACCCCACGGCCACCATCCGCGCCATCCGCGGTGAATGAAAAAATTTGCGCGAAAAACCGCCTAAAATTCGGCCTTTTCGGCAAAGGATGCCTAAATGGATGCAAATTGGTGTTGCATCAAAACTAAAAATATGTATAATAGAACTTGCTCAACGAATGGGGTTATAGCTCAGCTGGTCAGAGCGCTACGTTGACATCGTAGAGGTCGTTGGTTCGATCCCAACTAATCCCACCAGTAATCCTGTGGTGTACGTAAGCCTCCCCTATAAACCCACAGTTTAACGTCGGGAGCGCAAGTTGATCCATGTGGATGCCACCCGCTTGCCGGGTAAGCTGAAGCAGGCACAGCGCACCCACCTGCCGAGAGGCGGGCGTTATATAGGGGGCTACGGCATCTTGGGATTATCATTTTTGAGCGGTGCGGAATTGTGTAATGGTAGCACCTACGACTCTGACTCGTATTGTCTAGGTTC
>CAZJIS010000032.1:0-1186 GCA_964546125.1 uncultured Clostridium sp.
TTTACGGTTCATCGTCAATCGTTGGCGTAAATGGGTTCTTAGGGCCTGTGGCCCTTTACGTTCAATCGTCGGTGCGGTGATAAACGCGCGTGTAGAACATGGCGGCCCAGGCCTTGCCGCCGCGCACAAGGAAGCGCACGCGCCCGGCATATTTGCCTTCGCGGTAAATGGTGAACCAGGTGCCGCCGCAAAAGACCATTTCGCCCTCGCCATCCTGACTTTGGGCGGTGAGCCTGCCCTCTTTAAGGACGATCCGCACGATGGCCGGCATGCCCTCGTTGCAGATGTAGCTGCCGGTGAGCATTTCGGGTTCGGAGAAATCGCAGCCCGCGGGATGGAGCCAGCGGTGGCTGCGCTCGAGGGGCTGGCCGAGGAGCATGTTGTAGATCATCCAGCAGATGTCGTCGGTATCTTCATCGCCCTTGTTGCACAGGGCGGTGAGGCCCCAGCCTTCGCCGCGGATCAGCCCGCCGAAGCTGGAAACGCCGTGCAGCCCGCCCGAATGCTCGCAAAGCACGCGCCCGTCGAAGGTGCGCTTGTTGAGGCCGAGGCAGTAGTATGGCTTCTCTTCCTCGGGAAACGCCGCGCCGATGAGAATCTCCACCGCCTTTGCGGGAATGGCCCTGACGCCGTCGATCATGCCGCCATCGGCAATGCACTGATAATAGCGCGCCATGTCGTGGGCGGTGCTTTTCACACACGCGCAGCCGCGAAAGGGCGGCAGCACGGACCAGAAATCGTCCACGGTGAGGTTGCCCTCTTCATCCTCGCCGTAAAGGCGGGTGATGTTCCCATCGGCGGCGATGGTGGCGCGCGCCAGGCTGCCGTCGAGGTCGAGCACGGTGCGCGCCATGCCCATGGGCCCAAAGACGCGCTCTTTGAGGAACTCTTCAAGCGAAACGCCCGCCGCCATGTCGGCGATGTAGGAAAGGATCGCATAGCCCTCGTTCGAGTAGCTCATGCACTCTCCCGCCTGCCCGAGCGAGGGATGGCGGCCTTCGGCGATGTAGTCGATGATCTGCCCGATGGTTTCCATCTTATTGGGGGCGGTGCTCATGAGGTGCTCGCGCCACTTGCTTTGGCGCTCGGCGGAGGTGTTCATGACGATGGACCACTCGAGCGGCTCCATGGGCGGAATGCCCGCGGTGTGCATCGCAAGATGGCGGCAGGTGACGTCCTCCACCGG
>CAZJIS010000032.1:1286-18522 GCA_964546125.1 uncultured Clostridium sp.
TTCACCAGCGCCGCGATGGCCGCATCGAGCGATGCAATGTCAAAGTTCATGGATTGCAGTTCCTTTCTTTCGTACAAAAATATTCACCAAAGCCCCGCGCCGGGGCCGTTTTCACCGCAAGGGGGCCTATTTGGCCCAAAGCTTTTCGGGGTAGAGGCCCTGCTCTTTAAGCGCGCGGATATTCTGCCGCACGCCCGGCATATCCTCGCGGTAGGTCACGCCAAACCAGCACGCCGCCGTGGGGATGACGCGCACGGTGGTTTCCCCATCGCCAAGCGCCTCGCACACGGCATTGGGCAGCAGGTCTTCGTATTTGAGCGGGTTCGCGGCAAGGCCCGGCGCGAGGTCGCGCATGAAGCGCGCCTGGAGCCGGTCGAACATGCCGCTGTTGAACGCCCAGCAGTTCATAGAAACCGTCGTCCCGCGCGGAATCATAACGCGCGCGCCCTCATCGCCGCGATAGGACGCGCCCTCGGGGGCGGCGATGATATCCGTGCGCTCGGCGATCGCGCGAAGATAGCCGTTTGCATCAACCTCGCACACGCCGCGCGTCACGCCGCCGTGCGCGGTGAGCGTGTTCTCCACGCGGTAGCCAACGGCCGCGTGCGCGTTGCGGCCGTGCTCTTCGCGAAGAAAGCGGGCGAGGATCGCGAACGCCTCGGGGCCGTAATAATCATCCGCATTAACTACGGCAAACGGCCGCGCGCCGATTGCCGCGCGCGCGCAGAGCACGGCGTGGGTCGTGCCAAGCGGCTTTTCGCGCCCCGCGGGAAGCGTGACGCCCGAGGGAATATCGTGAAGTTCCTGAAAAGCATAGCGCACATGCGCGCGCGCGGCGAGCCTATCGCCCACGGCGGCGCGAAAATCGGCCTCGATCTCGCGCTTGATAAGCAGAACGATCTCGCCAAAGCCCGCGCGCAGCGCGTCGAACGCGGAAAAGTCGAGGATGTTGTTGCCGTATTCATCGACCGGGTCAATTTGCTTGAGCCCGCCGTAGCGGCTGCCCATGCCGGCGGCCATGATGAGGAGCACAGGGGAATCCATTGGCATACCTCCGCAGTTTGATGCATTATTATAGCATGCCTTACGGTTTTCGGCGATCCCCCCGCCGGATCGCCGCGATTTTGCGTGTGCGCCGCGGCTTTGCCATGGTATAATAACAAATAAGAACGAACGCAGGAAACGGAGAACCGACATGAGAATGTTCATCGCCATCGATTTGCCCAAATCCTTCAAGCAGGAGGTGTCGCGCATCAGCCGCCAGGTGAAGGTCTTGAGCTGCAGCGGGCGCTTCGTGCCCGAGGACGCCTACCATTTGACGCTGCACTTCATCGGCGAGAGCGAGGATCTCATGGGTGCGGTCGCTGCCATGCGGCAGGCGGCGCAGGGCATACGCCCGTTCACGCTCCACCTTGGCAAATACACGAGCTTTGCGCGCGGCACAAGCCGCACCTCCGTACTCGAGGTGAAGGGCCAGCTTGAGGAGCTCCGCGCGCTGCACGAATCGCTCGAGAGCGCGCTGTATGAGCGCGGCTTCCCCCGCGAGATGAAGCGCTTTACCCCGCACATTACTTTAGGCCGCGCGGTCGAGCACGACGAGCTTGCCGAAGCCGAACTCAAGGCCCTTTCCCCGAACGCGTCGATGACGGTGTTCGGCATCACGCTTTTTGAAAGCACCCGCATCGAGGGGCGCATCGTCTACCGCGCGCTGCACAAAGAGGTTTTTTGATGGGCGTCACGTTCGTGACAGGGCGCGCGGGCGCCGGCAAAAGCCGGCATCTGCGCCAATACGCGGCAACGCTTGCCCGCGCGGGCGCGCGGGCTTATTACATCGTGCCCGAGCAGTTCACCTTTGAAACCGAGCGCGCGCTGTGCGCAAGCCTTGGCGGGCTGCTCGATGTTCAGGTGTGCTCGTTTACCTCGCTCGCAAAAGCCGTTTTGCGCGAAACCGGCGAGCGGCGCGTGTTCCTCACAAAGCAAGGCCGGCGCATGGTCATCCGCAAATGCGCGGAGGATGCGGCGGCCTCGCTTACGGCGTTTGCGCGCGTGTACGACAGGCCCGGCTTTTCCGGCGCGTGCGATGATTTTTTCACCCTTTGCAAGCGCTTTGACATTCTGCCCGCGCAGTTGGAGCAGGCCGTCGCCCGGCTCCCCGGCGGCGCGCCGCTGCAAATGAAGCTCGAAGACCTTGCGCGCGTGTACCGCGCGTATGAAGAGCACCTTTTTGAGCGGCAGATGGACGCCGAGGACGCTTTTTTCGCGCTGTGCGAGCGGCTGCCCGCCTCTTCCGTCAAAGGCGCCGAGGTCATCATCGACGGGTTTGACCTTGTGAGCGAGCAGCTTTTTGACATTATCGGCGCGCTGATGGACGTTTCCCCCCATGTGACGGTGGCGCTGCGGCTCGACCACGGCCCCCGCGTGCGCGACGCGCGGGTGTTCGCCGGGGAAGAGCGCGTGCATGCGCGCCTGCGCGCCATCGCCGCCGAAAAGGGGCAGACGGTCGATTACATCCGCCTGCCCCAAGCCAATGACGCGCAAAACCAAAGCGCGAACAAAGCGCCCGCGCTCGTTTACCTTGAGCGCGAGGGCTTCGCCTATCCTTTCGCGCCCTATGAGGGCGGCGCAGAAGGCGCGGTGCGCTTGTTTGCGGGCACGGACGTGCGCGCCGAAGCCGAGGCCGCGGCGGACGCGGTGCTGCTTGCGGCGGCTTCCGGCCTGCGCTTTCGGGAAATGGCCGTGATCGCCACGGACATGGAAAAATACATCGAGCCTGTGAGCCGCGCGCTTGAAAAGCGCGGCATTCCGTTTTTCACCGACGCAAAGCATCCGCTCGCCGGCTATGCGGCGGCACAGCTTTTGCTCTCTGCGCTTCGCGCGGCCGCGCGCAGCTTCCCGGCTGGCGAACTCGTGCGCCTCGCAAAATCCGGCTTCACGGGCGTTTCGCGCGGCGAAGCCGAAGCGTTTGAAAATTACATTCTCGAAACGAACCTGCGCGGCAACCTGTTTGCGCGGCCCCTTGGCGAACGCGCGCCCGAGGGCGCGGAGCAAGCCCGCGCGAAGCTCATGGGGCCGCTGTTTGCGCTGCGCGCAGGGCTTTCCGCCTCCCGCACGGCGGCGGGCAAGGCGGCGGCGCTCTATGATTACATGCTCGCGCTCGATCTTCGCGAGCAGCTTCTTGCCCTTACAAAGGCGCTTGGCGAGAGCGGGCGGCTGGAGTTGATGGAAGAGCACGCGCAGGTGTTCAACATGCTGCTCGAGCTCATCAGCCAAATGCACGCGATTCTTGGCGAGGGGCGCATTTCCACGGCCCGCTTTATCGACATTTTTGAAGAAGGCGTGCGCGCCTACGAGGTGGGCGTCATCCCGACGAGCGCGGACCAGCTCTTGCTCGGAAGCCTCGGCCGCAGCCGCGCGCGCGACCTTGAGGCGCTGTTTGTGCTTGGCGCATCGCAGGGCATGTTCCCCGCCGCCGTATTGGACGACGGCATGGTGAGTGACGCGGAGATCGCCTCCCTTTCCGCCCTCGGCCTGCCCAAGCTTCCCGATACCGGCATGCGCGGCGACAAGGAGCTTGCCGATGTTTACGGCGCGGCGACCAAGCCGCGCAAACTCCTCTACCTCTCCTATTCGCTCACCGGGGCGGACGCCGCGCCCTGCGCGCTGATCGACCGCATCCGCGAAATTTTTCCCGATATTCCCGTTGAAAGCGACATTATGCCCGGCCCGCCCGCAACATCCCAAAGCGCGCTGCGCCGCCTTGCGGCCTTGCTCCGCGCGGGCGTGGACGCGGGCGAAATGCCAAAGGACGCCGCCCCCCTCTACGGCGCGCTTGCTGCGTACCCCGGGGAGGGCTATGTTCCGCGCCTTGCAACCATTGAGCGCGCGCTTTTCCACGGCGTGTCGCCCGAGCCGTTTGGCAAAGAGCTCGCCCGCGCCCTTTACGGCACGGCCATGCGCGGCAGCGCCTCGCGCCTTGAGTCGTTCAACCAATGCCCGTTCCGCCATTTTGCGCGCTACGGCCTCCGGCTCGAGCCGCGCCGCGAATACCGCGAGCGCAGCGCGGACGAGGGCGTTTTCTGCCACGACGCGCTGTGCGCCTTCACGCAGGCTTTGATCGATGCAAATAAGCCCCCCGCCCTTTTTGAAGAGGATGAAATCGACCAGATGCTCGCCGCCATCCTCCCCCCGCTCGCCGCGCAGCACAACGGCGGCGTGCTTCTTGATACGGCGCGCAACCGCGCGCTGTTCGCGCGCCTCTCGCGCAAGATCGTTGCAACCGCAAAAGCGATCGTTCGCCAGCTTGCGGCGGGCAAATTCAAGCTGGAGGGAAGCGAGGTGGCCTTCGGCCCGGGCAGGCTCTTCCCCGCGCTCGCGCTCGAGCTTCCGGGCGGCGTGCGATATGAGCTGACGGGGCGCATAGACCGCATCGACCGCTACACGAGCGAAGCGGGAGACAGCTATGTGCGCGTGATCGATTATAAAACGGGCGACGCTTCCTTCGCGATCGCGGATCTTTTCGCGGGCATCAAGCTGCAGCTCCCGCTCTACGCGAGTGCGGTGACGGCGCTTGCGCGCGCGGAGGAAAAAGCCGCGCGGGTGGCGGGCATGTATTACCTGCCGGTTGCGGACCCCGCCGTCAACTACGAGGAGCCGGAGGCGATGCTGCGCGCGATCACCGCGCGCTTTCGCATGCGGGGGCTGAGCCTTCGCGACGCGGAGCTTCTCGAGGCGGGGGGCGCGGGCACATCGTTCGCGCAGCGCCTTGGCAAATATGCGGTGGACGCGGCCTCGCTCGAGTCCGCCGCCCGCTTCGCGCGCGAAAAAGCCGCGCAAACAGCCGTTTCCATTTATGAGGGCCACGCCGAGGCGCTGCCCTATCGCAAGAAGAACGGGCGCACGGCCTGCGGCATTTGCGATTACCCCACGGTGTGCGGCTTCGATGCGCAGCTTCCGGGCTGCGCCTACCGCGGCGTTTCCCCGCTCGGGCCCGATGAATTTTTTGAGGAGGTGCGCGCGAATGCCCAAATGGACGAGTGAGCAGCGCCGCGCTATCGACGAAGCCGGCGACATCCTCGTGAGCGCGGGCGCCGGCAGCGGCAAAACGGCGGTGCTGACAGAGCGCATCGTGCGCCTCGTGCGCGAGGGGCTCGACATACGCCAAATTTTATGCGTGACCTTCACCATTGCCGCGGCCAACGAAATGAAAAAGCGCATCGAGAGGGCGCTCTATCAGGCGGCCGCCGCCTCGCGGAAAGAAGCGGAGGCCGCGCGCCTCAACGAAGCCGCGCGGGAGAGCGCCTCGGCCGCGATCTCCACGCTGCACTCGTTTTGCACGCAGGTGCTGCGCCGCCACTTCAACGAGGCGGGGCTGGACCCGAACTTTCGCGTTGCCGATGAGAGCGAGGCGGCGCTTTTGCGCGAAGCCGCCTGGGACGAGCTTTGCGAAACCCGCCTTTTAGAAGACGCGGGCCTTTTTGCCTCGCTCCTGGAGGCTGTCGGCGGCGACGCGGAGGCGTTTTCAATCGTCAATGAACTGCATGCCTTCTGCCGCGCGCAGCCCGACCCTTTGGGGTTCCTCGCGCGCGCGCAGGCGCTTTACGGCGCTTCTTCCGATGAGCTTTGCGCGGGGGAAGCGGTGGCGGAGCTTCTCATGCGCACGCAAAGGGAATTCCGCCAAAAAGCCTCCGCCCTTGCCCGCGCGCGGGACGCGCTCGCCGCCAATTGCCCGCAAACGGCCGCCTTCCTCGATGAGGAACTGCTGCACGCGCGCATGGTCGCGCTGCAAAAAACGCCGGAGGATATGGCCGCCGCGCTTTTGACCGGCCCGCACGCGGAGAAGGCCCGCATAAGCTGGCGCGGCTGCCCCCAAGAGCTTCGCGGCCCCGCCGAACGCGCGCGGGAGAAGCTTGGCGATATCCGCAAAAAGGAAGCTGCTTTTTGGCAGCGCGGCATCAGCGCGCAAGCCGCTTTGCTCTCCGGTCAAAGGCCGCTTGTTGCCGAGCTTTTTGAGAGCGTACGCGATTTTTCGGTGCGTTTTGCGCGCCTTAAGCGCGAGCGCAGCGTCATCGACTACGGCGACATGGAGCAGTTCGCCCTTGCGCTTTTGCAAAAGGAGGCGATCGCGCTCGAGTACCGCGCGCGCTTTGCCTATGTGTTCATGGATGAATACCAGGACGCCAACGCCGTGCAGGAGGAGATCATCCGCGCCATTGCCTCCCCGGGCGCGCTGTTCCTCGTGGGGGATGTGAAACAGTCCATCTACCGGTTCCGCCTCGCCGAGCCCGCGCTGTTCATCCGCCGCTACCTCGACTATTCCGACCCCGCGCGCGGCTGCCGCATCGACCTCAGCGCGAACTTCCGGAGCGCGCCGGGCGTGATCGAGGCGGTGAACGCCGTGTTCGCCCGCCTCATGCGCGAGGAAACCGCCGAGCTTGCCTATGACGAGCGCGCCCGCCTCGTGCACGGGCGCGAGGAGGCCTGCCCGCCCTCTCCCGATGCGGTGGAGTTTTTGTTTGCGGACCTGCTCGCCGATTTTCCCGGCCAGGAGGAGAACAGCGACCTTCCCGCCGCGGAAGAGGAAAGCGAGGAGGAAGCCGCCCCCACCGAAGAAGAACCGCCGCGCGCCGTGGCCCAAGCCGAGGCCGCGCTCGCCGCGCAGCGCATCCGCATTATGATGGAAACAGGCTCTGTTTTCGACCCGCGCACCGGGGCTCGGCGCGCGCCGCGTTACGGCGATTTTGCGGTGCTGCTGCGCTCCTACAAAAACGCCGCCGAGGATTGGCTCACAACCCTCGCGCTCGAAGGCATCCCCGCCTATGGGGAGGCCGCGGGCGGCTTTTTCGATGCGGTCGAGGTGCGCCTTTTCATGGATCTCCTGCGCGTGATCGACAACCGTTCTCAATCGATCCCGCTCGCGGCGGTGCTTCGCTCCCCCATCGGCGGCTTTTGCACGGAAGAGCTGATTGAACTGCGCACGGCCTATACGTCCGCGGGCGCCGACCCCGCTTCGCCCTGGCGCTTGTTCGATTCGCTTTTAGGGGCTGCGGAAGATGAAGGCGAACTTGGCAGCAAGGCGCGCGCGTTCTTAGCAAAGCTCGCGCGCTGGCAGGAGCTTGCGGGCCTCGTGGGCGTGCACGCGTTCATCGGCGCGCTGCTCGACGAAACTGATTACGGTCTTTTTTGCCGCGCTTTGCCGGGCGGCAAGCAGCGCGAGGGCAACCTCGAAGCGCTGTGCGAGAAGGCGCGCCGCTTTGAAGCATCGGGCTTTGCGGGACTGCACGCGTTTTTGAATTACGCCGAAAAGCTGCGGGCGCTCGGCACATCGGAAGCCGCGCAATCCGTCGGCGCGGACGTTGTGCGCGTGATGAGCATCCACGCGAGCAAGGGGCTGGAGTTCCCCTTTGTGATCCTTGCGGGGCTCGGGCGCCGCTTCAACCGCGAACACCAGAAAAAGGCCCTGTTGTGCGACCCCGCGCTTGGCGTCGCGGTGCGCTTTCGCCTTGCGGGCGTTCGCACGCACTCGCTTTACGCGCGGGCCATCGCCGCGCGCAGCGAGCGAAAGGGCCTTGCCGAGGAGATGCGCGTGCTCTATGTCGCGATGACGCGCGCCAGGGAAAAACTCCTTATGCTCTGCGCCGCGCCGCGCGGGGATCAGCTCATTGAAAAGGCTTCCTTGCTCTCCCCCGAAACCGCCGAGGGGGACAGCTATGCCCAGTGGCTGCTCTCGTGCATCCTCAACGCGAGCGAGGGCGCGGAACTTCGCGCGCGCTATGGCCTCCGCCCGCTCCCCGGGGCAAAGCCCCTTGGCATTGCGGTCAGCGCGGAGGTTTGCACCGCGCCCGCGGGCTCTTTTTCCCGCATGGGCGAGGCCGCTTATGAGCGTTTCCGGCAGGAGGCGCTGGATTCACCCGCCCCCGAGGCGCTTTTTCAAAGGGATTATGCGCATTGTGCGGACACGCAGGTGCCGAGCAAAGTCAGCGTGACGGGGCTTGCGGGGCATGAGCTCAAACTCACCGAAGCGCCGGATTTCCTGCTTGCCGCGCGCATGACGCCCGCGGACCGCGGCACGGCCTACCATGCGCTGATGCAGCACATCGCGCTTCGCCCGCACGGCGCGCAAAGCGTGCTTGATGAGCTTTCCCGCCTCGTGGAGGAAGGCAAGCTCACGAAGCTGCAAGCCGAGGCGGTCGATGTTTCGGAGATCGCCGCCTTCTTTGCCTCTCCCCTCGGGCTTCGCTTATGCGGGGCGGCCCATGTGCGGCGCGAGGTGGCGTTCAACATCAGCCTTTCCGCGCGCGCGCTCGAGCTTTCCCCAAGCGACGCGCCTGTCATTTTGCAGGGCGTGATCGACTGCTGCTTCCTTGAAAACGGAAAATGGGTGCTCATCGATTATAAAACCGACAGCGTGCCCCCCGGCGGCAGCGCGGCCGAGCTTGCAAACCGGCACGCGCGGCAGGTGAACCTCTACGCGCACGCGCTCGAAAAGCTGACCGGCACGCCGGTCGCCTCGCGCATGATCTATTTCTTTTCGCCGCGCGCGGCGCTTGAAGTAAAGAAAGGCTTAGACCTATGAGCAGCGCAAGCCTGTGGGACGCCTTCAGACAAACCGAACGCGCGCTTGAAGCTACGGGCATTGCCGAGGCGCGCGTCGAGGCGCGGCTGCTCGTTTGCCATGCCGCGGGCCTTGGCGAACAGGCGCTCGCGCGCAACGCGAGGCTGCCTTTTTCAAACGAAGCCGAAAAGAGGCTCGATGCGCTGTTGGCCGCGCGCCTGGCGGGCCGCCCCGTGCAATATGTGCTGGGCGAATGGGGTTTCATGGGGCTGATTTTCTTGACCGACGAGCGCGCGCTGATCCCCCGGCAGGATACGGAAACGCTTTGCGAGGAGGCGCTCGCGCTCATCCGCGCGCGCGGCTATGACAACTGCCTCGACATGTGCTGCGGCACGGGCTGCATCGGCCTTTCACTCGCAAAGCTTGCCAACGTACGCGTGACGCTTGCCGACAGGGATGCGGCGGCGCTCTCCCTCGCGCGCGAAAACGCTTTGCGCCACGGCGTGGCGGCCGCTTTAATCGAAACCGACCTTTTTGCGGGCATCGAAGGTACGTTCGACCTCATCGCCTGCAACCCGCCCTATCTAACCGGCGCGGACATGGCCGCCCTCCAGCGCGAGCTTGTTTTTGAACCTTCGCACGCGCTTTTTGGCGGCGCGGATGGGCTTGATTTCTATCGCCGCCTTGAAAAGGAGGCCCCGGCGCATCTTGCCCCCGGCGGCGCGCTGATGATGGAAGTCGGCGCGGGCCAGGCGCGGGCGGTCGCGGCGCTCTTCCCGGGCGCGCGCATCACAAGGGACCTCAACGGCATCGAAAGGGTGGTGACGGCATTTCGATGAAGCGGATGCTCCTATTATTGCTGCTCGCCTCGCTGCTTTTTGCGGGCTGTGACCTGCGCGCGGCGCCCGTGCCGACATGGGAGGCCGCCCTGCCCACCGCCAACCCGCGCCCCGCGCCCACGGCGATTCCCACGCCCCTGTCGGCCGCTTCGCCAACCGCTCCGCCGGCCCCGACGCCAAGCCCCGCGCCGCAGGAGGCGACGCTCGGCTTCGTGGGCGACATTCTCATCATGAGCTCGCAGATCGCCGGGGCGCGCACGGTAAACGGCTATGATTTTTCGCAAAGCTTCGCGCCCATGCGCGCGGCCTTTGCATCGGCCGATTTCCTAGCGGGCAATTTCGAATGCACGCTTGCCGGCGAGGCGGCGGGCTATACGCTGCCCCGCGCGACGCCCCCGCCGCAGACGGAGCTCGACCCTGCGCCCAAGGTTCCCTTCCAGCGCTTCAATGCGCCCGACGAGCTTGCTAAAAATCTGCGCGAAGCGGGCTTTGACCTGCTTGCCACGGCCAACAACCACTGCATGGATAAGGGCGCCGAAGGGCTTTACCGCACCGCGCGGGTGCTGCGCGAAGCGGGGCTGATGCAGCTTGGCACCTTCCTCGACCCGGCGGACGCCGCCGCGCCCCGAATCGCTGTGATCAACGGCATTTGCGTGGGCTTTCTCAACGCGACGGGCTTCCTCAATTCCGGCACGCCGTCCCTCTCCACCGACGAGCGCGCCTACGCCGTTTCGATGCTTCGGGATACGGAAAAGCTCTCCGCCCTTGCGGCCGCGGCGAGGCAGGCGGGCGCGGAGTTCATCGTCGCCATCGCCCATTGGGGCGTGGAGCACGAGGAGCGCGAGAACGCCGGGCAAAGAAAGCTTGCGGATGCGCTCATCGCCGCCGGGGCGGACGCCATCATCGGCGCGCACCCGCATGTGGTGCAGCCGATCGAGTGGCGCGAAGCTGTGCGCGGCGGGAAAACCGTGCGCGTGCCGGTGTGTTACTCGCTTGGCAACTTCATTTCCAACATGGCGCAGAAAAACGTGAACTACGGCCTCTACGTGCGCCTCACGCTCACGCGGGGCGCGGAGGGCGAGGTGAGCTGCACGGAACTTGCGTATCTGCCGCTGTTGTGCTATCGTGACGGAGTGCATAAGGTGAAACCCTGCTTCCCCGGGGATGAGGGGGCGGCGGGCAAAGCCTATGATCATGTTCAAAACCTGATGCGCGACGAGGGGATCGTCCGCATCACACAGGGGGAATTGCCGGACGATGTTCGAGAAACTGCAATCGATCAAAGCGCGCAGTGAGGAGCTGGCGCGGCTGCTATCTATGGGCGAGGTCGTCGCCGACCAGAAGCGCTACCGCGAGCTTGCGCGCGAACACGCAAAGCTTGAGGATATCGTCGCGGCCTACGACCGCTACGCCGCGGTGCTCGCAAGCGCCGCGGATTGCCGCGCGCTGTTCGAAGAAGCGGGCGACCCGGAGATGAAGGAGCTCGTGCGCGGGGAGCTTTCGGAGCTTGCCGCGCAGGAACAGGCGCTTGAAGAGGAGCTTCGCATCCTTCTTCTGCCCCGCGACCCCAACGACGAGCGGGATGTGATGATCGAAATCCGCGCGGGCACGGGCGGCGAGGAGGCTTCCCTGTTTGGGGCCGACCTTCTGCGCATGTACCTGCGCTACGCCGAGCGCCACGGCTTCAAAAGCGAGCTGATGTATGAGAACTACACCGAGATGGGCGGCGTCAAAGAGGTTGTCGTCAGCCTTGCGGGGCGGGGCGCCTATTCGCGCATGAAATACGAAAGCGGCGTGCACCGCGTGCAGCGCGTGCCCGAAACCGAGTCCCAGGGCCGCATCCACACGAGTGCGGCGACCGTCGCCGTGCTCCCCGAGGCCGACGACGTGGAGGTCGACATCGACCCCGGGGACCTGATGATTGACACCTACCGAAGCGGCGGCGCGGGCGGCCAGCATGTGAACAAGACCGAGAGCGCGATTCGCATCACGCACCTGCCCACGGGCCTCATCGTGCAATGCCAGGACGAGCGCAGCCAGCACAAGAACAAAGAAAAGGCCATGCGCGTGCTCAAAAGCCGCCTGCTTGAACTTTACCAAAGCCGCGCCGCCGAGGCGGAAGCGGGCGCGCGCCGCGCGCAGGTCGGGAGCGGGGACCGCAGCGAGCGCATCCGCACCTATAATTTCCCGCAGGGCCGCGTGAGCGACCACCGCGTGGGGCTGACGCTCTACAAGCTTGAGGCCTTCATGGACGGCGATATGGATGAGATCATCGACGCGCTTATTTTAGCCGAACAGGCGGCAAAATTAGCGAATGCGTAACGGTTAATCCGTTGCGCCCGGAGGAACTATGACACAATTCGCAAACGCCACAACGCAAAAGGAAAACGGAACCGTGCTCGGCGGCAAGATCATCCGCGAGGGCGGGCTTGTGGCGTTTCCTACGGAAACGGTCTATGGCCTTGGCGCCAACGGCTTGGACGGCGCGGCCGTCGCGCGTATTTTTGAAGCCAAGGGCCGCCCCGCCGACAACCCGCTGATTTTGCACATCGCCAAAAAAAGCGATGCGAAAGCGCTTTGGATGCGCGTGCCCGAAAGCGCGCGCGCGCTGATGGACACCTTCTGGCCCGGGCCGCTGACGCTCGTTTTTAACAAAAGCTCAAATGTGCCGGATGAAGTCACGGCCGGCCTTGCGACCGTCGCCGTGCGCATGCCGGACCACAAAACGGCGCTTGCGCTCATCCGCGAGGCGGGCGTGCCGATTGCGGCGCCCAGCGCCAACCTCTCGGGCAGGCCAAGCCCCACGACCGCAAAGCATGTGCGCGATGACCTTGAGGGCAAGGTCGACCTCATTATCGACGGCGGGCCCTCACGCTACGGGCTCGAATCGACCGTGCTCTCCCTCGTGGGGGAGCCGACGATTTTGCGCCCCGGCGCCATCACCAAAGAAATGCTTGAGGCGGCGTGGGGCGCCGTAAAGCTCGCGCCCTCCACCCTCACGCCGCTGCGCGAAGGGGAGACCGCGGCCGCCCCCGGCATGAAATACCGGCACTATGCGCCCGCGTGCGAAGTGCTCGTCGCCCGGGGCGAAGCGCGCGCGGCGGCGCGCAAAATATGCATGGCCTATGACGCGCGCGAGGCGCGGGGACAAACTGCGATTATTTTTGCAACGGCGCAAACTCAACCCTTTTACCAGGACCGCCGCTGTGTTATAATAGGCGACAGAAACGACCTCGCCGCATTGTGCGCACAGCTTTTTGCGAGGCTTCGGGAGTTTTCGGATGAGGCGGACGTCATTTTCGCCGAGGCTTTGCCTGAAAACGAAATGGGGCTTGCTTACATGAACCGGCTTTTGCGCGCGGCGGGTTTCAATACGCTTGAGTGAGGAAACTGCAATGAAAATTGCCATCGGCTGCGACCACGGCGGCTTTGCCTTGAAGGCGGAGCTTTTGCCCTTCATCGAATCGCTTGGACACGAAGCGGCCGATTTCGGCTGCATGAACGAGCAGAGCGTCGATTACCCCGACGTGGCCGTCCCTGTGGCGCAATCCGTGGTTTCGGGCGCATATGAGCGCGGCATTCTCATTTGCGGCACGGGTGTGGGCATTTCCATCAGCGCGAACAAAGTGCGCGGCGCGCGCTGCGCCCATTGCTCGGAAGAAACTTCCGCGCGCCTTTCCCGCGAGCACAACGACGCCAACCTCCTGGCGCTTGGCGGCCGCACGCTTGGCGTGGAGCTTGCCAAATCGATTGTGCGCACGTTTTTGAGCACCGAATTTTCGGGCGCCGACCGGCACATGAAGCGCATTCGTAAGATCAGCGACTTTGAGGCGTAAGCCTCTTTATTTTTGCACGCAAATCTCAAACGGCGAAAGGAGAACCACGATGAGCACCGTTCACGTCATCAACCACCCCCTTGTTCAGCACAAGCTGACCCATTTGCGGGATAAAAACACCGGCTCGAAAGAGTTCCGCGAGCTTGTGGAAGAGCTTGCGGCCCTCCTCACCTATGAGGCGACGCGCGACCTGCCCCTATGCGAAACGCAGATCGAAACGCCCATGTGTACCGCCACCACGAAGGTATTGGCGGGCAAGAAGCTCGGCATCATCCCCATTTTGCGCGCAGGCCTTGGCATGGTGGACGGCATGCTCAACCTTATCCCCGCCGCGAAAGTCGGCCACATCGGCCTCTACCGCGACCCCGCAACCCTTAACCCCGTTGATTATTACTGCAAGCTCCCGCCGGATATTTCCGAGCGCGACATCATCATCGTGGACCCGATGCTCGCCACGGGCGGCTCCGCTGTGGAGGGCATTACCATCGTAAAACAGGCCGGCTGCAAGAGCGTGAAGCTCGTGAACCTCATCGCCGCGCCCGAGGGCATTGCCGCCGTGCAAAAGGCGCACCCGGATGTGGACATTTTTGTCGCCGCCATTGACGACTGCCTCAACGCCCACGGTTACATCGTGCCGGGCCTTGGCGACGCGGGCGATCGCCTCTTTGGAACCAAATAGAGCTTAGCTTTTGATAAAGCCGCTTGCGGCCCCCGTTCATCTGAACGGGGGCCGCAATGCATTGTAAGCGCCGTATGCTTTCTCAAAAACGGGTGCTTAGGGCCTGCGGCCCTAAGCGGGGGTTTGGGGATGGAGTCCCAACGTTCTCCCTGTTTTCGCGTTTTTCCCTACCGGTTCATAAGCTTGGCGATCGCCGTCCTGTGCACGCGCATGGCGCCCGTGGGGCAGAACTCCTGGCAGCAGAAGCAGCGGATGCATTGTTTGCGGTCGATCTCCGGCAGGCGTTTTTTCATTTGGATGGCTTTGGCGGGGCAGATCCGCGCGCATTCGGCGCAGCCGACGCAGGAGGCGCGGTCCGCGGCGGGCCGGCGGGCAAGCAGCATTTTGAGCAAGGAAACCGTGACCCCGCGCGCATGTTTAATGGAGGTGATCTCCCGCCGGGGCATCAGCTCGCAGTCGGGGATCGCGAATTGGCAGGGGTCGCCGTAAACGGCGATGCCCGAAAGATCGGGCGCGCAGAGGCCGCGCGCCGCGGCGCGCGCGACGGTGGGCACCTCGAGGGGCGCAACGCCGAGCATGGCGCACGCGGCAAGGTCCGCTTCATAAGGGGAGGTCGAGGCGATGATCGCATACGCCTTGCGCGGCCTGCCGGCAGTGGGGCCGTTGCCGTCCATGGCGGTCACCGCATCGATGAGCGAAAGGCGCGGTGCGGTGTAGGCGCAAAGATCCACGAGCATATCCGCAAACTCCTCGTGGTTGGCGTGCAGGTAGTGGTATTCGAGCTTGATCGTGCCGGGGATCGTGCCGTAAAGGTTTTTTACAGCGCCCGTAAGCGCCATCATGCCATGGGTTTTGAGCTTTGCAAAATCGATGACCGCATCCGCCTTTTCAAGCCACGCGGTGCGCGTAAAGCGCTTGGCAACCCGCGCCTCGGGGAAAAGAGCTTCATATTGGCCGCAGTCGAAATTGAGCTTCGCGCCGGTTTGGAGCACGCGGTCCATGCCCGTTTGCGCATAGCTGCGCTCGAGGGCCGCATGGGTGAAAAGGCCCGGCGGGCTGTCCCCCACGACCACCTCGGCTTTGCGGGCGACGAGCATGCGGCATAGCGAGGCGACGGCGCGCGGATCGGTGCACACGGCAAACTCGGGCGCTTTTGGCGCGGCGAGGTTGACCTTGACGGCGATGTTCATGCCGGGCCGCACCCAATCAAGCCCGCCGATGGCCCCGAGGGCTTCCGCAAGGGCCGCGTCGAGCGCAGCGTCCGAATAATCCGCACAGCGGACGATCGATGTGGTGCAGTTGCTCATGACGTTCCCTCCCGCGCGGATTTTTTCATGCGCAGCTCCTTGCGCAAAATGCGCTTGCGCATGCGGATATTGAGCGGCGTAACTTCAACGAGCTCTTCGTCGGTGATGAACTCGAGGCATTGCTCAAGGGAGAGCACCGTGGGCGGCGTAAGGCGCAGCGCCTCATCCGCGCCCGCTGCGCGCACGTTGGTGACGTGCTTTTTTTTGCATACGTTGACGACGATGTCGTCCCCGCGCGCGCACTCGCCGGCGATCTGCCCCTCATAGACGGGCACGCCCGGGCCGATGAAGAGCTTGCCGCGCTCCTGCGTGTTGAACAGGCCGTAGCTCGTGCTCTCGCCGGTTTCGCTGCACACGAGCGAGCCGTGCTCGCGCTCTTCAATGTCGCCCTTATAAGGCTCGTACCCGTGGAAAAGGTGGCTCATCACGCCGTTGCCGCGCGTGTCGGTCAAAAGCTCGCCGCGGTAACCCATCAGCCCCCGCGCGGGAATGTTGAAGCGAAGGCGCACGCTGCCCTCGGTTTCCGCGTGCATGTCGACCATTTCGGCCTTGCGGGAACCGAGCTTTTCCATCACCGCGCCCACATATTCGCCGGGCACGTCGATGGTGAGCTCCTCGATCGGCTCGAGCAGCGCGCCTGTTTCATCGGTTTGAAAAATGACCTTCGGCCGGGAAACCGCGAATTCATAGCCCTGCCTGCGCATCTGCTCGATGAGGATCGAAAGGTGCAGTTCGCCGCGCCCCGAAACCTTGAAGGTGTCGGTCGAACCGGTTTCCTCGACGCGCATCG
This sequence comes from uncultured Clostridium sp., assembly GCA_964546125.1. Lineage (GTDB taxonomy): Bacteria > Bacillota > Clostridia > Christensenellales > CAG-138 > Phil1. The sequence continues at coordinate 17,289 of CAZJIS010000032.1, forward strand.
AAACGTTCGTTTCCACCTCTTTGAACAGCCGATCGCGCAAATTGCGGGAGGTGACGTATTTCCCCTCGCGCCCGGCAAAGGGCGAGTCGTTGACGATGAGATTCATCGCGACCGTCGGCTCGTCGATGTGCACAAAAGGCATCGGTTCGATGTGCGCGGGGTCGCAGGCGGTCTCCCCGACGGCAAGCCCCGTGACGCCCGCCACAGCGACGATGTCGCCCGCGAAGGCTTCGTCCACCTCGGTGCGCTTGAGCCCCTCGAAGCGGTAGAGCCTGGTGAGCTTGACGGTGCGGTCGTTGTTTTCCTGCCCGCCGCAGAGCGTGACCATCTGCCCGCAGCGCGCCGTGCCGCGCTCGATGCGGCCGATGCCGATGCGGCCGACGTATTCATCGTAATCGATCGTGGAAAAAAGAATTTGCAAAGGCGCCTGAACATCGCACGCGGGCGCGGGGATGGCGGAGATGATCGTGCCAAAAAGGGCGCCCATGTCGCCCGCAAGCTCCTCTGGCGAAAGGCCCGAGATTCCCTCGCGCGCCGAAGCGTAAACGACCGGAAAATCGAGCTGCTCGGCCGAAGCGCCAAGCTCGATGAAAAGCTCAAGCGTTTCATCGACGACCTCGATGGGCCGCGCGCCGGGCCTGTCGACCTTGTTGACGACGACCACCGGCGTCTTTTTGAGCTCGAGCGCTTTGCCGAGCACGAAGCGCGTTTGCGGCATGCAGCCCTCAAATGCGTCCACAACGAGCAAAACGCCGTCCACCATCTGCAAAATGCGCTCTACCTCGCCGCCAAAGTCGGCGTGGCCGGGCGTATCGATGATGTTGATGCGGCAGCCCTTATAGGAAACCGCGGTGTTTTTGGATAAAATCGTGATCCCGCGCTCCCGCTCGAGGTCGCCCGAGTCCATAACGCGTTCCTGCACGACTTCGTTTGCGCGGAAAACGCCGCTCTGCCTGAGAAGGCAGTCCACGAGCGTGGTTTTGCCGTGGTCGACGTGCGCGATAATCGCGACGTTGCGGATCTGTTCGTTCATAACATATTCTCCTTACTGAAACCGATCTATTATACTCCGGTTTTCCCGGCATGGCAAGCAAACCCTGCGCTTGACACGCCCGCGCGCCGATGATACCATAGGGGCGAACAGAATACCGCCCGCTGGGGGAGCCGACGCATTTGCGTTCGCGCTGAGAGATACCCTTGGAACCTGTCCGGGTAATGCCGACGAAGGGAAGCG
>CAZJIS010000033.1:0-18472 GCA_964546125.1 uncultured Clostridium sp.
TTCGGACCGTATTGCAGCGCGATGCGCCGCGCGACATAATGCAATCCGTAGTGGGCTCCGTCGCTCCGCTCGCTCCGCATGTATTTTTTGATCTCTTCGAGCCTTTCGGGCCCGATACCTGTGCCGTCGTCGCTCACACTCATGCGCAGAGCGCCGTTTTCAAGGGTGCAGCGGATAACGACCAGCAGCCTGCCCTTATCCTGAAAGCCGTATTTAACGCTGTTTTCAACAAGCGCCTGGAGCAGCAGTTTTGGCACGGGGAGCTCCGCGCATTCCTCCGCGACTTCGATTTCATAGGAAAAGCGCTCGGCGAAACGAAACTTTATAATGTCCAGATAATCGCGCAGGAAGGCAATGTCGCCGCTCAGGCGCACAATTCCCTCGCCGCCGCTGATGCTGTAGCGCAGAAGCTTCGTTAGTTTTATTATGACCGCGTCGGCGCCCTCGGGGTCGATCTGAATCGCATAGCGGACGGCCTCGAGCGTGTTGTATAGAAAATGCGGGTCAAACTGGGCCTCAAGCTGCTTCATCTCCATAACGGCGTTGAGCCCGGCCAGCGCGAGGTTTCTTTCGCTAAGGGCTTTGATGCTGTCGAGCATGCCGTTTATATGCGCCGCGATGGTGGTGAACTCATCGTCGCTCTCAAGGCATATGCGCACCTCGCCGCCGGCCTTTCGCACCTCGTCAATGCCGGACATCAGCGCGCCCATGGAGGCGGTGTTGATGCTGGCGATGTTGACGGCAAGCTTGCGCGCCAGAAGCATGACGACGATGGCTATAATGCCGAAGGTCAGCAGCCCGAGCGTGAAGTACTGGGGCAGGGTACTATCGTAAACCAGTGAATAGAAGCGGACCGCGCGCAGCTCGTCGCTCGCCTCGCGAATCCAGAACTGGTGGTTTTCAGCCCGGTAGATCAGCGGCGAATTGGGCTTGAAGGTGTTGAAATTGTCGACCAGGCTGCGGTTGCTCGATGCAATCACGCTGCCGGAGAGATCTGTTATAACACCGTCCACCTGCATGGTGCGCAGCAAACCGTTCCATTTATCCCCGTCGAGGTAAATACTGACGCTGCCAAGGTAGCCTCCGGCATCGTCATAGACATTGCGCGCGAAAACATAGCGCGAGCTGCTTCCCCGCAGGTAATAGGCCGCGTTATAGACCTCCCTGCTCCCGCTTTCCAGCATGCGGCTGTGGATAATGTGATCAAAGACACTGATGTGCGCGAGATCCGCCGGGTTGAGCGTCGTGAACATCGACGATTCACTGGCGTCGAAAATCAGTATATCCCCGCCGATGAGCATTCCGCCCTCAAAGCTGTAAAACTGCTGGGTAACGGCCCTCTCGCTGGCCGCGCCCCCGAAATAGCGCCCCATCATCTGCGCCATGTCGCCATCGGTGATATAGCCGTAATATCCATCGTAGGTCACCGTAAAGGTCTCCGCTAGCCAGAGGTTATTTTCATATGCGCGGTAGAGGCTCTGACCGATGATGTAGAGCGCGAAGGTGACGACAAAGCTAAAAAAGCAAATGAGCACGACGAATAAGCTGTGCCTGGATATCTGCCTTTGCAGCTTTTCCCTGTACCGCAGCGCCTGCGCCCATTCCGGTCCTGTTGCCATAAGGCCCTGTCCTTCCTATTTTGAATCACGATGATAGTACCTCATAAGCGTTCCTTCGGCAAGTTTATCTTAAAAAGAATAGAAATTCGCATTGGCCGTGAAATGCTAACCGCTTTATATAAACAGCGGATCGCCGCGCGCGCTTAGGGATGTTTTGGCTACAAACCCTTTGGAAACCGCGGCGGAATATGGTATTATCGATCGCAGGGGAACCGGAGCTCCCCGGGCCGAACCGGGTGGGGTGACGACGCAAACCGGATAAGGAGGCGCAAGCGCATGCGGCAAGGGAAAAAAGGGTTATTGTGGCCTGTTTTGTTCACCGTACTGGCGGTGAACCTCGCCCTGTTCGAGGGCATATTGGGGCTTGCCCACCCCCTCTGGCGCGATATTGACGGGTTTCTTCAAACTGTCACGGGCTTCGCGCTCCCTTGGGCGCTTTGCATTTTCATCCTCAGCGCGGCGCTCGTCGTATGCGCGGCGCTTCTTTCTTATCGCGCGGTGCAGCGGCGAAAGGCCGGGGAGGCTTATGACCCGGGTCTTGCAGCAAAAATCGGGGCCGGTTTCGTTTTCATTGTGTGGAACGGCATGCTCGCCCTTTTGCTCAGCCAAATGGGGCGGGAAGTCAACCTGCTGCGGCTGCGCTTCTTTGAGCTTTCGGGCGCGATCGCCTTTGTTGCCCTCCTTATGCTTTTGATTTTTGTCCTGCCGCTGACCCGCATGTGGAAAAACAAGTTCGTGCGGCTCGGCGTGTTTGCGCTCGTTTGCGCCATTTTCCTTGGCCTAAGCGCCGGCGCGGGCACGCCCCGCGTGGCGGCCGGCCCTTATTTGACGGCGCCCGGCGCGACTTCGATGACGGTCGGCTGGGTCACGAAAGAAAACTGCGTGAGCTGGGTCGAATACGGGCAAAACGGCGTGTTAAATCAAAAAGCCTATCGCGCGGAGCACGGGCTGATCGAGGCGAATCAAACCATCCATCGAGTCACGATCGAGGGCCTCGCGCCCGGCCAAACCTATGAATATCGCATCGCATCCACGAAGATCAACAACCAATACCCCTACGATGTGCAGTATGGCAAAACGCATTACGGAAAGGTGCATCGTTTCACCACGCTCGATCCCGCAAAGAGTGAAACGAGCTTCCTCGTCATCGCCGACCTCCACCAAAACGTCGAATTGCTGTCCGCGCTTTTGCGCGCGCAGGGGGATAGGCCCTACGATTTCGTGGTCTTCAACGGTGATTCGCTCGATTATTTTACGAGCGAGCGGCAGTTGATCGAAAGTTTTTTGAAGCCGGTTTCGGAGCTTTTCGCATCCGACATCCCCTTTATATTCGTGCGCGGCAACCACGAAACGCGCGGCAAGCTCGCGCGGCGCCTTGCCGATTACATCGGCACGCCGGGCGGCGCCTATTACAATTCCTTCCGGCAGGGGCCCGCGCAGCTTTTAGTGCTCGATACCGGCGAGGATAAGCCCGATTCTCATGCGGAATACTTCGGCCTTGCGGATTTTGCCGCCTACCGCGAGCAGGAGTTCGCATGGCTCAAGGGGGCGGTTTTGGCGCAGGATTATCGCGAAGCGGCGTTTCGCATCGCGTTTGCGCACATCCCCGTCAACGAATTCCAAATGGAGGGGGAGGCGGGGTTTGCCTATCAAAGGGAGTGGGCGCGCGCGCTCAATGAAAGCGGGCTTGACCTGATGCTCAGCGGCCACCACCACATCAATCAAAGCTTTGAGCCCGCGGGGGAGGTCGGCTTCCCGGTTCTGCTCTCGGGCGGCGAAGCCTACCAAAAAGGCGGCTTCTTTTTGCTGCGGGTCGATGTGAGGCAGGATGCGATCGAGGTTCATTATATCAATGAAGCCGGCGCGGCTTTTGAAGAGCTCGGGGAGGGTGTGCGCATCCCGCGCGGCGCGCGCGAGGGGGCCGGGGCAGGACGTTGACAGGCCGCAACGCGCCCGATATACTATTCCTGTATGTCCCGCGGCGGGCCGAAGGCCACGCGGGAAAAGCTTCATTTATTAAAGGAGAGCCGAATGAAAAAGATCGTCATCGCCCTCGGGGGCAATGCCCTGCAGGAGGCGGGCAAGCCCGCCACCGCCGAAGAACAGCTTGCCGTCGTCGAGCAGACCAGCGAACATATCGCCGATATCATCGAAAAAGGCTTCGATGTGACCATTGCCCACGGCAACGGCCCGCAGGTGGGCCGCATTGTGCTGCAAAACGAAGCATCCGACAGCGACGCGACGCCCGCCATGCCCTTTGACGTGTGCGGGGCGATGAGCCAGGGCATGATCGGCTACCATATTCAGCAGGGCCTTTCAAAGGTGCTGCGCGCGCGCAACATCAACCGCCCCGTCGTGACGGTGGTGACACAGGTTGTCGTCGATCAGAACGACCCCAAGTTCAAAAACCCCTCGAAGCCCATCGGCCCGTTCTATTCCCAGGAGCAGGCAAAGGCGATTGCCGCCGAAAAGGGCTATGTTATGAAAGAGGACGCGGGCCGCGGCTGGCGGCGCGTTGTTGCCTCGCCCATGCCCATCGAGATCATCGAGCTTGACGCGGTCAAGGTTCTGCGGGACGCCGGCTTTATCGTGGTGACGGTGGGCGGCGGCGGCATCCCCGTCGTGCGCAATGAGAAGGGCGAACTCGAGGGCACGGCCGCCGTTATCGACAAGGATCTTGCAAGCGAACGCCTCGCCGAGGATACCGACGCGGATGCGCTCGTTATCCTCACGGCGGTCGAAAAGGTGAGCATCAACTATAAAAAACCCGATCAGAAAGATCTCGACGTGCTCAGCGCGGCGGATGCGCGGCGTTATATCGAAGAAGGGCATTTCGCGCCCGGTTCGATGCTGCCCAAGATCGAGGCGGCGCTGAAGTTTGTGGAGAGCAAGCCCGGTAGGCGCGCCATCATCACCTCGCTCGACAAGGCGGTCGAGGCGCTCGAGGGCAAAGCCGGAACGACGCTTGTTTAACCGGACGGACAAAGCTTGATCAACCACGGAACGGAGGTCCTGTATATGAGTACTTTTGGCAATACCGCGGGCGTCAAAGTGCCCGAGATCCTTCTGCCCCGCGCGGGCACGGACATGACCAAGTGGGCGGTCGTCGCGTGCGACCAGTTTACCTCGCAGCCGGATTATTGGGAAGAGACCGACCGCATCGTGGGCGATGCGCCCTCGACGCTGCGGCTGATGCTGCCCGAAATGTATCTCGAAAAGCCGGATGAAGCCGAGCGCATCGAGGCCATCAACGCCACCATGGCAAAATACATGGCCGAGGGTGTGCTCGAAAGCCGCGGCGAGGGCTTCGTGCTCGTGCGCCGCACGGTCGGCGGCAAGAGCCGCGTGGGCCTCATCGTGGCGCTCGATCTTGAATGCTACGACTATTCCAAAGGTTCAACCACGCTCATCCGCGCCACCGAGGGCACGATTGTCGAGCGCATTCCCCCGCGCCTTCGCATCCGCAAGGACGCGCCGCTCGAGCTTCCGCACATTCTCGTGCTCATCGACGACCCGGCGCGCACGGTGATCGAGCCGATTGCCGGCGCGGTCTGCCCCAGGTGCAAGGCCTATGACTTCGAACTCATGCAGGCCGGCGGGCGCGTAGAGGGCTGGTTCATCAGCAACGAGGCGAAGATCCAAACCGCCCTTCGTGCGCTCGAGGCGCTTGCGGACCCCGCGGCATACCGGCAAAAGTACGATTGCGACAAGCCTCCGCTGCTGTTTGCAATGGGCGACGGCAACCATTCCCTCGCCACCGCGAAAGCCAACTGGGAGAGCCTCAAAGCGGGCCTTTCCGCCGGGGAGCGGGAGAACCACCCCGCGCGTTTTGCGCTGGTGGAACTCGAGAACGTACACGACGCCGGCATCGAATTCGAGCCCATTCACCGCGTGCTCTTCAACCTCGATGTGAAAAAGACCGTCGAGTGGCTGCGCGCGAGGCTCGCGGCCGACAACGGCGGCTGCGCGGTCGAGCTTTTTGCGTCGAAAGCCGCATGCGACGACGCGGCGCAAAAGGCCATGGGCAAGGACAAGCATGTGCTGCCTTTTGTGATTCGCGAGGGCTTCGGCTTTTTCCTCGTGAACGCGCCCGCGGCGCAGCTCGAGGTCGGTACGCTTCAGCATGCGCTCGACGCGCTGCGCGCCCCCATGCCCGATTCCGTTATCGACTATATCCACGGGGAGGATGTGGTGCTGGAACTTGGCCGCAAAGATGGCAACATGGGCTTTTTGCTGCCGCCCATGGGCAAGGATGCGTTCTTCCGCACGGTCATTTTTGACGGCGCGCTGCCGCGAAAGACCTTCTCGATGGGGGAAGCCAACGAAAAGCGGTATTATCTCGAGTGCCGCAAAATATCCAAATAACATGAAGCTTCGCGCCGGGGCGGGCAAATGCTCGCCCCGGCCGGTATACGCCGCGCGCGCCGGGCGCGCGGGATCGGAAAGGAACTATGGCGGGAATCTGGAATTCGGTATCCGCGGTGCTGCTGGTGCTCATGATGACGGGCGTCGGCTATCTTTTCGGCCGCGCCGGCTGGATGAAGGCTGAGCACAAATCGGTTGTCACCAAATTTCTCATCTACATGGCCGTGCCGTGCATGTGCGTCAAAAATGTGTTTGGCTCTTTCACGCAGGAAATGTTCCAAAACGCGGGCGTGCTCCTCGGCGTTCCGGTTTTGTTCAACCTCATTACGTTCGGTTTTTCTTATGCGCTCGGCAAGCTGATGAAAGTGCCGAAAAAGCGCTTTGGCGGGTTCGTGGTGATGTGCGCGTTCTCCAACTCGCTATTCATCGGTTATCCGATCTGCCGGGAACTTTTCGGCGAGGCCGGCACGCCGTATTTGATGTTTTATTACATCGTCAACACCATCGCCTTTTGGAGCCTCGGGAGCATGCTCATCTACAAAAGCGCCAACGGCGGCAAAGCATACCCGCTCAAGACCTCGCTCAAAAACCTCGCCTCGCCCCCGCTTGTCACGCTTATGGTGTCGATCGTTCTTTTGCTTTGCGGGCTGACCCCGCCGCGCCTGGTGCTGACATTCGCGGCCTACATGAGCGAAACCGTCACGCCGCTGGCGCTCCTCTACGTTGGCTTTTTAATTTATGAGGCAGGGCTTAAAAACCTCAAGCCCGATCTTTCCATTTGGGTGGGAAGCGCGCTGCGCTTTATTGCAGCGCCCGCGCTGATGCTTTTGCTCTGCGCCGTTTTCAACATCACGGGCCTTGCGCGCGACGTCTTTTTCATCGAAGCCGCTATGCCCGTGATGACGCAGTCCGTGGTCGTGTCCGGCATAGCCGGGGCGGATGAACAATATAACGCGCTTGCGATGAGCTTCACGACCTTGCTCTGCCTTGCGGCGATCCCGGTTTTGATGTTCATCGTCAGCTAAGGGAGGCCAAACTATGAAAAAACGGGCCAGCACGAAAAAGATCAACCCCGTGCTCTACGCGCTCGTCGGCGCGCTGCTGCGACCCTACCTCAGGCTCATGTATCGCTTTTCCGTCCCGAAGGACGTGCCGGAGTTGCCGCCGGGGCCGAACCTTTTGCTTGGCGCGCATTCTTCGAACCTCGATTTTCTCTTCGTGGTGCCCACGCTGCCTAAAAAGCGCTTCAACGCCGTCGTCACAAGCTATTTTTTCAATGATCGCCGCCTCGCACTTTTGCTGCGTTTTTTCCATTGCATCGAGAAAGAGCAGTTCCGCGTGGACGTTGCCGCCATCCGTGACATGCGCGCCTCAATCAAAAACGGCGCGAGCGTTTTGATCTACCCCGAGGGGGAAGTCAACGGCACGGGCCGCTGCGAGGAGCCGGAGCGCAACATCGTCAAGCTCTGCCGCATGCTCGATGTGCCGGTTTATGCCGTGCGCACCTATGGAAGCTACTTGACGCGTCCTAAATGGGGACCGGTCATCCGCCGCGGCAAGGTCACGGTGCGGGTCGAAAAGATCGTCGATCTTGAAGAGCTTCACGCCGAAACGGACGATGCGCTGCACCGGCGCATCATTGAGGCGCTGCGGCATGACGAATATATGTGGCAGGAGAGCGCCCAGATCCCGTTTCCGCACAAGCGCTGCGCCGAGGGGCTCCATAACATGCTCTATCTTTGCCCGCGCTGCGGCGAGGAATTCGTGATGAACACCGCTTTCGACGAGATTTATTGCGAGCGTTGCGGCAACCGCGGCTATATGGATAAACTCGGCTTTTTGCACCCGGCGGGCGGGGAGGATGTGATCCCCCGCACCCCGCCGATGTGGATCGACCTCCAGCGCGCGCGCATTCGCGAGGAAGTCGCGCAAGGCGGTTTCCTCCTAACGCAGCCCGCGAACCTTCAATTCCACCTGCGCCCGAACACCGCAAAGAGCGAGGATGTGGGCGAGGGCGCGGTCGCGCTCACGCGCGAGGCGCTCACCTATGAGGGGAGCTGCAACGGCGGGCCTGTTTCGCTCGTGTATCCGCTTGCGAACTTCACGAAACTGCCGTTTTCAATGGGCAGCCAGTTTGACGTGCCAAACCCCGTGCGCTACACGAGCATACGCCCAAGGAACCCGCGCACGGTTTATAAGTTCGTGTTGGCCGTGCCCATCCTCAAAGGAACGGGCGCATTGTAACAAAAGAAACGCCAAGAAGTAAACAAACTGTTACGCGGGTGACGCGTGCGCGGGTTTCGTGTATAATAAATTCGTAATTTTGCGGTGTTTGGCCGCTTAGAGGAGGGGCGCGCTTGAAAAATCTCAAGTCGCTGATAATAGGTGTGCTTTGCGCGGCGCTCGCGCTGCTGTTTGCGTGCGGGACGAGCCCCGGCTCCGATCTTATTGAAGTGAACGGGCCCTCGCGTGAGCCCGATGTTTGGACCCCCGCGCCGACCGTGCCGGGGGAGGTTTCCCCGACCGACGCGCTTGCGCCCCAAGCGGACCCTACACCCATTCCGGACGATGGACTTCCGTATTACATCTATGTTGAAAAGGGTTCGTTCACGCTGACCATCTATGAAAAGGATGAGAGCGGCGCGTATACGAACGTTTACGCCGCCTACCGCATTGCCCACGGTGGAAACAAAACGCCCGCGGGCAAGTTTACGATCCCCGGCGAGAGCGGCCACGAGCGCTGGCACGATTTTCCCGACGGGGGAACGGTGCAGTACGCCGTGCGCTATGAGGGCAGGCTCTACATCCACTCGCCGCTCTATGCGACGGACGACCCCACGCAGCTTTGGCCCAAGTATTACGACGGGGATCACGGCATCGGCCTCGAGTCGACGGGCGGGTGCCTTCGCATGGTGACGGAAGCGGCGAAGTTCATCTACGAAAACTGCCCCGAGGGGACAGTGCTTGAAATCGTCAACGGCGCGCCCAAGGGAACCGAGAGCGACCCGCCGCCCGACCGCAACGGGCGGCGCATCGACCCGACCGATTACGACACGCTGCGCGCCAAGGGCTACATCAAACCATGAGGGAGGAGCAGCGTTGAAGAGGCTGATTCCCGCGTGCATCGCGTTCGCCGTTTTGTGCACGGCCTGCTCTGCCAAAGTGCCGCAGGAGGTGGTGGACGTTTCCCCAATGCCGCAAAAAACGCCGGATGTCACGCTGGAGATCACATTGCCTCCCGCCGCCGAACAGACTCCGCTTCCCACACCCGAGCCGACGGCGGAACCGATTATGCTCAAATCCCGCGTGAACACGCTTAACGTGCGAAGCGTGCCTTCGGCGAAGGATGCGGCCACCGTCATCGCCAAGCTCTCCTATGAGGAGCCGGCCGCGTTCTTATCCACGGAGGGCGACTTCACGCGCGTGCGCCTTCAAGATGGCACCGAAGGCTATTGCTACACCGGCTATCTCGTTGGGGCCGAAGAGGTGCTCTATGCTTACCTTCCCGCCTCAACCGAGCAAAAGCTCGATAACGCCACCGGCGCGCCTGTCTTTGAAGAGGATGGCGTGACCCCCGTGATGGTGAAAAACGAGCTGATCGATCTTCGCCTCTATTTGCCGGATGCGGCCTACGAGCTGCTGTTTGCAACGGAGCGCAATATTACCGGCGCGCCGCTCTACCCGCGGGCGATTCCGCTCATGCAAAAGGACGCGGCCGTCAAGCTGCAAAAGGCCTATGAGCTTTTCAAGGCCGATGGATACACGCTCAAGATCTACGACGCCTACCGCCCCAAACGCGTGCAGGTCATCCTCTACGATGTTATACAGAACCACCATTGGATCGCGAATCCCCAAACCACCGCCTCCAATCACAACCGCGGCTGCGCGGTGGACATTTCGCTGGTTCTGGATGAAACGGGGGAAGAGCTTGAATTCCCCACACCCATGCACACATTTTCGGAGGACAGCGCGCGCGTGAGCAAAACGTGGAGCGAGGCGGCGCGCGCGAATGTCGATTACATGACCAAAGTTATGGATAAATGCGGTTTTGATGGGATTAACAGCGAATGGTGGCATTTCGCGATTCGCGAAAGCAAGCTTTATATGACGACGGACATCAACCTTGCCGGTTTGACCATGCTCCCCAAACAGTGAGCCGAACTAGGAGGAACCTTTTTATGAAACGCGCAGCGTTCATCACACTCATTTTTGCCCTTAGCATCATCCTTGCCGCCTGCGGCGGCGCGGCTGTGCCCACAGGCGCTTTTTCGCAGGACGACCTTGGCGTCCGCGCCGGGGAAAATGCGCATTACCTGCGCGAGGACAGCGCGCCGCTCATCGAGGCGCTTGGCGATGATTACGAATACAGTTCGCAGGTGAGCTGTGTTTATGATGGCGAGGACAAGGTCTTTACCTACCCCGGCATCGCCGTGTCGACCGTGCCGGTGGATGGCAAAGATGTAATCGAGGTCATTACCCTCACGACCGATGCTTACGAAACGCTTCGCGGCGCGAAAGTCGGCGATACGCTCGAGGCCGTTAAAGCGCTCTACGGCGACGCATGTTTTGACGACGGCTATCTGACCTATTCGCTCACCAACGATCCCGCGGACATCCGCGCCGAGCGCATCCAGTTTGAGTATGCAAACGGCGTTGTGACGCGCATTTTCATCTATTCCCCGAGCTATTGAGGAACTTCAGGCCATGCTTTTCAGCTCGCCGACCTTTCTTTTCATCTTTTTGCCGGCGGTATTTTTACTGAATTTACTCACCGGCAAAAAAACCGCTTGGAGCAACGCGCTGCTAATCGCCGCGTCGCTGCTTTTTTACGCGTGGGGAGAGCCGGTTTATGTGCTTTTCCTCCTTGCCGCAAGCCTTGCTTATTGGGGCATTGCCCTGTTGATGGCGCGCTTTAATGGCGCAAAAAAAGCTTTGTGCGCGCTCGCGGTCCTGTTGGGGGCCGGGGCGCTCGTCTTTTTCAAATATGCGAACTTCCTCATCGCAAGCTTCAACGCGCTCACCGGGCTTTCGCTTCCGAGAACCGGCGCGGCGCTGCCGATTGGCATCTCGTTCTTCCTCTTTGAGGCAATGAGCTACGCGCTCGATGTGTACCGCGGTAAAACAGAACCCGCGCGCAATTTCTTCGATGTTTTGCTCTACATCGCTCTGTTTCCTACGATCCTCGCAGGCCCCATCGTGCGCTTTGGGGACATCGCCCCGCAACTGCGCGCGCGCGAGGTTACCTGGGAAGACCGCGCCGTGGGCTTTCGCCGCTTTGCCTTTGGCATGGCAAAAAAGGCGCTTTTGGCAAACACATTGCTGCTCACGGCGGATGCCGTGTTCGCGCTGCCGGGGGAGAGCGTCAACGCGCCCATCGCGTGGCTGGGCGCGCTCGCCTACCTTTTGCAGATCTACTTCGATTTTTCCGGTTATTCCGACATGGCCATCGGCCTTGCGCGCGCGTTCGGCTTCCGTTTGCGCGAGAACTTCGACTATCCGTATATGGCCGTCTCCATGCAGGATTTCTGGCGCAGGTGGCACATTTCGCTTTCCTCCTGGTTTCGGGATTATGTTTACATCCCCCTGGGCGGCAACCGCAAGGGAAAGCTGCGCACGGGGCTCAATAAGCTCGCGGTCTTTTTGCTTACGGGTCTCTGGCACGGCGCGAGCTGGACGTTTGCCGCGTGGGGCCTTTTCCACGGCGGCTTTTTGATGCTCGAAGGCTCGGGCGCGCTGCGGCTCGACAAATGGCCAAAGCCTCTGCGGCGGGTTTACACCTTGCTTGTGGTGACGGTGAGCTTCGTGCTCTTTCGGGCGGAAACCTTCGGCGGTTTTTTGCTGATCGCCGGCAACATGTTCGCCGGCTGGCGCTTTACGCCCGCGCTCGCGGCCGAGTTTTCGCGCTTGGCGACCCCGCTTGCGCTTTTTGCCCTCATCGCCGGGGGGCTTGCGGCGGGGCCGTTTGCCAAAAAGGCGGAGCCTATGGGGGCGCGCGCCATCGGGGCTTACGCCGCCGCGTTTGCGCTGTTTGTTTTGAGCGTGCTCGCGCTCTCGACGAGCAGCTACAATCCGTTCATCTACTTTCAGTTTTAAGGGGGGCGGGGCATGAAAAAAACGCTTAGCATTACCTTCGTGCTTTTGCTCATCGCCGCCTGCGCGGTGCCGGGCATCGCCTACCTCGCGGGTTACGAGGCGCAAAACCTCGAGAACCGCCCGCTGGCGCGCGAAGCGCGGCTCGTTGCGCGCGGGTCGCTCAACCTATCCTATCCTGCGGATTTCGACGCATGGTGGCAGGATCATTTCGGGCTGCGCGAAGAGGCGGTCACCGCGTTCCACGCCCTGACGATGGCGGTTTTTCGCGACACGCTCAACCAAAAGGTCGTCGTTGGGCGGGGGAACTACCTGTTTTATTCGGAAACGATGGATAATTACCTCGGCCTCTCGCGCATGAGCGGGGAGGATATTCAAAAGGCCGCCGTTTCTTTGCGCCTGCAAAGGGATTATTGCGCGGCGCACAACATGGCCTTCGTTTTTATGGCGGCTCCCAACAAAAACACCGTTTATCCCGAATATATGCCCGGCCGCTTTGCCCCCACGGGGGAAGCAAGCAACCGCGCGCGGCTCTACGAAGCGCTTGCGGGCATGGGCGTCGCAACCGTTGACCTTGCGGCGGAGCTTCGCGCGCATAAAACAGAGGGGGACCTCTATTTCGAGCAGGACACGCACTGGAACCGGCGCGGCGCGCTCGTCGGCTACCATGCGCTCATGCGCGCGGTCGCTTCAGGCTTTGCGTATGCAACCTACGACCTCGCGGCAGGCGAGGCGCGCCACGACCACCGCGGCGACCTGCACAACTTCGTTCTGCCCGCGGCGGAAGGCAAACTCCTTTCCATCCACTACGACATCGCCCCTTCTTATGAGGTGGACGCGGGCGCGAACGCCATGCGGGATGCGAATTTTGGCACCACGAGCGGCGCAAACGGATTCCGCCTGTTGTTCTTCCGCGATTCGTTCGGCGAGCTTCTCATTCCCCTTATTTCGGGCAATGCCGGGCGCGTGATGTATGCGCAGGAATTCCCCTATAACTATGTGTTTGCGGGCGAGGCGTTCGACGCCGTCGCCATCGAGCTTGTGGAGCGCAACATCCCAAACCTTGCGCGCCACGCGCCGCTGATGCCCGCCGTGGAAACAGAACTTCCCGAGGATGCCGCGGAAGTCCCCGTTGCGCTCCTCTCGCGCGAGAAGTCCGGCTATGCGCAGCTCTACGGCGCGTATGACGGCGCCTATCGCGGCACGGTCTATCTTGAGGTGAGTTTTGAGGATGGCGTGCGCCGCGTTTTTGAAGCCTTCCCCGTGCTCGATGCGCAGGCGGCGCCGGCCGCATCCTCTATGGCCTCTCCGCAGGGCTTCGTGCTCACGCTGCCTATGGAATGCGGCGCATGGGCAGGCGCGCGGGTCTTTGCGGCCCCCGCACCGCGGGGACAGCCGCTTGCTTAAGGAACCGGGATAGGATACAATATATTGTAGGGTAAATTCCCGGTATTTGGCCTAATAGAGAAAACGAGGTAACATGGCGACGAATCACGGCGGATATGACGCGGGGCCTCAGCTCCCGAACTATATGAAAAAACAAATGAAGCAGGCGATCGCGGCCGCGGCCCCTGCGCGCGCGAGTTCTTCGCGCGCCCCGGCCTCGCGCGCGGACGCGAAAAAAACGGTGAAACGTGCGCCCGCCGCATCCTCGCGCAGGGTCGCGGCATCCTCCGCGCAGCGCGGCACGGCGCAAACGGCGGCAGCCAAGGCCGCCAAACCAAAGGCCGCCGCAAAAACGACGCCGGCGCGGCCAGCGGCAAAAGCGAAGGCGAACAGAACCGCCGCGGCCGCAAAGGCCCGCACGGCCCAAACAGCTAAAAAACGCAGGCGCAGTTCCGGCGCCCTTAAGGCGCTTGCCGCTATCGCGGGCGTGGCGCTCGTGGTGCTCCTTGGCGTGCTCATCGCGGGCCGCGGGGAGGGGGCTTCGGCCGACCTTTCCAACTTCTTCTCCGGCAAAAAAGCTTTCAAGGAGGGCGTGAAGCTTATCGGCGTCGATGTGAGCGGCCTTACCGCCCAAGAGGCGACCGGCCTTGTGAAGAACGCCGCCGAGAAAAAGCTCAAGACCGTCGCTATCACGGTGCGCGCGGGCGAGCGGGAGATCACGCTCGACGCCAACGCCCTTGGCATGGGCTACAGCATCGAACAGGCGCTCAAAGATGGGCTTGAATATGGCCGCAACGACGCCGTCACCGAGATCACCGGCCCGGGTGCCGGCGAATACGACGCGGCGTATACCTGGTCGCGCGAGGCAATCGAAATCGCCTTGGCGAATATGTCCGCAAGCATCGACACGCCCGCCGCCGAACCCTTCGCCGAGCCTATTAAAGATTGGGCGAGCGAGGCGCGCTTCAATTATGTGGAGGGCGTACCCGGGCAGGCGCTCAACATCGCAAAGACCGCCGACAACATCGAATATGCGCTGCGAAAGCTCGCGTTCCAATCGGACGTCGAGGCTGTGACCAACGCTGTTCTCCCCCAAAAAACGCTGGAAGAAGTGCGCGGCGCAACGCAGCTTATCGCCTCGTTTGCAACGAAATTTTCGGTGGATCGCTCGGATGAAATCAGGGTGAACCGCAAATTCAACATCGAAAAAGCGGCCGATATCATCAATGGTATGACCGTGCAGCCGGGTGAAGAGTGGAGTTTCAATACCGTCGTCGGCCCAAGAACCTACGATCTTGGCTGGAAGGGCGCAAACGGCATTTCCGGCGGCAAGGAATACACCGTGCAGGCGGGCGGCGGCATTTGCCAGGTTTCCACCACCCTCTACAACGCGCTTTTGTGCGCGAACCTCGAAATCGTCTACCGGCAGGCGCACACGATCCCTTCGGATTATGCCGCCTACGGCTTCGACGCCACGGTCGACACCGGCCGCATCGACTTCATCTGGAAGAATAACACCGAGCATCCGCTCTATATCTTTGCGCGCGTGCTTAAAACCGAGGGCAGCAGCAGCCGCCACACGATGAACGTTTATGTTTATGGCGAACCGTTGCCCGATGGCGTGGTCTACAAGCCCCGCAGCGAGCTCATCAGCACCGCGCCGCGCACGGATGTTGAATATACGCAGGATGCGGGCATCCCTACCGGCTACCAGAAGCAGACCAACATCCGCCGCGACGCGTATGTGGCTGAAGCCTACCTCGATAAATTCGTGAATGGCAAGCTCGAAAGCTCCGTTTTGCTCTACACCGACAAATACGACGGCAACCCTGCCCGCATCGCCGTGGGCACGGGCCCCGCGCTCGCCCCGGGCCAACTGCCCGACCCGCTTTGGGACGTTTACGGAACGCCGCCCAAGAGCCCGGGCGCATAAGGCGCGGGCGATGAACAAACGGATCAAGGGCTATCTTTGTGTTGCCGCGGCCGCGGCGCTCTACGGCCTCAACCCCATCGCGGCAAAATACGCCTACGCGGGCGGCGCGGTCGCCATCGACCTCGTGCTGATGCGCGGGGCCTCGCTTGCGCCGCTTGCGCTTTTTGCCTTTTGGCTGCGCCCCGAGGATATGCGAATCCCCCGCGGCAGGCAGGCGTTCGACATCGGCGTGCTCGCCGTGATGGGCCTGTTTTTGACGCCGATGCTCCTATTCAGCTCCTATTCCTATATTTCAAGCGGCGCTGCGACCTCGCTGCACTATGTTTACTGCGTGCTTACGCTGCTCATTTGCGTGCTCTTTTACCGCGACCGGTTCGATTGGATCAAGGCCGTGTGCGTCGTGCTGTGCGTGGCGGGCGTTTTTATGATCTACGCCCCGGGCGAAGGGGGCGCGGCGCTCGGCGTTGTGTTCGCGCTCGCCTCGGCGCTGACGTTTGCCGTCTATGCGGTCTATATGGATAAAAGCGGCCTGCACGCGATGAGTCCGGTCAAGCTGCAGTTCTACAGCCTTTGCATCAGCGGCCCGCTCACGCTTGTTTATGCGATCGCCACAGGCACGCTTTCCCTAAAAATGAACGCCCCGGCGTGGGGCGTTACATTGCTTTTTTTCATGTTGGGTTCGTGCGTGGCGGGCATCCTCTTCCAGCGCGGCGTGCATTACATCGGCCCCCAGCGCGCGGCCATTTTAAGTACGATCGAGCCGCTCACAAGCGCCGTGCTCGGCATTTTGCTGCTCTCGGAAAAGCTCTCCTGGCGCGCAGGCATCGGCATGGCCGCCATTTTGGTGGCGGCGGCGCTTGTCGCCGCGGTGGACGGCATCAGAGAACGCCGCAGGCCGACCGAAGTTTCCCAATAAGATCTGTCGCCTCCCAGGGCATTGCGGGATCGCCGAAATGGCCGAAGGAGGCCGTGCGG
The DNA here is from genome assembly GCA_964546125.1 of uncultured Clostridium sp. Taxonomy (GTDB): domain Bacteria; phylum Bacillota; class Clostridia; order Christensenellales; family CAG-138; genus Phil1. The sequence goes on from CAZJIS010000033.1 coordinate 16,369, forward strand.
CGGTAGATGGGGCGGCGAAGCGAAAGCGCGCGGATCATCGCCTCGGGCCGAAGATCAAAGCTTTTTTTGACGGCGGCCATCAGCGTTTCATCCGAAACAAAACCCGTATTAAAAGTATTCACATTGACGGAAACCGGCTCCGCCACGCCGATAGCGTAGGCGAGCTGGATCTCACAGCGGCGGGCAAGCTTTGAAGCGACGATGTTCTTTGCAAGGTAGCGCGCGGCGTAAGATGCGCTGCGATCGACCTTTGTGGGGTCTTTGCCCGAAAAAGCGCCGCCGCCGTGGCGTGCGTAGCCGCCGTAGGTATCGACGATGATCTTGCGGCCGGTTACGCCCGAATCGCCATGCGGCCCGCCGATGACAAAGCGCCCGGTGGGGTTGACGAAGACCTTCGTGCGCGCATCCACAAGCCCCTCGGGCAGGACCGGGCGGATTACATGCGAAAGAACCGCCTCGCGGATCTCTTCTTGCGTAACATCGGGCGCATGCTGGCAGCTCACGACGATCGCCTCAATCCGCAACGGCGCGTCGTTTTCATATTCGACCGTCACCTGCGCCTTGCCGTCGGGCCGAAGCCAGGGGAGCGTTCCCGCGCGCCGCACGGCGCTGAGCTTGCGCGTGAGCGCGTGCGCAAGGTAAATGGGCAGCGGCATGAATTCATCCGTTTCATCGCACGCGTAGCCGAACATCATGCCCTGATCGCCGGCGCCGGTGGTCATATCCCCCTGCGTTCCCGTGCGCGCCTCGAGCGAGCGGTTCACGCCCTGGGCGATGTCCGGCGATTGCTTGCCAAGGGCTACGAGCACGGCGCAGTTTTCCGCATCGAAGCCGAGGGTGGGGTCGTCGTAGCCGATGTTGCGGATGGCCTCACGCACGAGGGGGGTGACCTCCACGCTCGCCGTCGAGGTGATTTCGCCCATGATGAGCGCGAGGCCCGTTGTCACCGCGCATTCGCAAGCGACGCGCGCGTAGGCGTCGCGCTCGAGGTAAGCGTCGAGTATCGTATCGGAGAGGATGTCGCAGACTTTATCCGGATGACCGTCCGTGACCGACTCCGAGGTGAACAGTGTTTTGGCCATTGTTTGTTCCTTTCCGCCGCTGCTGCGGGCCGCCTTATCGGCGCGGTGCGCGGGGGCAAATAAAAACGCCCCGCGAAAAACGAGGCGCATAATGCTATGATCGCTCATCTTCCGGCAATGCCGCGGGATTTGGCACCTTGCGCTCTCGCGCAGGTTGCCGGGTTTCACAGGGCCCGTCCCCTCAACCGCTCTTGATAAGGCTGTATTCAATTTTGCAAGCGCTATCATAACATAAAGCCGCCGGGCAGTCAAGTCCGGCGGTTTCGCATAAAATCAGATCCAAAAAGGGGGCGATCGCTTTAAAATGTTAGAAATAATAGGAAAAGTCGCCAAGGGATGCGCCCACGATCGACGCGAGGATGATGATCACGATGGCCGCGATCACGCCAATAAGCTGCCAAAGCAGCATCGCGCGGCTCAGGTTGCGGCGGTTGAGGTTGGTTCCGCTGCTAAAGGCCCACACGAGGGCGCAGATGAAGCCGACGAGCGGGAGGCCGAGCACGAAGATCATCCAGAAGAACTGACCTGTGCGCATGGGAAGCCCTGTGGGATCCGCGGCGGGCACGCTCTGGTAGACAGGCGGCTGATAGGTCTGCTGCGGGGGTTGCTGGTATGCGGGGGGCGGCTGATATGCCGGGGGCGGCGCGGCCTCTTCGAGCCTGCTTCCGCAACCGACGCAGAAGCGAGTTCCCTGAGCGTTTTCGCTGCCGCAGTTTTGACAGGTCATAGGGCGATACCTCCTTGTTATTTGCCCCATCATAACATAATTCGTCAAAATACGGAAGAGGATTGTGGACATTACGCGCGCACGTGATATATAATTATGAAGTAAAAACCACGACCTATAGTGAAAGGGATCAGTCAATATGCGCATGAAGCATTTTATATCGTTGCTGACTGCCGTGCTGCTTCTCGCGGCATTCGTGCTCACGCCCGTGCCGGGCATTGCGGATGCGGGCGATTATTCGGGCGGCAGCGATTATGGCGGCGGAAGCGATTGGGGCGGCGGAAGCGATTGGGGC
>CAZJIS010000034.1:0-18074 GCA_964546125.1 uncultured Clostridium sp.
AGGGCACGGGCAACATGGAGATCCACCTCGACCGCAAGATGAGCGAAAAGCGCATCTTCCCGGCGATCGACATTTATAAATCCGGCACGCGCCGCGAGGAGCTTTTGTTGAGCAAGGAAGAGCTCGAGGGCGTTTTCACCATGCGCCGCACGCTCTCCTCCGGAAACCCGAGCGACGTGACAGAACAGATGATCGCGATGCTCGAGCGCACCGAAAGCAACGGCGAATTCATCCAGCGCCTTGGCGCGTGGAACAAGGTTTATGAAAAGGATGGATTCTCGGCCGGAAAGCGGATTATGAACTAAAAATAATCCTTGCGTTGCGGGCACATTCGGGGTATAATGCTTGCTGTTCGGGTATGCCCGGATGCAGCAGCAGGGCGGGATGCCGCTCTGCGCCCAGCAAACTGATGAAGGAGAACTACGATGAAGAAGGATATCCACCCGACCTACGGCGAGTCGCTCGTGCGCTGCGCCTGCGGCGAGACCTTCAAGAGCGGTTCCATCAAGGGCGAGCTCAAGGTCGAAATTTGTTCCAAGTGCCATCCGTTCTACACCGGCCGCCAGAAGCTGGTGGATACCGGCGGACGCGTCGACCGCTTCAAGAAGCGTTACGGCCTCAACTAAGCATAAAAAAGGCGGCTCTCCTTTGGGAGGGCCGTTTGCTTATCAGAAAAGCGGCCTGCGGCACTTATTGCGGTTGCGGGAATGCCGTTTTTACGCGCACACTTTCCGCGCCTATGGGCGTTTGGGAGACAATCCGCTGAATACATTTGAATTTCTACATTATTCTTCCTGGATTTATCACGGCAAAGCGTGATAAACTATAAAGAAGCATAATCCGTTCATCTCTTTTTATGTTCTGATGTGTGAATGCAATATTTCTTGAAACGATTTTCCGGCCAAGGGGGTACTATTATGTTTTGGCAGGAGGAAATGCGAAACAACATCACCAACATTGACCAACTCGCACCCGCGCTGGGCCTGAGCGAGGGGGAACGGGAAGGCCTGCGCGAATTGCTTGCGCACTATCCCATGTCGATCCCGCGCTACTATCTTTCGCTGATCGACCCGAACAACCCCGAAGATCCCATCCGCAAAATGTGCGTGCCGGCTTTTACCGAATTCGACCCGGAGGGCGCGTTTGACACAAGCGGCGAGGCGGAAAACACCGTTGTGCCCGGCGTGCAGCACAAATACCGCGAAAGCGCGCTCGTGCTGACCACGAACCGCTGCGCGATGTATTGCCGCCACTGCTTCCGCAAGCGCCTCGTGGGCCTTGCCGACGAGGAGATCCTCAACGGGTTTGGCGAGGTGATCGCCTATGTGCGCGCGCATGAGGAGATCACAAACGTCATCCTCTCGGGCGGGGACGCGTTGATGCTGCCCACGGCGACGCTCGAGCGCTATCTCGATGCGCTGACGCAAATCCCCCACCTCGACCTCGTGCGCATCGCCTCGCGCATGCCGGTGGTTTACCCGATGCGCGTTTTTGAGGATGAGAAGCTGCTCGGGGCGCTCAAGCGATATACGCAAAAAAAGCAGCTCTACCTGATCACCCAATTCAACCATGCAAACGAGCTCACGGTGCAAGCGCGCGCGGGCATTCGGGCGTTGCTCAAGGCGGGGGTCGTAATCAAAAACCAAACGGTGCTGCTTCGCGGCGTGAACGACACGGCGGCGGCGCTTGGCAAGCTTTTGCGCGGGCTCACGGCCTTTGGCATCACCCCTTACTATGTGTTCCAGTGCAGGCCGGTCACAGGCGTGAAGTCGAATTTTCAGGTGCCTTTGCTGGAAGGCTGCGCCATCGTCGAAGGCGCGAAGGCCATGCAAAGCGGGCAGGGCAAATGCTTTAAATATTGCCTCTCCCACCCCACGGGAAAGATCGAGATCATCGGCGCGCTCAGCAAGGGGCGCATGCTGTTCAAATACCACCAGGCAAGGCGCCCCGAGGATGCCGGGCGCATGTTCATTCAGCCGCTTGCCCCCGGGGAAGGCTGGCTCGGGGAGATTGAGCCGCGAGAGGGCGCCGTCCCCCGGGCAAACGCTTGACATGCGGCTTTTCAAGGCTGCGGTTTTCATCAGCCGGTTGCCTCCGGGCACGCAAAAGAGTAGAATAAGGGGAGTTCATCATAAGGAGACGCAGCCTTGTACGAGAATGATCTTCCCATCATCAAAACCCTTGCCGCGGCGGCGCCCTGCGCGTGGCTGAACCCGAAACTGACTGAGGCGAAAACGGCGCTTGCGGCGCTCGACCTCGGCCCCGCGGACGTTGCGGACGCGAAAGCCCGCCTTGCGCGCTTTGCGCCCTACATCGCGCGCCGTTTCCCGGAAACCGCGAAGGACGGCGGGCTGATCGAATCGCCGCTTCGCCAAGTGCCGCGCATGCAAGAGGCGCTGGGCACACCGATCCCCGGCAGGCTGTTTGCAAAGCTCGACGGAGAGCTTGCGATCGCCGGCTCGATCAAAGCGCGTGGCGGCATTTACGAAGTGTTGAAACACGCCGAGTCGCTTGCGCTCGCGGGCGGCCTGATTAAGGAAAGCGATGATTACGCCGCGCTCGACTCCCCCGAGGCGCGCGCGTTTTTTGCCCGCTATGCGGTGGAGGTCGGCTCCACGGGCAACCTTGGCCTTTCCATCGGCATCATGAGCGCGGCGCTCGGCTTCCGTGCCACGGTGCACATGAGCGCGGACGCGCGGCCGTGGAAAAAGGCGCTGCTGCGCGCCAAGGGCGTGCGGGTCATGGAATACGAAGGCAACTTCTCCGATGCGGTGAAGGCGGGCCGCGATCACGCCTCGCTCGACCCGCTGTGCCATTTTGTGGATGATGAAAATTCAAGGGATCTGTTCCTCGGTTATGCGGTGGCGGCCGGGCGGCTTGACGCGCAGCTTCGCGGCGCGGGCATGCGCATCGGCCCCGGGCAGCCGCTGTTTGTATATCTCCCCTGCGGCGTGGGCGGCGGGCCGGGGGGCATCGCCTTTGGCCTCAAGCTCCTCTATGGCGACGACGCGCATATTTTCTTCATCGAGCCGACCGAATCGCCCTGCATGCTGCTTGGCATGGCGACGGGGCTGCACAATAAGATCAGCGTTGCGGACATCGGCCTTTCGGGCAAAACGCACGCGGACGGCCTTGCGGTGGGCAGACCCTCGGGTTTTGTGGGCCGCGCGATGGAGGGCCTCCTTTCGGGCGCGTTTACCACGCGGGATGCGCCGCTTTACGACGATCTTCGCCTCTTGCTGCAACGGGAGGGCCTCTTTGCCGAGCCTTCGGCCTTGGCCGCGTTTGCGGGGCCGCGCGGGCTGTTCACTTATCCTGAAGGGCGCGCGTATATGGAAAGGCACGGCCTTGCGGAACATATGGAGGAGGCCGTGCACATCGCCTGGCTCACGGGCGGCGCGCTCGTACCCGAAAAGGTGCGCAGGCAATATTTTGAAACCGTCCTCTCCCCCACCGATGCCGCGCGCCCCGGCGAAGTTTGAAACCCCGTGTTAACTTTTGCCGGGTGTTGTGGTATATTAATAATTTAGACTGATTTCGCAAATTTTTACATACAGGAGAGCTGACATGGACGCAAAGCTGACGATCGCAACGAGCATCGCCGAGGCCGCCGGGCTTGAAACCGGGGAACTTCTCGGCTTCCTTGAAACCCCGCCCGACCCCGCGATGGGGGATTATGCTTTCCCCTGCTTCAAGCTCGCCAGGGCCCTCAAAAAAGCGCCGCCCGCCATCGCCGCCGAGCTTCACGCAAAACTCGTGCTGCCCGCGGGCATTGAGCGCGCGGAGGTCGCCGGGGGTTACCTCAATTTTTTTGCCGACAAGGCCGACCTTGCGGGCAAGACCCTCGCGCGCGTGAAAAGCGAGGGAAACGCTTACGGCAACGACGACATCGGGCGCGGCAAAAACGTGTGCGTCGAGTTCTCTTCGATTAACATCGCAAAGCCTTTCTCGATCGCCCACCTGCCCACGACCGTGCTCGGCCACGCGCTCAACCGCATTTATCAGGCGCTTGGCTACCACACGATCGCCATCAACCATTTGGGCGACTGGGGCACGCAGTTTGGCAAGATGATCGTCGCCTATAAAAAATGGGGCGGCGGCCGCGCGATCGAACAGAGCACCGTGCGCGAACTCGTGCAGCTTTACGTGCGCTTCCACGAAGAGGCGGAAAAGGACGACAGCCTCAACGACGAGGCGCGCGCGTGGTTCCGCAAAATCGAAGCGGGCGACGGCGAGGCCGTGGACCTTTGGCAGCGCATGAAGGAGCTGACGCTCAAGGAAGTGGGCGAGGTGTATAAGCTTCTTGGCATTGAATTCGACAGCTATGCGGGCGAAAGCTTCTATGAAGACAAGATGCAGGCCGTCATCGACGAGCTCGACGCCAAGGGCCTCCTCTTGAGCGATGGGGGCGCGAAGATCGTGGATCTTTCCGAGTGGGACATGCCGCCGTGCATCATCATCAAGTCCGACGGGGCGACGCTTTACGCGACGCGCGACCTCGCCGCCGCCATTTACCGCAAAAAGACCTACGATTTTGCAAAGAACCTTTATGTTGTAGCTTATCAGCAAAACCTGCACTTTTGCCAGTTCTTCAAGGTGCTGGAACTGATGGGAAAAGACTGGGTGCGCGATTGCAAGCACGTCAACTTCGGCATGATGTCGCTGGAGGACAGCACCCTTTCCACCCGCCACGGCAACGTGGTTTATCTTGAGGACGTTTTGAACGCCTCCATTGAAAAAACGCTCGAAATTATCCGAGAGAAAAGTCCCGACCTCGAAAACAAGGAGGACGCTGCGCGCGCCGTGGGCGTGGGCGCGGTGATGTGGGGCGTGCTCTACAACAGCCGCATCAAGGACATCACCTTCTCCTGGGCCAAGGCGCTCAACTTTGATGGGGAGACCGGCCCCTACGCCCAATATACCCATGCGCGCTGCTGCTCGGTTTTGCGCAAAGCAGGCGACTATGACCCGGGAAATATCGACTATTCCCTCTTAAGCGAAGAGTCGGCCGAGGCGCTCGTCAAGGCGATTGCCGCGCTGCCGGGCGTCGTGCGCGGCGCCGCCGAGAAGAACGAGCCCTACCTTGTGGCGCGCCATGTGATCGATGTGGCATCAGCGTTCAACAAATTCTATTACGATTGCCGTATTCTCGAGGACGACCCCGCGCTTCGCCGCGCGCGCCTTGCTTTGACCGACGCCGCACGCCAGACCATCCGCAACGGATTGTATCTAATTGGCCTCGAAGCCCCCGAGAGAATGTGAGCCGCCCGGCTGGAGAGAGAAATTATGATCGACATCAAGCTGATTCGAACCAACCCCGAGCTCGTGCGGGAGAACATCCGCCGCAAGTTCCAAAACGAAAAGCTTCCCCTCGTTGACGAGGTGGCCGAGCTCGACCGCGCGTGGCGTGAAGCCCACGCGCGCGGCGATTTCCTGCGCAACCAGAGAAACGTGCTCTCAAAGCAGATCGGCGGCTTGGTGGCCAAGGGCCGGCGCGAGGAGGCCGAAGCCATAAAAGCCGAGGTCAAAGCTATGGCCGACGAGATGGCGGACCTCACCGCGCGCGAAGCGACCTTTGAGGATGAGATCAAAAAGCGGATGCTCGTCATCCCCAACATCATCGATCCCTCCGTACCCATCGGCCGGGACGACAGCGAGAACGTGGAGCTTTCCCGCTTTGGCGAGCCCGCCGTGCCCGGTTTTGACATTCCTTATCACGCGCAGATCATGGAGCGCCTTGCGGGGCTCGACCTTGACAATGCGCGCAAAACCTCCGGCAACGGCTTCTATTTCCTCACCGGCGACGTCGCGCGCCTGCACAGCGCTATCCTCACCTACGCGCGGGATTTCATGATCGACCGCGGCTTCACCTACTGCGTGCCGCCGTTCATGATCCGCTCGAACGTGGTGACGGGCGTGATGAGCTTCAAGGAAATGGAAAACATGATGTACAAGATCGAGGGCGAGGACCTCTACCTCATCGGCACGAGCGAGCACTCGATGGTCGGCCGCTTCATTGACTCCTTCCTTGAAGAAAAGGAACTGCCGCTCACGCTCACGAGCTATTCGCCGTGCTTCCGCAAAGAGGTGGGCGCGCACGGCATCGAGGAGCGCGGGGTCTACCGCGTGCACCAGTTTGAAAAGCAAGAAATGATCGTCGTTTGCACGCCCGGGGAGAGCATGCTCTGGTACGACAGGCTCTGGCGCTTCACGGTCGATTTTTTCCGCACGCTCGATGTGCCCGTGCGCACGATTGAGTGCTGCTCGGGCGACCTTGCCGACCTTAAGGTCAAGAGCGTGGACGTCGAAGCCTGGAGCCCGCGCCAGCAGAAATATTTCGAGGTGGGCAGCTGCTCGAACCTCGGGGATGCGCAAGCGCGCCGCCTTGGCATCCGCATCAAAAACAAAGAGTCGGGCAATTACTTCGCGCACACGCTCAACAACACCGTCGTCGCGCCGCCGCGCACGCTCATCGCGTTCCTCGAAAACAACCTCAATGAAAACGGCACGGTGCGCATTCCCCCGGCGCTTCGCCCCTACATGGGCGGCAAGGAGAGCATCGGCTAGCCCGCCACCGGCTTCCACCGCACTGCGCCTTGCTTTTTACCGGCCCCGCAACCCGGCGCTACCAAAAGTTGCGGCCTATTTTGGCAATGAAAAGCAGAGTTGGTAGCCTTGACCCCTCGGTTGCGTGTATGCTCAAAGCACAAAGCAAGGGGAGGTAACGTTTGATGAACATCGAAATCGCAAACAGGCTTGTGCAGCTTCGCAAGCAGCACGGCTTTTCGCAGGAGGAGCTCGCGGCAAAGCTCGGCCTTTCGCGCCAGGCCGTGAGCAAGTGGGAGCGCGCCGAAGCTTCGCCCGACACGGACAACCTGATTTTGCTCTCGCGCGTATATAATATAAGCATCGACGAGCTGCTGCGCACCGAGGACCCCGTTCCCGAGCCGGAGCCGGAAAAGGGTGTGAAGGTCACCGTCAACGGCAAGCCCATCCGCTTTAACGTGAAGGACGGCTTCTATTTCACCTATGGGGACGATGAGGAGGAGCGCGAAGCCGAGGCGGACGATCCGGACAATTGGCATTATGACGACACCGACGGCAGCGGCAGCGGCCTGCATATCCATGTGGAAACGGATAAGCATGGGGATGGAGGAAAATCCTTTTGGCTGATGTTCCCCTACCCCATGTTCATCACGCTCGCCTATTTTGTAATGGGCATTCTATGGCAGCTTTGGCATCCGGGCTGGATATTGTTCCTCACGATCCCGATCTATTACTCGATCGCGCAGTGGGCCAAGAAGCGCAAGCACATTTTCTGGAAGGCGTTCCCGTTCCCGGTGTTCATCGTGTGCCTTTTCCTGCTGCTTGGCTGCGTGTGGAACCTTTGGTACATCGCGTGGGTGCTGTTTTTGACGATCCCCATCTATTACCCCGTCGTGCAATGGGCGGACCGGCGCTACCGCCGCCGCCGCAACATCGGCCGCGACGGAAACGTGATCGTCATCGAGCCGGACGGGGACGAGGATTGACAATTAGCAATTAAGAATTGACAATGAGGGTACGTTGGGGCTCCGCTCCAACCCTCATTGTGCCGATTGCCCGGAAAACATCATAGATAAGGAGAAACCCACATGCAGGAGACCATCCAAAGCTTCAAGGCGCTGCTTGCCAAAATGCACGCCTACGGCCACGCCATGAGCGCGCTCATGTACGACATGGAGACCGTTATGCCAAAAAAGGGCGCGGACGATTTTGCGAAAACCATGGGCATGCTCAGCGAGGAAAGCTACAAACTTTCGACGGGCGATGAAATGAGGAAGTTCCTTGCGGCGCTCGCGCCCGAAAAGGACACGCTCGACGAGATCACCCGCCGCGAGGTGGAGGAGCTTCAGGAAAACCTCGAAAAGCTTGAAAAAATCCCGATGGAAGAATACGTTCAATATAACATGGACGTGAGCGCCGCCACCAACGTGTGGCACGAAGCAAAGGCCAACAGCGACTTTGCCTCCTTTGCCCCGCACCTTGAGAAACTCGTGGCGTTTAACCGCAAAATGGCGGCCTACATCAAGCCGCAGCTTGCGCCCTACGACGCGCTGCTCAACGAATTTGAAAAAGGTCTTACGATGGCGATGCTCGACGGGTATTTCGCAAACGTGCGCGCGGCGCTCGTGCCGCTTATCCACGACATTTCGGCGCGCGGCAGCCAGCCGGACATCACGCCGCTCAAGGCCGCGTTCCCCATCCCCGCGCAGAGGCTTTTCACCGACCGGCTCGTTGAACTCCTCACGATCGACCGCGACCGCTGCGCTTTGGGCGAGGTGGAGCACCCCTTTACCGGAGGTGTGAGCAAGAACGACGTGCGCCTCACGACGCACTATCATGAGTTCGACGTGCTTTCGAGCTTTTTCAGCGTCATCCACGAGGGCGGCCATGCGCTATATGAATTGAACACCGCGGATGCGCTTGTCGGCTCCCCCCTGGGCGGCGGCGCGAGCATGGGCGTCCACGAGAGTCAAAGCCGCTTTTTTGAAAACATGATCGGCCGCAGCCGCGCGTTCACGCAGCTTGTTTACCCCGCGATGGAAAAGCTTTTCCCCGAGCAGATGCGCGCTGTTTCGCCCGACCTTCTCTACCGCGCGGCGAACTTCGCGGAACCCTCGCTGATTCGCATTGAGGCGGATGAATTGACCTATTCCTTGCACATCATGGTGCGCTATGAGCTTGAAAAGCGCCTCATCGGCGGCACGCTTGAAGTAGCGGAGCTGCCCGAAGCGTGGAACGCGCTTTATAAAGAATATCTCGGCGTCGACGTGCCGGACGATGCGCACGGCGTTTTGCAGGACTCCCACTGGTCCGGCGGCATGTTCGGCTACTTCCCATCCTACTCGATCGGCAGCGCCTACGCCGCGCAGATCTACGACGCGATGGCGCGCGACCTCGACATTGAGGCGACGGTGCGCGCGGGCGACCTCGCGCCCATCGTCGCATGGCTCACGGAGAAGATCTACCGTTTCGGCATGCTCAAAACGCCTGGCGAGCTGATTCTCAACGCCTGCGGCAAGCCGTTTGACCCTGCTTATTACACGCGTTACCTCACCGAAAAATACCGCGCGCTCTACGCGCTTTAAGGGGAGCCAAGCATGCCGGCTTTCATCCGCGGCGCGTCCCTCAAGGGGACGACGGCCGTCGAAAACAGCTTCATCACCGATTACATGCCGGGGGCGGACGGCGTGTTCGTCAAGGTATACCTCTTTGGCCTGATGCGCCTTAACACGCCCGGTGAGGACGTTCCCTTTGATGCGGAAACGCTCGCGCGCGCCTATGCCTATTGGCAGAGCGCGGGCCTTGTGCGCATCATAAGCGCCGACCCGCTCACGGTCGAATACCTTGGGGCGGAGGAGCGCAGCTTGGATGCGCCGCGCAAATACGCCGCCCTCGTCGAGGCGCTCGCGCGGGTAGCGGGCACGCGCCCCTTTAGCGGGCACGAGCTCGCGGAGGTTTACGATTGGATCGAAACGTTCCGCTTCGACCAGGAAACGGCCGTGCTGTGCGTTGAAGACGTGCTTGCCCGCCACGGCGCGAAGGCGAAGCTTTGGCAGATGAACGCCGAGGCGAAATTGTGGGCCGACAACGGCGTGTTCACCCCCGAGGACGCGCGCGCGTTCCTCGCGCGGCGGGATGCGCGCAACCACGGCGCGCAGGCGGTGCTGCGCCGCTGGAAAAAGCACCGCCCGGCGACGGAGGATGAGCTTGCGCTCTACGTCAAATGGACCGACGATTGGGGCTTTGGAGAAAGCGTCATCCTCGACGCGTGCGCGGAACTGACCGCCGCCGGCCAGCCGAGCTTCAAGTACCTTGACGCGGTGCTGGAAACCTACCGCCTCCAGGGGGCGGTCACGCCCGAAGCCGCGGCGAAAGTGCGCCGTGAGCGCGACGCCACGGCCGAGCTTGCCCGCTTGATGCTCGAGCGCGCGGGCGTCAACCGCGCCCCCACCGCCGCCCAAAAGGATGATGCGGCCACATGGCGAAACAATTGGCACATGGACCCCGAACTTTTGCTGCTCGCGGCCGATTCTTCGCGCGGGAGCGCACAGCCCTACGCAAACCTCCGGCGCCTTGTCACGGGCTGGCATGAGGCCAACATATCGACCCTCGCCGCCGCCAAGGCCGACCTCGAACAAAAGGGCAAAACCGCCGCGCGCAGCGACGCGGCGCGCCGGTCGCGCGCGCTCGCGCACAGCCAGCGCAAGTACAGCGACGAGGACTTAAAGCGCATCGGCGTCGACCTGCTGGACGATTAAGAGGGACTCGCGCCGAACATACCCGGATTCAGGCGGCCGCATCCCTTTCAGCGGGGGCGCGGCCGCTTTTGCAAACAACACGATAGGAGAAATGAAACGATGCGCCTGGTGACCGAGCGCCTGATCGTACGCGATTATGAAAAGGGCGATTTAACCGATTTTCATGAAATTTTCTCAAATCCCGCCGCGATGGAGCAATGCGAGCCGCCTTATGACATGCAGACGAGCGCGCAGTGGCTCGATTACTTTATCGAGCGGCCGATCGCCTTTGCCGTTGTGGAAAAAGCCTCGGGCAAAATGATCGGGCACGCGCTTTTCAAGCAGCTGCCCGGCGAAGAGGAAGGCATTTATGAAATCGGCTGGATCTACAACGAACGCTTTTGGCGGCGGGGCTATGCCTATGAAGCAAGCCGCGCGCTCATCGAGCACGGGTTTTGCCGGATGGGCCTGCATAAGATCGTGGCGGAAACCATTGACCCAATAAAATCCGTTTCGCTGATGAAAAAGCTCGGCATGAAGCAAGAGGGCGTTTTACGCCGGCACACCAGGGATAATGGAGGCCGTTGGGCCGATGTGCATTGGTACGGAATGCTTGAAACGGACCCGCGCGCATAAAGGGCCGTAGCATGCCGGTGAAAGTTCGAAACCGTCCCTCCGTATACGGGGGGACGGTTTTGATGCGCGGGCAGTTTTTCGCGGGGAGAAGCCGCGGCTCTTAGCCGATGAACATCTGCGTCCAATAATGGCCGTCTGCCACATAGCCGACGCCGATGTGCGTGAACGAGGCGTTGAGGATGTTGGCGCGGTGGCCGGGGGAGTTCATCCAACCCTCCATGACGGCCTCGGGGCTTGCATAGCCCATGGCGATGTTCTCGCCCGCCGTGCGGTAGGAAATGCCAAAGCTTTTCATCATCTCAAACGGAGTGCCGTATGTGGGGCTCTCGTGCGCAAAGTAGCCGTTGTCGCGCATATCCCGCGACTTTGCGCGCGCGACATCGGAAAGATCGCGGCTGAGCGTCAGCGCGCCAAGGCCGTTTTTCGCGCGCTCCTCGTTGACCAACTCCACGACCCGCTCTTCATAGGAGAGGTTCGACGCGCCCTGCGTTTGCGTCGGTTTCGGGGTTTCTGTGGTCTTCGGGGTCGCCGTGGCTATGGGCGTCTGCGTAACCTTGGGCGTTTCCGTGGCCTTGGGCGTTTGCGCCGGCTTCGGGGTTTCCGTAGCTTTCGGGGTCGCCGTGGCTGTGGGCGTCTGTGTAATTTTCGGCGTCTGCGTCACCCCGGGCGTTTGCGCCGGTTTCGGGGTCGCCGTGATTTTCGGAGCCGCCGTGGCCTTAGGCGTCTGCTTCATTTTCGGCGTTTCCGCGGCCCTAGGGGCTTGCGTGGCCTGCGGGGTTTGCGCCGGCGCGGGCGTTTGCACGGCCTCGGGGGTCTTTGTGGGCTCCGGCGTTTCGCCAAGATGCGCGGTGACGGGAGACTCCGGCGCCGCGGTGATGTCCACGATCTCTACAAGCGGGGCGCTTTGGTTTACGGGCGCACCGACGCAGCCCGAAACGAGCAGAACCATTAGGAGCGCCGGCACGAGCGCCGGCAATGCAAAGCATTTCTTTTTCATACCTCACACTATGTGCGCCGCCGCGGTCTTTTTCAAGGACAAAGTACTGCCAATATTGTAACGTTTCTGTTACGGATATTCGCCGCCGCGCAACGAACGCTTCGGGCCTGGCTCATGCGCGCGCCTTACGAGCGCTTAAATGGATCGATCTTGAGGGCCATGTTCTCCTCCCGGCGGTCGCTGCCAAGCAAGGATTCGTCGATCGTAACCGCCGCGCGGCGGATCGCGTCCCGCCCGAAGCGGCGGCGGATATCATCGACGCTGCGTTCGAGGCGCTCGCGCTTCTCGCGCGTGTGCGCATCGGCAAAGAGCGTGAGCTGTTCGGGCTGCGCGCCGCCGATGAGGTCCGTCGTGCGCAATCCGATCGCGCGCACGGGCTTTGGCCAGCGCCAGTTGGCACGCAAAAGCTTGAGCGCCGCCTCGTGCAGCACATCGGAGGTGCAGGTCGGGTTCTCGAGCCGTAGCTGCCGTTCGGTCCACTGGAGCGAGCTGTCGCGCAGCCCAAGCTGCACCGTGCGCGCCATATAGCCCCCCTCGCGCAGGCGTTCGGCCACGCTTTCGCAAAGCACCAACAAAACAATCGAAGCATCCCGCTCACAGGTAAGATCGCGCGGCGTGGTGGTCGAATTGCCCACGCTTTTCATCGCGCTCTCCTCGCCCATGAAGGCGACGGGGGCGTTATCCTCCCCGCGCGCGAACGCGCCGAGCATGCCCCCCATTTTGCCAAGCCAGCTTTGCAGCGCGGCGGGGTCGGCGGCGGCGAGGTCGCCGATGGTGTAAACGCTCCGGTCGTTGAGCTTGCGCCGCGTCGCCGGGCCCACATAGAGGAGCGCCTCCACCGGCAGCGGCCAGACGATGCTGCGGAAATTTTCGCGCCCGATCACCGTGAGCCCCTCGGGTTTTTGATAATCGCTGCCGAGCTTTGCAAACACTTTATTGAACGAAACGCCGACGGAAACCGTGACGCCCAGTTCCTCGCGCACGCGCGTTTGTATAAGGCGCGCAAGCCCCACGGTCCCGCCGGGCATCGCAGGGTTGGCGGTAACGTCAAGCCAGGCTTCATCGAGGCCAAACGGCTCCACGCGATCGGTATACTCCGCATAGACCGCGCGCACTTTTCGCGCAAAGCTCTCATAAAGCCGGTGGTTCGGTTTGAGGATCACAAGCTCCGGGCATTTGGCGAGCGCCTGATGGATAGGCTCCGCCGTTTTGATGCCAAAGCGCTTCGCTTCCTGATTTTTAGCAAGGATAATGCCGTGGCGCATTTCAACATCCCCGCCCACGGCGACGGGCCTGCCCCGAAGCTCGGGGCGGTACACGAGCTCGATGCTCGCATAACAGCCGTCGATATCGATATGCAAAATCTGCCTGTCCATGAGCCTCCCCCTGCGCCTAAGCCTATCATAATACGCTTTGGGCTCCATTGCAATCGGCCCAAGCAAAACCAAAAAGCGGCATCCGCAGCGGACGCCGCCCGATTGATTAAGCCAAAGCTTTATTCTTCCCAGTTGGTGAGAAGCTCCCGCATCCACGCGTGCACATCCATGTTGTAAACGCGCGCGAGATTCCCCCGCGAGAGCGCCTCTTTCGTATCCCCGCACGCGACGACGCAGCCCCGGTCGAGCAAGAGCGCCCGCGTGCCGTAAGCCCTCGCGAGCGAAAGGTCGTGCACCACGCTGATAACGGCGCGCCCCTCTTCTTTTGCCCAAGCGCCGATGAGGGCAAACACTTGCTTTTGATACATGAGATCGAGGTGGTTCGAGGGCTCATCAAGCATCAACAGGCGCGGATTTTGCGCGAAGAGCTGCGCGAGGAACGCGCGCTGCAACTCGCCGCCCGAAAGCGTATCCGCCGCCTGGTCGGCCATTTTCTCCATGCCGGTTTGCTCGAGCGCCGCACGCACATGCGCCTCGTTTTCCCCGTCCCGGCGCGAAAAGACGCCCGGCGTGTAAGCATAGCGGCCGAGGCGCACGATCTCCGCCACGGTGAACGAATAGCCCGCCTGGTGGCTCTGCGCGAGCATGCCAAGCGCGCGCGCGCGCGCGGCGGGCTTCATGCGAGCGACGTCGCCGCCCTCGAAAAGCACCTCGCCCCGGTAGGGCACGGCTTGGGCGATGGCGTGCAGCAGCGTGGATTTGCCCGCGCCGTTGGGACCGACGATCATGAGCCACTCGCCGGACGCAAGCGAAAAACTCACATCTTCAAGAATGGTCAGGCTTCCATATTGCACGCCGACATGCTTGACATCGAGCATGGCCTACCTCCTCTTCCTTGCGGCGTAGAGAATATACACAAACACGGCCGAGCCCACGAGCGAGGTCACAACCCCGATGGGAAGCTCGAGCGGGTTGAGCAAAACGCGCGCAACAAGATCCGAAAGCAGCAAAAACACGGCCCCCGCGAACAAGCAGGCCGGCAGCAGCCGCCTGTGGTTGGGGCCCACGAGCATGCGCACCATGTGGGGGGTGACAAGCCCCACGAAGCCGATCGCCCCGCCGACCGACACGGCCGCGCCGATGAGCGCGCTCACGCACACGAGGATGCCGAGGCGCACGCGCCGCACGTTGACGCCGACGTTGCGCGCGTTCTCTTCCCCCATCGCAAAGGCGTTGAGCTCGCGCGCATGCGCGAGGATGGCGCCGCCAAAAAGCGCGAGCGCCCCCAAGAGCAAAATGGCGTTTGCGTAGCTTGCCCCCTGCAAACTGCCGAGCGTCCAAAATGTGATGGAGCGCACTTTTTCGGGCGCGAAGGTGATGATAAGGCTGATGATGCTCGAGGCGAACATCGAAAAGATGACGCCCACGAGGATGATCGTGTTCGTGGAAAGCGAGAAATCGAGCCGGTAGGCAAGCGCGAGAATAATAAGAAGAGACGCAAGCGCAAAGAGCATGGCCATCACAACTGTGCCCGCAAAGGGGAGGCCCGGCACGGTGAGGTTGAAGGCGATTGCGAGCACCGCCCCGAGCGATGCGCCCGAGGAAACGCCCAAGGTCGAACCATCCGCAAGCGGGTTTTTCAAAAGGCCCTGCATCGCCGCGCCGCACAGCGAGAGCGATGCGCCCACGAGCGCCACGCACAGCACGCGCGGCAGGCGCACGGCAAGGATGATCGCATCCGGAAGGCCGCCGGGCATCGGCAGGCGCCAGAGCGCGTTCCAAACGACGCTCACCGTATCCTTAAGGGGAATGTTGACGCTCCCCACGCACACGCAAAGCACGAGCGCCGCGAGCGTCGCCGCGC
This sequence comes from uncultured Clostridium sp., assembly GCA_964546125.1. GTDB lineage: Bacteria > Bacillota > Clostridia > Christensenellales > CAG-138 > Phil1. The sequence continues at coordinate 15,157 of CAZJIS010000034.1, forward strand.
CAAAGAGCAGGTATTCCCCAAATAGAAAGTGTTCGCGCCGTTTCATCGTTTCACCAAGGCCTTTGCGCTTTGCGGCCTTCCCCGCCGGGTTTCCCCCGCAAAAAAGGCCGCAAGCCATGCGTCGTTCGGGTTATTTTGCGAGGATGAAATCATAAAGCATCTGCGCGCCTTGCGCAAGCCGCGGGCCGGGGCGTGAAAGCTCGTTGTTCGCAAGGTTCAAAATAGCGTTGTTCTTAACGGCGGAAACGTTCTCCCAGCCCGCGCGGGAGAGAAGCTCCTCCTCGGGGGTCGGACCTTCTCCAAAGTACATGGAAACGGTGAGAATATAGTCGGGGTTGCGCTCGATAACCTGCTCCTCTGAGACCTCCGCCCAAGGGCCGAGTTCCGCAAAGATGTTCGTGAGGCCCATCATCTGCGCGACCTCATTCATGAACGAGCCGCCGCCCGCCGCCCAAAGACCATACTGCGGGGGGGATACTTCAAAGTAGATCGTGCCGCCCGCGCCCTTTGCCGCCGCTTCCGCCTTAATCGCCGCAAATGTATTTTGCATCGACGCGATCAGCGCCGCAGCCTCTTCGCCGTGCCCGGTGAGCGCGCCGATGAGCTCGATCGCCTCATAAACGCCCGCGATGTTTTGCGCGTTGCTGGCCGCGACGCGGATGCCCGCATCCTCAAGCTGCTTGACCTGCGCCTCGCTCTGCGCCATCGTGCCCATGATCACGACCTGCGGCGCGAGGGCGATGATCTGCTCGAGATTGGTGTTGGCGCCGCTCTCGACGCTTTCGACCGCCATCACTTCGGCGGGATAGTCGCAGTATTCCCCGCGGCCCACGAGCGCATCGCCCGCGCCGATGGCGTAGAGGATTTCGCAATCGGCCGCGGTGAGCGCGACGACCCGTGTTGCGGGCGCATCGAGCGCGATCTCACGGCCGGTCATGTCGGTGACGGAAACGGCGGTGGACGCCCCGGGCATGGGCGCCGGGGTCGGCGCGGGCGTGGGCGCGGTTTGCCCGCCGCAGCCGGCGGCAAGGGCCGCGAGCAGCGCGAGCGCCAGCGCAAGGATCGTTGTTTTGGTGTTTTTCATTTGAGTCATTCGCCCCTTTCCTTGTTGCCTGAATAGAGAAGGAGCAAAAAAAGCTGCTCCCCCGGATTGAGGAGCAACTTTAAAATATGCGTGGATGACCATACCCGCGCCGTTTCACTCAACCCCAGAAGTTTTCGCGCGTGAACAGGTCTCCCGGCTTAGCATCAACCTACTTGGGCGCCTTCCCATCTTAGTTAAAAGACAGTGGCATAAGCCCGTTCGTCCGCTTCACGGTTACTGGGATAGCCCGGAATTCGCATCCGGTTCCCTCGGCAAAATCGCCGGCGCCTAGGGCGCATAAACGCACGCTATTCAGTTACGCGTCCATTATTTCACGATTGACGGCGCTTGTCAACCCTGCGCGGGGTAGCGCCGGGGCACAAGCTTCGCGCGCTCGAGCGCCACGATGAAAATAGGAATGAGCACGAGCTGGATGATGATGCCCGGCAGCGCCTGCGCGAACGAGGCGGTCAGCCAAACGGAGAGCGAATAGTCCCCCGCGCGCCAGAGCAGCGCGTTGAGCGCGCCGTTGAGCGCGCGGCCCGCAAGCATGGCGCAAACGAGCGCAAGTGTAACATCCCAAAAGGTTCTGCCGGTGCGCACATACTTCATCATCAGCCCCGAAACGAAGCCGTAAACCGCGAGCTCGCAGGCCATCGCGGGCAAGATCGCCGGGACCGGCATGCCGGTAATCAAGCTTGAGAGGATGGGGCCAAGCGCGCCGCAAGCAAGGCCATAAGGCCAGCCGCACACGAGGCCGCACAGCAGCACGGGGATGTGCATGGGCAAAAAGATGGGGCCGGCGTTTGCGACGGCGTGAAACGCAAGCGGCAGCACCACGCAAAGCGCAACGAAAAGGCCCGCAAGAACAAGGCGTTTGATGGGGGCGGTATGTAGCACGAAAGAGATCCTCCTCAAAAATAAAATAAGCCGCGAAAGCGCGCCCGGCTTGGCCGGACAAAAGCCTTCGTGGCTCAGTTGCAGTTCGCGGTCATCATGCGCCCGCCTTCGTGGCAGGCATTACCAAAAGATTGTACCCCGCCCTACGCCGCCTGTCAAGCGCCGAGCGCGGCAATCTGCGCCACCGCAGAAGCGATCAGCTCGCGGATGGGCTTCTCCTGCGCGCCGATGACGATGTTGTTGCACAGATTGATCGGGATCAGAAGCTTCACGGCAGCGCTCTGCCCGACGGCGACGGCCATCGCAGGCGAAATTTCGCCCAGGAGCGAATCCGCAACGACGATGCCCAGCGGCCCCGCGATCACATCCGCCCTGCGGCTGTTGACGACGACGGCGTTCTCCCCCGTCGCCCCCCGATCCGCGCCGGCCTTAAGCATCGCCGCCGTCGCAAGGCTGTTTGTGCCCACGGCGAGCACCTCGATGCCCGGCGCCGCGGCCTTGATTCCCTCGATAAGCAGCTTGCCGATGCGGCCGCCCTGCCCATCGATCACAAGCACCGTTTTCATATCGCACCCCCTCGGTCGTTGATCCCCAAAGCATATCATATTTTTTTGCCAAACGCACTCCTTCCAGCGCGCCGCCGCGCCGCTTTTGCTTGACACCCGAGCGCCGCGTTTGCTATAATACCTAAGCCGACGAGGAGAGATGTCCGAGTGGTTTATGGAGCCGGTCTTGAAAACCGGTGATGCCGCAAGGCACCGGGGGTTCGAATCCCTCTCTCTCCGCCAAATAGAAAGACAGCAAACCGCCGTCCTCCTATTTGACGGAGAGGGAGCCGCAGCATCCCGTTCCAGAGGTTGATCATCCCCCTCATCATCGTGGAGAAGTACCCAAGTGGCTGTAAGGGGCTCCCCTGCTAAGGGAGTAGGCTGGG
>CAZJIS010000035.1:0-17930 GCA_964546125.1 uncultured Clostridium sp.
GGCGGCGGAAGCGATTGGGGCGGCGGAAGCGATTGGGGCAGCGATTCTTCGGGTTGGCTCTCCGGTGGGGATGGAGGCATCCCCCTGGGCGGCGGAACCATCGCAGCCATTATTTTTATCATCATCGTCGTGATGGTCTTTAGCAAAAAAGGCAAGGGCATGGGCGGATCGCAGCCCGTCGCGCCGGGCGCATCGCGCACGGTGCTGCCGATGAGCATCGCGCAGCTCAAGGAAATGGACCCGCTCTTCTCGGAAGAGAAGCTCAAGGAGAAGATCGGCAACCTCTACATCAAAATGCAGGCCGCCTGGCAAACCAAAAAGTGGGAACCCATGCGCGCGCATCTCTCCGATGCTCTGTTCAACCAGATGAACAGCGGTGTAGAGGCGAAGATCCGCAGCCGTCAAACCAACTATATCGAGCGCATCGCGATCCTTGGCGTGGATCTGACGGGCTTCGGGCAGGACGACAAGCACGACATCGTCACGGCCATTGTCCAGACCCGCATCGTAGACTATACGCTCGACGATGTGACGGGCAGCCTCGTTGGCGGCTCGCGCACGGCCGAGAAGTTCATGACCTACGAATGGACGCTCGTGCGCACCAAGGGCGCGAAGAGCTTCGTCGCCGGCGGGGACGAAACCAAACATTGCCCCAACTGCGGCGCGCCGCTTGACCTCAACCACTCCGCCAAGTGCGATTACTGCGGCGCGGTTATCTCCGCCGCCGAGTATGATTGGGTGCTCAACGGCATCAAGGGCATTTCGCAAAGAACGGTTGGCAATTAATAATTAGAAGAGCGTTGAGGGCTCCGCCTTCAAACTTCCGCTTGGGGTACTTAAGGCCGGTAGCCCTAAGCGGAAGTCGGGACGGAGCCCTGATTAATTGTCAATTCCCTTTCGTGAGCTCGCGCACGCGCGCCAGGAGCGGATAGGGGTTCACATAGCGGTATTCGGGCGTGATAACCGAAAGGTGCAGGTGCGGCGCATCGCTGTTGCCGGTGTTGCCCACATTGCCGATAATCTGCCCGGCTTCGACCCGATCGCCAACTTTCACATGCGTCGTCGGCTCCACCATGTGGCAATAGGTCAGGCGGAAGCCATAATTATCGGCGACGACAACATAGTTGCCCGCAAGGTCCGTGTAGCCGATGTAGAGCACCGCGCCCGCGCCGATGGCGTGGATGATCCTGCCCTCGGGTGCGGTGATGTCCGTGCCCATGTGGCGGCGCGTGGCGTTGGAGCGGTCGTTATACCAGCCATCTTTAATGTTGCGCTTAGGGAGCGGCTCGACGAGCGATTCGGCATAGCCCGCGGGAAAGGCGTAGCTGCCGTCGGCATGCAGTTCCTCGCCGAATTCGTCGTAAACGGTGTGCAGGTAGCAATAAATAGAGAGCGCTTCGTATTGCACGCTGCGCGATTCATATTCAAAAAACGTTTCAAATGCGGGAAGCGATGCGGTGATGGTGAGCACGCCGTTTGCAAAGCACACATCCGCCGTGCTCAGGCGCAACAGCTTTTGTTCGGGCTTCTCCTCGCAATCTGCCGAGAGCGCCACCATAAAACGCCAGTCCGCCGCGGGAAGGGCAAGCTCGAGCGTCGCTTGCGGCGCGAAGCTTTGCGCGCGGGCGAGCGCCGCGTCGGCGGCGGTGCGGATGGCGGCGAGGTAGTCCGCGGCCATGCCTTCGTAAAGGGCGCGCAGCGCGAGGAGCTCCGTTATTGTCGCGACTTCCTGCTCAACGTCATAAGCCGCATAATCGAGCGTGAGGGCTGCAAGGTAAGCATCCCGCGCGTCTGCGGCAATATCCGCGTCCGCGGGGGGCGGGGCGGGTGTCGACGTGAGGGCGGGGAATAGGGGCGGCGTGGGCTTTGGGGCCGCCGTGTGCGCAACCTGTGCGCCGCCGGGGCCGGAAACAGGCAGCGCACAACCCGAAAGGCAGAGCGCGAGAACAACAAGCCCTAAAAAGAACCGAGCCGCCGGTTTATGTATATGCATTGAAATCAGATACCCTCCGTGAACGTTCACAAGCATGATTATCACCTAAACAGATGAAAATTGCTGTATCTAAACTATGAATTTTCATAGGATGGCAAAGAGAGTTTACACGCGCTCAAGCTTCGCGCGAAAGCCGATCCTGCGCGGCGTGGGGATGTCCGCAAAACGGATCACATACGCACCGCCCTCGAGATCTATGTCGATCACTTCGCCCCGGCCGAGCACCGGGTGGACAAGCGCATCGTCTATGTGGAAAGCGGGGCCTTCGGAGGCCGCTTTGAGCGAGAGGTCGCTGCTTTTTACGCGCGCGTCCGCCTCGCGCACGAGGCTTTCGGGCAGTTCCACAACATAGCGCAGAAGGCTTTTGTCGATGTCGAGCACGAAGCGCGAAGGGCAGCGGAACGAACCGTCGAGGTTTTTGCCCTGTGAACCCGTAAGATACAGCCGCTTTTGCGCGCGCGTCATCGCGACAAAGGCAAGGCGGCGCTCCTCCTCCATGCCCTCGAGGGTGGCGACTTTTCGCGAAGGAAACACCCCCTCCTCAAGCGCGCATAGAAACACATAGGGGAATTCGAGCCCCTTGGCGCTGTGCACGGTCATCAGCTTCACCTGCGCGCCCGCGCCCGCGGCGTCGAGGTTTGTGAGCATCGCCACATGGGAAAGGTAGCTTTCAAGCGTCGTTTCCTCGCCGCAGGTGGTTTCATATTCGTAGATGGATTGGCGAAGCTCGGCGAGGTTATCAAGCCGCTCCTGGCTGCCTTCGGTGCGCAGCGCCTCCTCATAGCCCGATTGGTCGAGCAGTTTGGCGACGAGCTCGGAAATCGGCAGGTCGCGGCGAAGGGAGGCGAAGCGCTCTATAAGCTCCACGAACCTCTTTGCTTTGGTGTTTTTGAAAAGCTCATCCTCCATGCTGCGTACGAGCGCCTCGTAGAGCGTGCAGCGGTGCTCCAAAGCATAGGCCTGCAAAAAGCGCATGCGGCGCGCGCCGAGGTTGCGCTTGGGGTTGTTGGCCACGCGCATGAACGAAAGGTCGTCCTTATGGACGATCAAGCGCAGGTAGGAGAGCGCATCCTTAATTTCCGCCCGGGCGAAGAACTGCACGCCGCTATAGATGCGATAGGGAATCTCCTCTTTGAGGAAAACCTCCTCGATGGTGCGCGTCACATAATGCGCGCGGTATAAAAGGGCGATGTCCGAAAGGGCCGCGCCCGCCTCGCGCAGCGCCTTGATCTCGCCCGCAATCCAGCGCGCTTCGTCCTCGGCCGTGTCCGCATGGCGGTAGATGACCGCCTCTCCCGCGGGCAGCATGGGAATCAGCTCTTTTTCGATGCGCTGCTTGTTCTTCGCGATCAGCGCGTTCGCGCAGGCGACGATTTCCGGGGTGGAGCGGTAGTTGCGCATCATCAAAATGGTTTTCACATTGGGAAACTGCTTTTCAAAATCGAGCAGGTAGCCGACATTTGCGCCGCGCCATGTGTAAATGGTCTGATCCGGATCGCCCACGATGAACAGGTTGTTGTGGTAGGCGCACAGCACCTTCATCAGCGCGTATTGCAGCTCGTCGATGTCCTGGTATTCATCAATCATGATGTATTCAAGCCGCTGCTGCCACTTGAGGCGGACCGGCTCATTCTCGCGGAAAATATAGAGCGAAAATTTGATGAGGTCGTTATAGTCAAGCCCAAAGCATTTCTTCTCCTGGTAGAGATAACCGTAGAAGATGATGTCCTCGGCCGAAACCGCCTCGTCATACTTGCGCTTGAGTTCTTCCGGGGACATCGCGATCATGTCGAGGTAATAATCAGGATTCTTTTTGCATTTGCGGATCTCAATCATGTCCCGCGCGTTTGAAAACGTCATGTGGCGAAGCGTCAGCCCCCGCTCCTCGTAAATGAGCTTAAGCATGGCGTCGATGTCGGAATTGTCGAGCACGAGGAAGCTCTTGGGGTAGGCGACGGCGTTGCCGTCCTCTTGCAGCACGCTTACGCAAAAGCCGTGGAAAGTGCTGATGTAGCCTGTGTCGTTGTCGCCGGTGAGGCGGCGGATGCGCTGCTTCATCTCGTTGGCGCTCTTGTTGGTGAACGTCACGCACAAAATGTTGCCCGGCATAATGCCGATTTCGTTCACAAGGTAGGCAAAGCGGTGCGAGAGCGCGCGCGTTTTGCCGGAGCCCGCGCCCGCGATTACGCGGACGTAGCCTTCGGTGGTGGTCACGGCTTCGAGTTGTTCGGGGTTGAGCTGTTTTAGAATATCCATGCTGCTCCTTGCGCCGCTTCTATGATAGCATCGGCGCGGGGAGAACACAAGCGCCGGAGCCTAGCGGCTGTTATAAACGAGGTTTTCGAGCTCGAACCTCGGCGTCACCACGGGTTTGCCGTCCGCGCCGAGCAGCGGGGTCAGCCCGCCGCTGTAGCCCGATTGGTGAAAAAGGTAGTTCACGCCCGTTTGCGTATCGATCCAAATCTCATTTCCCGTTGCAAAGCTGTTTTCCTCGAAAACACGGATGAAGCGTTTTTCCTTTGCCATAGCCGTTTTCCCCCTTATAGAAATTGTGTGTTTCGCATATAGCGCGCATACACTTCGCTGTCGAGGCGAAAAGTCAGCGCGTCAAAGCGTTCTTTGCGCACGATGCGCAGCTCCTTTTTGCGGTTGACTTCGATGAAGCCAAGCTTTCGCATCAGGCCGAGTACGCGAAGGTTGCCGGACCATGTTTGCGCGTAAACCTCCTTCGCGCCGTTTTCAATAAGATAGCCGATAAAAAGCGCCCACGCCGCTGTCGCGTACCCTTTGCCGCGCGCGGCAAGCGGCGGGATGTCGATGCCGATCGTCTTCCTTGCGCCGGCGGGAGAGTAGAAATACGCGTCGTCGATGAAATAGCAATTGCACCAGCCGATGTGCGTTTCCCCCGCATTGTTGATGCAAACCTCAAAGCTCAGGCGCGGCTCGTTTTTTTCCATGCAAGCAAGCTTTGCAAGCTTTTTTGCCGCCCCGCGGCGGAAGGCATGCTCGTCAAAGGGCACATAGTGAACGCTCGCGGGGTCGTTTTCCCATGGCGCGTCCCAGAGGAGCCACTCGGTTTCAACCGTTTCCCAGCGCACGCGGTCCTCGATGTCGGCTTCGATCATATCCCGTAAAATGACTTTTTCGTTTGATAATCGCATAGGGTTCCTTTCCTGAATCAAAAGAAAATCGGCAGGTTTAGCATGCCCGGGGATGCAGGCGTTTGTGCGCGTTTCAAAGGAAAGCGCGCCTTAGGCTTCCCCGGCTGCGGGATAAGCGTTTTCCCTGAGCCAGCGCTCAAAAATGGCGCGAAGCGGGCGGCCGCTCTCCCGCTCGCACAGGCGAATAAAGGCCGCCTCGTCGACGGTTCTGCATCCGAATTCCCTTAAGTAGCACGCGACAATGCGAAAATAGGTCTCCCGGCCGATGGTTTCCTGCAGGGCCAGCATGATGGCGACGGCTTTGGCGTGCAGCACGTTCGTGTTATAATCGAAAGATTCGTCCGCGAGGAGCGCACGCAAGCGCGCCTCATCCTGCGGGATTCCGGCCCTTCCTTGGGTGACCGCTTCCCTGAGGAGGCGCGCAAACCGCGCGTACACGCCCATGTCGCGGCCGGTTTCACGCATGAACGCATGGTCGAGCGAAAGGCCGAGTCCGAGCCAGACCCATGAGATGCGGGAGAAATCCACGCGTTCCCCGAAATACTGATGGGCAAGCTCGTGCGCGACAATCCAGTTGTCATAACCAAACGCGCCCTTGATTCGCTGCATCCCGTGGAAATGCACCATGCCGTTGGCAATCGGGCATCCGCCGACCCAGCGCTTGTTGCCCGGCACGGCGGTAAACGAGAGTGCAGGGAAAAAGCCCATGCGTTTTTTATAAAACGCGGCGGCCTCCTTTGCGGTATCGAGCACGGAGCGCGCGAGCGCCTCGCCGTCCGGCGGGTAAATGACGGTGAATTCCCCGCCATCCGTTTGTTGCGCAACATACGGAAAACGGCCTGTTGCAACAAACCCGAAATTCTGGATATTCTCCCCCGAAAAACGGCGGCCCTCGCGCCGCCCGGAGCCAAACACCGCCTGACCTTCGGGGGCGTTTACGCACACCTCGTAGGCACAGCCGGTTTCCGGCTCGTTTTCAAAGCGGGGATACCAAAGCTGCACGCCGGCAAACTCCTCAAACGCATCCCCCCAGTGCTCCGCGCCGGGCAGCGGCGCGCCGAACCGCAAGCGGATGCGCACGCTCTCGCCCGTTTGCAGGGGCTTCCCGAAGCGCACGCGCAGGCGGCTTTCTTCGAACGCGGCGGTAAAAGCGCGGGCGCTCTCGAGGCTGTCCGGCGCAATTTCGGCCTTTCCCGTGAGGAGGACGAGCTCTGTGAGCGGGTGGTTGCCGGCGTTCGTATAAAAGGCGCGCAGCACGCCCTCGTAGCGCCCTTTTTCAGGGAGAAGCGCCACCTTGATTTCATAGCGCGGCGCGCTCTTGCCATGCCCGATCGGCTGCGCGCAAAACTCCCGGGTCATGCCTTTTTCCCCGCAAAGAGCAAATGGTTGCTGTGACCGAGCATTTCGGGCTTTTCGCAGCAGTAAAAATGATAGCGCAGGTATTGGGCAAAATCCTTATCCGAAAGGGTATTGATCTGCTCCGCCATCAGTTCGCTCACGCCGTCCGCGGCGACCTCCCGCGTGATCGTGATGCCCGCATCCCGCAGCATTTGGCGGCACTGGTCGAGCGTGAAGAACACGAAGGGAAAATCGTGCACCTTAAACGTTTCGTGGTCGTAGGTGTCGTCCGCAAAAAAATCGGGGCGGCAGGCAAACTCCGTGGGGATCACCATATCGTTGGCGATAAAGGAGAAGAATAGCGTCCCCTCCTTTTTGCACACGCGCAGCGCCTCGCGGATGCAGCGCGCGCGGTCCGCCGCCCCCGCAAGGTGGTAGAGCGGTCCGAAGACGAGCACGATGTCGAAGCTTTCATCCGCAAACGCCGAAAGGTCGAGCGCGTTGCCCTCGATGAGCGTAATAGGCGGGGGAGAGCCGAACAAAGCGAGCTTGCGCCGGAAGGCCGCAATGTTTGCGGGCGCAAGCTCAAGGGCCGTGACCTCATGCCCTTTTTGCGCAAAGTGCAGGCTGTATGCGCCCGCGCCCGCGCCAAGGTCGAGGATGCGGCAGCCCCCGCGAAGATAGCCCTCAATGCAGCGCACGCTCGTTAAAAACTCGACGCGCGCGGCCTTCGAGCGGTTGAGCCGCACGTCCTCGTTAAAAATCTCGTATGTGGCCGCAACGCGCGCGGCCTCGTTTTCAATGCGCCGAAGCTCGTCGAAATCCATCGTAACCCTCCGAGAAATACCGTTCACAAGGCGCAGCCCGCGCTGTTCTTTGTTATTATAACGCATGCTTCCCCCAAATCAAAGCCCATCCCGCCCGGTGAGGCGGGCAAGTTCATCTCCAACGCAGGCGGGATCAAGCCGCTCGAAGAGCAAGGATATTTCCGGCAAGCGCAACCCGGCCTCCACCCGCTGCGGCGACCAAACGGGGGTAAGACCGAGCCAGGAAAAGAGCTTTTGACTCGAAAAAGGCAGGAACGGGGCAAGCAGCACCCCGAGGTTCGCGGCGAGCTGCACGCAGTTGAACAGCGTATTCGCGCAGGCGGCGGGGTTTTCCGCGCGCGTTTTCCACGGCTGCCGTTCATCGAAATAGCGGTTTGAGAAACGCGCAAACTCAAGCGCCTCGCCGAGCGCATCCTTGAGCGCGGCGGCTTCGATTTTGCCGCCGATGGAATGAAAGGCTTCCCCGGTCTTTTCCGCGAGCGCCGGCTCAAATTTGCCTTCGGGCACGGCGCCGTTTTGATATTTATGGATGAACGCCAGCGTGCGGTTGATAAAATTGCCGTAAGCGCCCAAGAGTTCGCTGTTATTGCGCTCGACGAACTCGCGCAGCGAAAAATCCGTGTCGCGCTTTTCCGGCCCGTTGGCGATGAAAAAGTAGCGCAGCGCATCGGGGTCATAGCGCGCGGCGATGTCCGCCGCCCAGATCGCCCAGTTGGCGCTCGTTGAAATGCGCCTGCCCTCCAGCGTTAAATATTCGCTCGAAACGATGATATCGGGCAGGCGCAGTCCCCCGCCGTGAGCTATGATAAGCGCCGGCAGAATGATCGTGTGGAAGGGGATGTTATCCTTGCCGTGCACATAATAATGCCGCGCATGTTCGCCAAAGAGCGCCGGGAAGATCTCGCCCCGCGCCTCGCACACGCGAAGCGCCGCCGATAGGTAGCCGAGCACGTTTTCGGCCCAGATGTAAATGCGCTTTTTCTCATAGCCCGGGCGCGGCACTTCGATGCCCCACTCGAGTTCGCGCGTGAGCGCGCGATCGCGCAAGCCCTCGCCGATGTAGCGCCGGGTGAACGCCACGGCGTTTTTGCGCCAGCATGGATGCGCCTCGAGGTAGGCCGTCAGTTCCCTTTGGAGGGCTGAAAGCGCGATGAAGAGCTGTTCGCTCTCCCCGAAGGTGATTGGGCCGCCGCATTCCGCGCAGCGCGCATCGAGGAGGGATTCTGCCTCGAGGATCGCGCCGCATGCGTCGCACTGGTCGCCGCGCGCCTCGGCGTGGCAGGCGGGGCATTTGCCCGTGATGAGGCGGTCCGCAAGCGCCTTTTCGCAGCGGGGGCAGCGCGCCTGCCGCACGGTCTTTTCATAAACATAGGCGCTTTCATAGAGCTTTTTGTGAAAATCCCGCACGAAGGCTTTGTGGTGCGCATCCGAAGTTTTCGTATAGAGATCATACGTAAAACCAAGCCGCGCGAACACCTCCTCGAACGCCGCGTGGTAAGCTTCGCTCACCTCCCCGGGCGTGCGCCCCTCCTGCCGGGCGCGGATGGTCACCGGTGTGCCGTGGCAGTCGCTGCCCGAAACGTAAACGACCCGCGCGCCTTTCAGGCGATAATAGCGGGCGAGCACATCGCCCGGCAAAAGCGCCGCGATGTGGCCGATGTGGAGCGGGCCGTTGGCATAGGGCCATGCCCCGCCGATCAAAATGGTTTCCATGCTTTTTTCCTCCCTTTTGTTCGCCGTTCATCTCCCGGGACAGAAAAAGCCTCCGCCCCTGAAACCGTTCAGGGGCGGAGGCCGAAGCGCCCGCGTTACCACCCTTATTCGCCCGCTCCTCACAAAGCGGGCCTCATCCGGTGCGGGCGGAAAACCCCGCCGTACACCGTATCGCGCTCACGGGCGAAACCCGTCGCAGCCTAAGGGATCTGCCCCTCGGTGCGCCGCTCCAAGACCATCTTCGGCGGGTTTTGCTTCATCCCCTCGCAGCGCCCGTGCTTTGGGCGGGGAATTCTCTGAAAAAGCGGCTACCGCGTACTCTTTCTTTTCATCGCGTTTGTTGGCTATTCTTTTTTTATTATTATACGCGGCAAAACATTAAATGCAAGCGCAAAGGTTTTTGGCCTTTGCGCCGCAAAACAGGATGCGCCCCAAGCGGCATTTTCAATTGCCGCTTGCTTATCGCACGATCCTCGCGCGGTAGGCCTTGCGGCGGCGCGGCGCGCGGCGGCGGCGGCGGTGCGCGGCGAAGATGCGCGCAATGAACACGATCAGCGCGAGGGCAATCGCAAGGCAGAGCCAGAACACCCACGCGTGGCTCTTTTTTTCGTTGCCGGCAGGTCCAGGCGTTTCGATCGCGAGCGGACTCGAGCCGGGCTCCGTGCCGGGCTGCTTCTGCGTGGCGGCGAAAACGGCGCGCGAGGCGTAAACGGGGGCCGTGAACAGCGTCGTGCCGCCGTATTGATAGGAGACCATGCCCACCTGCGCGCCCGCTTCAATGGGCGCTTCGAGCTTATCGATCGCCTTGGTGGCCGTAAGCAGGGAGGGGTCCTGTTGAATGGCTTCAATCGTGCTTCGCAGCGCGCTGATGGTCGCGCCGGTAAAATCGATCGTCAAAGTTAAAAGGCCGTTTTCCGCATCGGAAGCGTCGGCGTTCGCAACGGCCGCCTCTAGCGTGTTCTCGAGGCCGAGGGTCGCGACATCGAGGGTCATGTAGTTTTCAAAGCCCCAGTCGAAGAGCTTGGCGGCGCTTTGGAAGCGGGTGTTCGAGCCTTCGTCGCCAAAGAGGATCAAAATGAGCTCGACGCCGTTTTTCTTCGCGCTCGCGGCAAGGCAGCGGCCGGCGTAATTGGTGTCGCCGGTCTTCACGCCCGTAGCGTAGAGGTATTCGTAGGAGGTTTCGCCTGCTTTGGTGTGGATGAGCTTATTCGTGTTCTGCCACTGGTAACCGTCGCTGTCGCGGTTGGTAGGGGCTGCATTGTAGGTTTTGGTGGAAACGATTTTGCGGAAGGTATCGTTGCGCATAGCGTAGCGTGTGAGCAGCGCCATATCATAGGCCGTGGTATAATGATCTTCATTATGGAGGCCGTTTGCTTTGGTGAACTTCGTGCCGGTCATGCCGAGCGTCGCGGCCTTTTGGTTCATCAGTTCCGCAAAAGCGCTTTCGCTGCCGCTGATGTGCTCGGCGATGGCGCGCGCCGCGTCGTTGCCCGATTCGAGCATCATGCCGTAGATAAGATCGATCAGCGGCATCTTCTCGCCCGGCAAAATCTTGATGCACGAACCCTTGGTTTCAACGCTGTTGCCGACGGTGACGATCTCATTGAGGTCCAAAGCCTGCTCGAGGGCAAGGATGCAGGTCATGATCTTCGTGGTGCTCGCGGGGAACGCTTTGGCCTGCGCCTTCTTTTCATAAAGCACGGAGCCGGAGGCCGCGTCCATCAGGCAGATGTTGGGCGTAGAAATCGATTCCGGGCGGAAGGAGGGGTCCGCCTGCACGGCGCCCGGAAATATGCTAAGCGCAACCAAAAGCGCAAGAAAGAGAGGGATCAGCTTTTTCAAACGTTTTTTCCTTTCGTATTGCAGATGCTTGAAACCGCCCCGGAGGCGGCCTAGAGCATATTATAGCAAAAAAACGCGTGTATTGTACAGCAAATTACGCAAAAATGTCGATTTTATGCCCCGTTCATAAATTGCGCCGTTATCGCGCTTTGCATTATGTTATAATATGTTTAAACGGACTGGCTATGTATGCTCGGTATGAACAGATTCGGAGGCATCAATGGCAAAAAGGATATTATTGGTCGACGACGAACCCTTAATCATCAAAGGATTGAAATTTTCCCTCGAGCAGGACGGCTATGAGACCGACGCCGCGGCGGACGGTCAGGAGGCGCTCGAGAAGTTCCGCGCGGGCCAATATGACCTCGTGCTGCTCGATGTGATGCTGCCAAAGCTCTCCGGCATCGAGGTGTGCCAGAGCATCCGCGAAACGAGCGATGTGCCCATTATCATGCTCACCGCCAAAGGGGAGGACATGGATAAAATCCTCGGCCTCGAGTTCGGCGCGGATGATTACATGACAAAGCCCTTCAACATCCTCGAGGTCAAGGCGCGCATCAAAACGATTTTGCGCCGCACGGGCGCTGTGCGCGAAGCGGCGAAAATGGAATTGAGCATCCGCGATATTTCAATCAACATCGGCAGCCGCACCGTTATGGTGCGCGGCCAGAACGTAGCGCTCACCGGCAAGGAATTCGACTTATTGCGCTTTTTGATGACGAACCCCGGAAAGGCCTACAGCCGCGAGGAGCTTCTCGATGAACTGTGGGGCCCCGAATACCTCGGCGAGGAAAGCTCGGGCAAGGAACTTGAAAAGCGCATCCGCACGGTGGATGTGCACGTGCGAAGGCTCCGCGAAAAAATCGAGAAAGACGACACGCATCCCGAATACATCTTAACGCAATGGGGGGTCGGCTATTACTTTGCGCTCTAAGAGGTTCCTCGGCTCCATACGCGCCAGGATGGTTGCAATATATCTGATCGTCACGCTGGTCGCGCTCACGGCGATCAGCTTCGCTGTCTCCATGCTTGTGGAAACGTTCCTCGTCGCCGAGCGCACCCAAATGCAGCTCGAACAAACCACGCGGCTCGCCCTCGAGATCGCCCCCGGTTTTGAGAATGCGGATGTTGACGACCTCTACGCGCTCGTCGTCGAGCGCGCGCAGCAGATGGGCGGGCGCGTGCTCATCATGGATACGGATGCCGTCGTGCAGGCCGATTCCGCTTCGGCCCAAAACGGCGTGCGCCTGCCCTACCGCGAGGTGAGGGATGTGCTCATCGGCGGCAAAGAATCTTCGCTTGGCTACCACAGGATCGCGCGCACGGGCGCCGCCGATGCGTGGGAACTCAGCGATGGCGGGGTTTGGGCGGTGTATTACGCTGCGCCCGCCACGGTGAACGGCGTTTATGTGGGGGCTGTGGTGTTCAGCGCGTTTTTGCAGGATGTGGAGGATAGCGTTTCCCACATCATCAACCAGATTACAATCGCGTTCATCATCGTGGCCGCGGTGATGACGGTCTTCACTTTCGCCCTTTCAAACATCGTCACAAAGCCCATCGTAGAACTCACGGGCGCCATCCGCCGCATGGGCAAGCAGCGCGGCGTGCGCGTGAGCATCCGCGGTTCGCATGAGATGGCCGAGCTTGGCGAGGCGTTTAACCGCATGAGCGAGCAGCTCGAGGATCACGACCGCATTCGCGACGAGTTCGTATCCAACGCTTCGCACGAGCTTAAAACGCCGCTTGCGGCGATGAAGCTGCTTTCCGAATCTATTTTATACGACGATCACCCCGACCCCGCGCTGGTGAAGGAGTTTTTCCACGATGTGAACCACGAGGTGGACAGGCTCTCGAGCGTGATCACCGACCTTTTGCGCCTTGTGAAGTTCGACCAGAGCAACGAGCCGCTCAACCCCTCCTGCCTGCGCTTTGATGAGGTCGTGCGCAAGGCGGCGGAGCGGTTGCGGCCGATGGCGCGCAGCAAGGGCGTGCAGCTTGGATGCGTGCTCACCGAGCTTTCGGTTATGGGCGAGGCGGGCCGCCTTGATCAGGTGGCGACCAACCTCATTGAGAACGCGTTAAAATATACAGATAAGGGCCGCGTGAACGTGCGCTTGATGCGCGATGGGGAATCCGCACTCCTTGAGGTGCAGGATACGGGCATCGGCATCGCGCCGGAGGCGATCCCTCATGTGTTCGAGCGGTTTTACCGGGTCGATAAGGCCCGCTCGCGCGAAACGGGCGGCACAGGCCTCGGCCTTGCGATCGCCGAAAAAATCGTTCACCTCCATGGGGGGGAGATCACGGTGCAAAGCGAGCTTGGGCGGGGCAGCACGTTTTCGGTGCGCATCCCCCTTGCGGGGAAGGAGGAGAACGATGCGCAAGTGTAAACGCAACCTCGCGCTTGTGCTTATAGCGCCGATCCTTGCTTGCTTGCTCGCGGGCTGCACGCTCTTGCCGGGCATGAGCATCAAAGAGGACGCCGTGCGCGAACACCTGCCGCCCATCGACCCCGGGGCGGGCGTGGCGCGCGAGGTGCAGGTCAAGCTCTATTATAGGCTCACCGATGAAGCATACCTCGTGGGCGTCGCCGGCACGGTGACGGTGCTCGCCAACGAGCGCCCGGAAAAGGCAATGGTGCGCAAGCTCCTCTCGGGCGTGCCGCCGCTTGCCAACAACATTAGCGAGGTGATCCCCCAAAACACGAAGATCCTCGACGTTTCGCTCGAGGGGGGCATCCTCTACATCACGCTCTCCAACGAGTTTTTCGATACGGCGATTGTCGATGAGGTTATTCGCGGGAACAAAAGCTACCTCGAATCGGGCTTCCTCTCGCGCGAAGAGTATGACGCGCGGGTTGCCGCCGCGCGCGAAGAAATGTACCTTAGCCGCAGGCTAGCCGTATGTTCGATCGTGAACACCATCACCGAATACGATCCGGGCGTGCGCGTGCACCTGCTGTTCGATACGGACGGCTCGGGCATAGCCGCGCGCGTGCCGGGGAGCGAGCTTGGCTTTGCACGCGACGAACAGGCGGGCTCCGACCTTTTGGACCCGCTCACGTTCTTCGCGGATGCCGTCGTTTCGCCCGCAACGCTCGTGCAGTGCGCGCTCGAGCGCATGATGCGCGGCGAATACGAAAAAGCCTACGCGCTCTTTGCGGAAACCGAGAGCGGCGGCATGCAAAAGCCGACCTACGCCAATTTTGAAACCGAAATGCTCTCGCGCGGCAAGATCACCGCTTATACCCTCTATTCCTATCAACTCTCGCAGGAGGGCGACCAGGCGCATGTATTGGCGGACCTTGAATACACGGACCCCGACGGGCAGCAGGTGGCGCTTTCGGGCGTTTCGATCGCGCTTCGCGGCGAGGGCAACCTTTATAAGATCGGCTATCACGCGTTCACCGCGCTTTTTGTGAAGGAGGGCGCATGAAAAGGAGCATCAAGGGCATCGCGCTGATTCTTGGCGTTCTGCTCGCGGCGCAAATGCTTGCTTCCTGTGCGCAGGAGCCGGATTATCCGCCCGCGCTTACGCCCAACCTGGCGACCCCGCCCGCGCAGACCGGCACACAGGCAACGTTTGAGGCCGCGCTCTATTTTGTTTCGGAAGACGGGCGCAAGCTTTACCCCGAAGAGCGCAAGCTTGCCTACGGCGCGGGGATCAGCCGCGCGGAAACGGCGCTGCGCGCACTCCTCGAAGGGCCGGAAAGCGCATTGCTGCGGCGCTCCCTGCCCGAGGGGCTCAACCTCGAGCATGTGGAGCTTTCCCTCGGGGTGTGCAATGTGTATTTCACGGGCGCGTTCCCGGAGCAGGTGCGCGCGTGGCTCACGGCGCGCGCCGCCATCGCCGCCACCGTGTTTGCGGCGGAAGGGATCGGCGCGGTCAACGTTTTTTTCAACGGCGTGGAACCGGGCTATGAGGGGCGGCCGCTGGGTACGCTCTCCCCGGTGAGCGACGCGCTCGACGTATACCTCAAAAACATGGAGCAGGATTACGAAGTGATCCCCAACGAGCCGCCGGGCGAGGCGGTCGCTTATGAAACGCATGCGGCGACGCTGTATTTTACCGATGTGTCGCGCTCTCTCATCGCTGCAAAAACCACCGATTTGACCTATGCCGTCAACGCCGCGGCGGAGGATATCGTCCAGCTCATTTTCGACAGGCTCCGCGCGGGCGACTCGGGCGCGAACAGCCTCGAGCCCGTGCTGCCGGCGGATATCCGCATTAAGGAAGCGGTGTTTCTCGACATCGGCCCCGAGGCGGAGCCGACGCCCGACCCCCAGGCCCCGCCGCAGCCGCAGGATGGGGAAGAGGCGCACATCCTCGAACTCGTGCTCGCTTACGGCGCGGAGCATAGCGGGTTTGACGAAGAGCTGATGTGCGCAGCGCTGACGATGACGCTCACAAGCTACCTCCCCGGCCTTGACGGGGTGCGCATCGGCATCGAAGGGCCGGGTGGGGTTATCCGCGCGCTCGGCGAAGATTATTTCGAACGCATCGCGTTTCGCGGGCGCATCGGCCACGGCGTGCGGCTCTATTACCCCGATGAGGAGGGCGAGATGCTTTTGCCTGTGACGCGCATCGTCTCGAGCGCCTCGGCTTACGATCCTGCGCTTCGCCTTGCGGAGCTTTTGCGCGGCCCGGCCGACCCGGGCGTCGCTTACACCGGCTTTTTGCCCGAGGACGTGCGCGGCGTTTACATTGCGGGCACGACTGCCGTCGTCGATTGGAACGAGGGCTTTTCGGAGAAGCTGCGCCGGCTCATCGCGGAGGCGGACACACCGGTGCCCGTCGAGCGGCGCGAGATGATGTTCCTCTTTGGCGTCATCAGCACGCTCACCGATCTGCCGTTCATCCGTCGCGTGTGGATGCTCGAGGGCGGCGAAAAACTCGGCAATATCCAGGACATTTACCTCGGGAACCCGCTCGTGCGAAGCCCCGGGCTCGTTGCGGAGGGCTAAAAATGGAACAGGCGGGCGCGCGCGTAATCGTCGGCCTTTCGGGGGGCGTGGATTCCTCCGTAGCGGCGCTGCTGCTCAAGCGGCAGGGCTATGATGTGACCGGCGTTTTCATGAACAATTGGGAAGAAGAGGGGGAGGACGGCGTCTGCACCGCCGCCGAGGATCATGAGGATGTGCGCCGCGTGGCGGACCGGCTCGAGATCCCCTATTATACCGTGAATTTCGCCGCGCAGTACCGCGAGCGCGTGTTTTCGTATTTCCTCGAAGAATATGCGGCAGGGCGCACGCCCAACCCCGATGTGCTGTGCAACTGCGAAATTAAGTTCCGCGCCTTTTTGGACCTTGCGCTGAGCACAGGCGCCATGGCGATGGCCACGGGCCATTATGCCCGCCTCGATCATACGGCGGGCGTGCGGCTCTTGCGCGCGGCCGATCGCAGCAAAGACCAAACCTATTTCCTTGCGGGGCTCACGCGAAGCCAGCTCGAGCGGGCGCTTTTCCCCGTGGGCGGCCTTCTCAAGCAGGAGGTGCGAAGGCTTGCCGCCGAGGCGGGGCTTTCCAACGCTGCGAAGAAGGACTCGACCGGCATCTGCTTCATCGGCGAGCGCAATTTCAAGCGCTTTTTGATGCAATATTTGCCCGCGCAGCCCGGCGACATGGTCACGCTCGAGGGCAGAATCGTCGGCCGCCACGACGGGCTCATGTACTACACGCTCGGCCAGCGGCGCGGCCTTGGCATCGGCGGCGTGCGCGAGGGTGCGGGCGGCAGCTGGTTCGTCATCGGCAAAGACATGAAGCGCAACCTGCTCATCGTGCAGCAGGGCGAGCAGGAAGAATTGTTCTCAACCGCGCTCGAGGCAAAAAAGATCAGCTTTGTCGCCGGGGGCGCGCCGGCGCAGGCCTTTTCCTGCACGGCGAAGTTCCGTTACCGGCAGGAGGATGTACCCGTGCGCGTCACCATGCGCGGGGAAGGCTGTTTTGTAGAGTTTGAAAAGCCGGAGCGCGCGGTCACGCCTGGCCAGTGGGTCGTTTTTTATCAAGGGGAAACCTGCTTGGGCGGCGGGCCGATCGATGATACGCGGCCGCTCAAACCCATCCGCTTTATTGAGATATGAGGGAGCGGAACAGCGGTTCGAGCCTTTTTTGATCTCCGCTGGTCACATAATCAACACGGCTGCCGCCCGCGCCGTTTAGGATATCCTGCGCTTCGAGCACGCGCGCGAGCTGGCGCACGGTGGCGGCGTTGCCGTCATAAAGATGGCACGCGCCCGCGAAATGCGCTTTGGCATAGACCGATATGGCTTTTTTAATGAAAACATAATGCGTGCAGCCGAGCACGATGCCGTCGATTTTCATTCCGTGCAAAAAAGAAAAGTGGCGATCGAACAGGTCGTCGAAATCGCTTGGCTCGAAAAGGCCGTGTTCGATGCGCTCCACCAGACCCGGACAGGCGACGCTTTCAATGCGCGCAGGGTCGGGCATGCGCGCGCAAAGCGCGCGGAAGCGAGGCAGCCGCGCGGTGGCGGCGGTCGTGAGCACGAGAATCTTTCCTTCGCCCGGCGCTTTGCAGGCGGGCTTCACCGCGGGTTCCACGCTCACCACGGGAATCGCAAGGTGCGCGCGCACCTCGCCAACGCAGGTGGCGGTCGCCGTGTTGCACGCAAGCACAATCGCCTTTGCGCCAAGGCGGGCGAGTGCGTCCATGCCCGCGAGGGTCAGGCGCGCGATTTCTTCGTCGCCCCGGTCGCCATAGGGCGCGTTGGCGTCATCCCCATAATAAATGTAATTCTCATGCGGCAAAACGGCGAGCGCCTCGGCGAGCACGCTCGCGCCGCCAACGCCGCTGTCGAAAAAACCGATGGGCCGAATATCCACCCTTGCCTCCGCGTATTTTTCTCCCCGTAAGTATAAGCTTTTTGTGACAACGATGCAAACATCAAGAAAAATCGAAAAGTTGCGAAAAAAGGCATTGACATTCCGATTGCGTTTTGCTATCATACAAAAGCTGTCGCGCAAGACAAACGAAAAACGCGGCACACGCACCTTGAAAACTGTATAGTGCAAGAAAGAAGAATAGGTAAGAGACGAAGGT
>CAZJIS010000036.1:0-2278 GCA_964546125.1 uncultured Clostridium sp.
TCCTCGCGGCAGGCATCCACGGAAAAGCCGGGAAACTCCCACTCGATGACGCGCGCAAAATACACGAGCGCGCCGATGTCGAAAAAGCGAAGCTTGGGGAAGCACTCGCGTTTGTCGAGCAGCATGAAGCCCTCGCGCTCGAACTTCGCGCTTTCGCGGGCGAGGTCATGCTCGGGGCAGGCGGGCGTATAATCGGGCAAGAGGCGCGCGGAGAGCAGCGCGTTGTTGCGGCCGCCCACCTGCTGGGTGATGAACAGGCCCCCGGGCTTGAGCACGCGGTAAACTTCCTTTGCGCAATAGGAGCCGTGGCGGTTCAAAACAAGGTCGAAGCGCCCGCCCTCAAACGGCAGCGGCTCGCAGGCGGGCTCGCACGCCGCGACCGCAACGCCAAGCGGCGCAAGCTCGCTTTCACATAGCTCAATATTGGGCGGGTAAGATTCCGTCACCGCCGTGCGCTCATAGGGGTGGCGCAGGGAGAGCAGATATTCCCCGCCGCCGGTTTCCATATCGAGCAGCTCGTGCTCGGGTTTGAGGAAGCCGCGCACGATCTCACCATAATCCCAGGGCAGGGGATCGGAATCCCAGCGCCCGTCCAAATGCGAAAAATCCCAACCCGCAAAGGGGAACGCTTCCTCGAAGCGCCACATATCAAGAAGCTGCGTTTTTGTCATAGTCCGCCTCCTTTTTTCGGGATGCGCTCCGTTCAGCCCAGTTTTTTGCGGCCGAGCGCTAGCCGCCTGAGGGCTTCCTCCCGCCCCAGGAGATACGCGATCTCGATCGCGCCGCCCGGCGTGACCGCGCGGCCCGCAAGGGCAATGCGCACAGGCCAGAGCAGCGTGCCGTTTTTCATGCCCCGCGCCTCGGCTATGCCAAGGAGCGCAGAATGCAAAGCTTGCTCGGTCCACGCGGGCAGCGCCGCAAGCGCCGCAAGCGCGAGGTCGAGCACCATGCGTGAAACCTCCGCGTCTGTTTTAGACTTCTTGTTCGTGAAAAGCTCCGCATCATACTGCTCGTCGAGCGCGGCGAGGAAATCGACCATTGCGGGAAGTTCGCCGAACACTTCGGTGCGCGGCTGCAAAATGCGGCAAAGCACATCGAGGTCCATGCCGGCGACGCCCGCTTTTTCATACCATGGCAGCGCCTCGCGGGTATAGTCTTCGGGCGCGAGCTTGCGGATATACTCGGCGTTCATCCACGTGAGCTTCGCCGGGTCGAAAATAGCGGGCGATTTGCTCAGCCCCTTTAATGAAAACGCCTCGACAAGCTCCGGCAGCGTGAAAAACTCGCGCTCGTCGCCCGGGTTCCAGCCAAGAAGCGCCACATAGTTGAGAATCGCTTCCTTGAGGTAGCCCTTGGCGATATAATCTTCAAAATACGCATCGCCCGTGCGCTTGGAAAGCTTATGCGTCGCATCGCGCATGATGTTGGTAAGGTGGATGTATTCGGGCTTATCCCAGCCAAAAGCATCGTACAACAGGTTGTATTTGGGCGTGGAGGCGAGGTATTCGTTGCCGCGCATCACATGGGTGATGGCCATCGAATGGTCGTCCACAACGTTTGCAAAGTTATAGGTGGGCATGCCGTCGGCCTTGAGGAGGATCTGGTCGTCAAGATCGGCGCAGTCGACGGCGATATGGCCGTAGATCAAATCGTCAAACGAAGCTTCGCCGCGCTCGGGCACGTTTTGGCGGATAACATGCGGCACCCCCGCCGCGAGCCTCGCCTCGACCTCCTCTTTGGGAAGATGCAGGCAATGCTTATCGTACTTGAACGTTTCACCGCGCGCGCAAGCTTCCCCGCGGCGCGCGTCCAACTCCTCGTTGGTGCAAAAACAGTAATACGCCCCGCCTTTTTCAACGAGTTCCTCCGCGTAAGGAAGGTACATGTCCTTGCGCTCGCTCTGCACATAGGGACCGTACGCGCCGCCCACATCCGGGCCTTCATCCCATGTGAGGCCAATGCCCTCGAGCGTGCGGTAAATCACCTCGGTCGCGCCCTCGACAAAGCGGTTTTGGTCCGTATCCTCTATGCGCAGCACGAATGTGCCGCCGCTGTGCCGCGTGAAAAGGTAAGTATACAGCGCCGTGCGCAAGTTGCCAAGGTGCATGTAGCCCGTGGGGCTCGGCGCAAATCGCGTTCTGATGTTCATGGTCGTTCCTCCTGCCGCGCAGCCCGCGGTGCGTCCTTTCGCGGGGATTTCATCCCCGCACCCCAACCAAAGGGCCACAGGCCCTTTGGAATCCCGTTTTATCCTTCATTGGGTTCTTAGGGCCTGCGG
>CAZJIS010000036.1:2378-17736 GCA_964546125.1 uncultured Clostridium sp.
TAAGCGGAGGTTTGGAGGCGGAGCCTCCAACGTTCCCCCGTTCTCTGCGGTTTACCCTTCGTTATTCGCCGGCCTGAAGCTGTCCTTGAGCCCCACCGTCCGGTTATACACGGGTTTTCCCGCGCTGTGGTCGAGGTCGGCGCAGAAATAGCCCTGGCGGATGAACTGAAAGCGCGCGCCGGGCGCGGCCTGGGCGAGCGCCGGTTCCACATAACCGCGCTGTACTTTAAGCGAATCGGGGTTGAGACGCTCGATGAAATCGCGCTCGTCCCCTTCGGTTTCATCGAGTATGAGCGGTTCATAGAGGCGGAATTCGGCTTCGACCGCGTCAGCCGCCGAGAGCCAGTGCAGTGTGCCCTTGACCTTGCGCGCGCTTGTGCCGGACTTGGTTTCGGGGTCGTAGGTGCAATAGACCGTCGTCACATTGCCCTGTTCGTCCACATCGAAGCGCGTACATTTAACGATGTACGCGCCCTTGAGGCGCACCTCGCCCTCGGGCTTGAGGCGGAAGTATTTCTTGGGCGGATCGACCATGAAATCCTCGCGCTCGATGAAAAGCTCGCGCGAAAAACGCGCCGTGCGCACGCCCTCCTCCGGGCGGTCGGGCAGATTTTCGAATTCGACTTCGTGGTGTTCGTTTTCGCCGATGTTTTCGACCACGAGGCGAATCGGGTCGAGGATGGCGTTCATGCGGTGCGCGCGCCGGTTGAGATCCTCTCTCAAACAATGCTCGAGCATCGCGGTATCGACGATGGAGTCGGCCTTGGCGACGCCCGCGCGCATGAGGAAATCCTTGATCGCCTCGGGCGTATAGCCCCGGCGGCGCAGCCCGCAAAGGGTGGGCATGCGCGGGTCGTCCCAGCCGCAAACGTGGTTTTCCTCCACGAGGCGGCGCAGGTAGCGCTTGCTCATGACGGTGTTGGTCAAATTAAGGCGCGCAAACTCGATCTGCCGCGGCTTGTGCTCGAAATCGCAATGCTCAACCACCCAATCGTAAAGCGGCCTGTGCGCTTCGTATTCAAGTGAACAGAGCGAATGCGTAATGCCCTCGATCGCATCCTGAATCGGGTGCGCAAAATCATACATCGGGTAGATGCACCACTTGTCGCCCGTGTGGTGGTGGGTAAAGTGGCGAATGCGGTAAATCGCGGGGTCGCGCATGTTGATGTTGGGCGAGGCCATGTCGATCTTCGCGCGCAGCGTGCGCGCGCCGTCTTCATAAAGCCCGTTTTTCATGCCGAGGAACAGTTCGAGGTTCTCCTCGACGCTGCGCTCGCGGTAGGGCGAATTGCGGCCCGGCTCCGTGAGCGTGCCACGGTATTCGCGCACCTCGTCGCGCGTGAGATCATCCACATACGCAAGGCCCTTTTTAATCAGCTTGATCGCGAGTTCATAGCACTGGCCGAAATAGTCGCTGCCAAAGCAGAGCTTATCCCAATGGAAGCCGAGCCAGAGGATGTCCTCCTCGATGGCCTCGACGTATTCAACGTCTTCCTTCGCGGGGTTGGTGTCGTCAAAGCGCAAATTGCAGGTGCCGCCGAATTTTTCGGCCATCGAAAAATCGATGACTAGCGCCTTGGCGTGGCCGATGTGCAAATAGCCGTTGGGCTCGGGCGGAAAACGCGTGCGAATATGCGTGAGGCCCAGCCGGGCAATGTCCTGTTCAATGAACTCCTCGATGAAGTTTTTTGGGGCCGCGGCGAGTTCCTCCATAGCTATCCCATCCTTTCAACAGCGAATATCCACATTATTATCCTTAATCTTCAGACGAATGTCAATTGCCCGCGGCGCCGCGCATACATTTGTGCCATGATGAACATGGTTTGGGCGGGAATGATGATCGTGGGCCTCGTTTGGGGCATCGCCACGGGGCGGGCCGCCGAGGTCGCCCAAGCGCTTACGCTCGGCGCGGGCGAGGCGGTGACGCTGTGCCTGACGCTCGCGGGCTCCTACGTGCTCTGGCTTGGCGTGCTCAACGTGGCGCGTGACGCGGGCATGATTGAGGGGCTTGCGCGCGCTGTGAAAAAACCGCTTGCGCGCCTGTTCCCCTCCTCTCCCGAGGCGGCGGCGCCGATTGCTTTGAATCTCGCGGCCAACTTCTTTGGCGCGGACAGCGCCGCGACCCCCTTCGGGCTTGAGGCGATGCGCGTGATAAGCGAAATCTCAGGCAAAAGCTCCGTTGCAACGGACGACATGTGCATGTTCTTCGCGCTTAACGCGGCGGCCGTGGAGCTCGTGCCGGCCTCGGTCCTCGCGCTTCGCACGGCCGCGGGCGCGCAGGATGTTTTTTTGGTGGTGCTGCCGACGTTCGTGTGCTCGCTGATCTGTTTTATTGCGGCGGCCGTGCTGATGAAGCTTGCCTGCCGGCTTTTCCCCGAAAAGAGGAAGGGGCCGTGAGCTGGCTTCTCCCGGGCCTCGTGGCGCTGCTGCTGATCATCGCCCTTTTGCGCCGCGCCGATGTGTACGACGCGTTCGTCGCCGGCGCGCGGGACGGGCTGCCGGTCCTTTTGCGCGTGCTGCCCTGCATTGCGGCGATGCTCATCGCCCTTCGCGTGCTCCGGGCCTCGGGCGCGCTCGAGGCATTCATCCGCTTTGCTTCCCCCGCGCTCGATCGCATCGGCCTGCCCGCGGAGCTCGTGCCGCTTTTTGTGCTGCGCCCGTTCTCGGGCAGCGCCGCGCTTTCTTTGTTGAAGGATGTGTTCGACTCTTGCGGGGCGGACAGTTTTGAAGGAATCGCCGCGAGCATCATGCTCGGCTGCACCGAAACGATCTTTTATACGACCGCGCTTTACTTTGGCTCGGTGGGCGTGCGCAAAACGCGCACGGCCGTTCCGGTGGCGCTCGCGGTTTTCGTGCTCGGCGTGGTGCTCGCTTTAACATATACCGGATTATTGTTTGCAAAGTCGTAAACTATTTGTTAAAATAGGTGCGGAAAAGGCAATTTCAGCTCCGGCCGCAACGCGGCCGCGGTTTGCCTTTTTGGAAGGAGAATCGCTTGAAAATAGATACGCTGCCGCTTTATACAAAGCTCCCGGCGAGCCAGCTTTCCAACTGCACCGTGATCGTTGTGGATGTGCTTCGGGCTTCCTCGAGCATTATCACCGCCATCATGAACGGCGCATCGCGCATTGTCCCGGCGACCGACCCGGGCGAGGCCGCGGCGTTTGCAATCAGCCTCGGCGCGAAGGACTGCGTGCTCGCGGGCGAGCGCGGGGGCCTTCGCTTGCCGGGCTTTGCTTTGGGCAATTCGCCCGCGGAGTTTACCGCCGAGGCCGTGCGCGAAAAGCAGGTCATCATGAGCACCACCAACGGCACCGAGGCCATCAACAGCGTAAAGGCCGCAAAAACCGTGCTCATCGGCGGCATGATCAACCGCACGGCGGTCGCCAAGCGCGCGCTTGAAATCGGGGACGATGTGCTCATCGTCTGCGCGGGCGAGGAAGGCCGCATTTCGGCGGATGACCTTTGCGCGGCGGGCGCCATCGCCAGGGCCATGAACGTGGCTTCCGCCTCCCCGCTCGCGGCGACGGATTTCACGTTGGTCTGCTGCATGCTCTATATCGATTGGATCGAGGGCCGCGTGGACCTCTCCGTGACCGAGCACTTCGCGCGCCTGATCGGGCTTGGCTTTGCCGACGATGTGAAGTATTGCTTCACGCGGGATATCACCTCGGTCGTGCCCGAATACAGCGCCGGCGTCATCAGCTAACGGCGCAACTTTTTCGCGTGGCCGGGCGTTATAAGGATACATCCCAAAGGGATTTTAACCCATTCCGTTCCCGGTGCGAAAAGGAGGGCACGATGAAAAAATACATCGCAATTTTGCTTTGCGCAACACTGGCGCTTGGCCTTGGCGGCTGCAAGCTCCTCGACGGCATTTTGGGCGGAGGCGCGGAACTGCCAAACCCGATGGCGCAGCAGGAAAACGCCGCGGCCTTTGAAGCGCTGGGCTTGACGCTCGACGCGCCCGCGGGCGCCGAAAACATTTCCTATTTCATCATTGCAAACGAAATAGCCGAAGTGAACTTCACGCTCGGGGGTTTTGACTATGCCTGCCGCGCAAGCCTCAAAACGGGCGACATTTCGGGCGTGTACGAACCCTTTACCGAAGCTTTCACGCTTAACGTTTTAGCAAACGGCGCGCCGCTTGCGGCGCTTGCCGAAAACGCCGCCTCCGGCGGACGGCGCGTGAGCTGGCGTGTAAACGACGCGCAATACAGCCTCTGGTGCGCGCTCGCGCCCGAGGATGCGGCGCTTCGCGCCTGCGCGCTGGGCGTGCTTAAGACGATTTTCACCACGCTGGAGGAGCAGATTCCCGAACCCGCCGCGGCGGAAGACCCGGTGGACTTCACCGAGCCGCTCGCGCTCGACATCGACCTTGACGGCGACGGCGCGCCCGAGCACGTTTCCTTGGAACCTGCCATGGGGCCGGATAACTATCAGGAAACGGTGGCGCTCATCGTCGCCTCGGCAAACGGCGCGCAGGATGAGGCGACCCTGCCGATCATGGGCGGCATCAGCGCCGCCATCGCTTTTGATATCGACGCGGATGGCTTCGTGGAGCTGTTCATCTGCGGCGACGTCGCCTCGGATGATTACGAAACATGGCTTTTCCGCTACGATAACGGGGCGCTCATCGCCGCCAGTCCCGCTGACGATCCGGACGAGTTCCCGGACGCCGATTATCTTTTCTGCGCCGCGTATGGCTCGATAACGGGCATTGAAAACGGCGTGGTCACGATCCTCGATGTGGTCGACGTGCTCGGCTCCTGGCCCTGCGAAACGCAGTTTCAAATGAAAGCCGGGAGCTTTGGCCTCGAACGCGTGCCGGGGAGCGTGTGGCGCTATGCTCGCGCGGATGCTCTCAACCCGCTTGATTTCGAGTGGTGCGCCGTGACCGCGGCCGAATTTCCCGTGATGCTCGACGGCGCCCATGCGCTTTCTGCGCTGCCCGCGGGCACGCGCCTCGTGCCGCTTGACACGGACGGCGAAACCTATTTGCACTTCATCACGGAGGGCGGCGCAAAGGGCACGATCGAGCTCGTGCGCAACACGGCGCCCTATAGCTGGGGCTTTTTGATCGGCGGCGTACCCGAAGAGGAGCTTTTCAGCAACCTTCCCTATGCCGGCTGAAGCATACTATAGCTTAACCTGAATGAAAAGGGCTTCGCCAAACCGGCGAAGCCCTTTTTTCTATTCAACCGTCACGCTCTTAGCGAGGTTCCTTGGCTTGTCGATGTCGCAGCCTTTAAGAAGCGCCGCATAATAGGCAAAAAGCTGAAGCGGCACAACCGCAAGAGAGGGCGCGCAAACCGCCGGGCAGGCGGGCAGCATGATGATATGATCGGGATTCGCGCGCGGGCGCGCCGGGTCAAGGGGAATGGGCAGCGTCGTGATGGCGATGACCGTTGCCCCCCGCGCCTTGACTTCGCGAATGTTGCTCAGCATCTTTTCATGCAGCCGCGCGTTGGTGAGCAGCGCGATAACGAGCGTGCCCGGCTCGATCAGCGAAATCGCGCCGTGCTTTAGCTCGCCCGCGGCGTAGGCTTCGGAGTGGATGTAGGAAATCTCTTTCAATTTGAGCGAGCCCTCGAGCGCGAGCGCATAGTCGATGTTGCGGCCCATGAAAAAAATATCCCGCCGGTTGAAATAGAGTGAGGCCAGATATTGGAACTGCGCGCTCTCCAACAAAAGCGCCTCGATGGCGTCGCTTGCTTGAAGCAGCGCTTCGGCCTGCGCCCTGGCTTCAGCGCCATCGATGGTTCCGCGCACCCTTGCAAGGTGAATGCTAAAAAGCTGCATCAACGCAAGCTGCGTGCTGTAGGCCTTGGTGGTTGCCACGGCGATTTCGGGCCCCGCCCAGGTGTAGAGCACATCGGTGCTTTCGATGGCGATTGAGGAGCCCACGACGTTCACGATCGAGAGCACCCGCGCCCCGCGCGCGCGCGCTTCGCGAAGCGCGAAGAGCGTGTCGATCGTTTCGCCGCTTTGGCTGATGATGACGACGAGCGTTTCGGGGCCGATCATCGGCTCATCATAACGAAACTCGGAAGCGAGCGCGACCGTGACCGGCACGCGGGCCATGCGCTCAATGCCATAGCGCGCGGCCATGCCCACATGGTAGGAGGAGCCGCATGCTACGATGCAAATGCGCTCAAGCGCGCGCAGCGCGCCGTCGGTTAGGTGGGTAAGGCCAAGCTCAACCTCCCCGTCCGCGTTGATGCGCGGGGCCACCGTGCGGCGCACGGCCTCGGGCTGCTCCATGATTTCCTTGAGCATAAAATGCTCATAGCCGCCCTTTTCGGCGCTTTGCGCATCCCAGGTGATAATGGCGGCCTCGGGCTCGAGCCGCGCGCCGAAGCGGTCGAATACCTCGACCCCGCCGCGCGTAACCAGCGCCATCTCCATTTCCCCGAGGCGGATCACGCGGCGCGTGTGCGAAAGCAGGGCGGGAATATCCGAGGCGATGAAATTCTCGCCCTCGCCAAGGCCGATCACAAGCGGGCTATCCTTTCGAAGGGCAATGAAAAGGTCCGGCTGATCCGCAAACACGATGCCGAGCGCAAACGAGCCGCGCAAGCGCTCCGCCGCGCGCCGCACGGCAAGCGCCGGGTCGGATTCATAATAATAGTCGATCAATTGCGCCACGACTTCGCTGTCGGTATCCGAAACGAAGGCGTAGCCCTGCTGCGAAAGGAAATGGCGCAGCTGCGCGTAGTTCTCGACGATGCCGTTATGAACGAGCGCCACGCGGCGCGAACCCGAAAGGTGCGGGTGGGAGTTGACGTCGTTCGGCTCCCCGTGGGTGGCCCAGCGCGTGTGGCCGATGCCGAGCGTGCCGGGAAGCGCCGCGCCGTTTTGCGTGCGCTCTTCGAGCGCCGAGAGCCTGCCCTGCGCCTTTTCAAGCAGGATGCGGCCCGCGCTTTGATCTACGACGGCAAGGCCCGCCGAGTCGTAGCCGCGGTATTCCAGCTTTTCAAGCCCCTGAAGCAAGATCGGGGCGGCCTGTTGTTTGCCGATATAACCGACAATTCCGCACATATTGTGCTCCTTTTCGCAGATTGGGAAAAACCCGATGAATAGTATAACGCATCCCGGCGGGATATGACACCGCCGGGATGATTTGTTAAAGATTGTTCACCGCTTTGTGCGCGTTGGCTGCCCTACGCCTTGCCCAGGCGCTTTTTCATGGTTTTTTCTACGGCGTTGATGATGTTTTCATATCCCGTGCAGCGGCAAAGGTGCCCCGCAAGTTCGTGGCGGAGTTCATCGCGCGTGTATTCACGGCCGCTTTCTAAAAGCTCCCACGCCGTGAGGATGAAGCCCGGCGTGCAAAAGCCGCATTGAACGGCCGCCTCATCGATGAAGGCCTGCTGAATATCCGAAAGCTCGCCGCCCGGCCCCAAGAGGCCCTCGAGCGTCAGGATGCTCTTCCCCTCGGCCCACACGGCAAGGTAAATGCAGGAGTTGAAGCATTCCCCGTCGATGATGACGTTGCATGCGCCGCATTCGCCTACCTCGCAGCCTTTTTTCACCGACGTCAGGCGGTAGTCGTTGCGCAGTAAATCCGTTAGGGAGGCGCGCACGTCGACCATGGTCTCGGTGCGTTTCCCGTTGATGGTGCATGTCACAAGCTGCATCTGCGGCATCAGAGCGTACCTCCTGAAAGTTCAATGGCTTTGGCGAGCGCGCGGCGGGCAAGTTCCTCTACAAGGTGCAGGCGGAACTCTTTGGTGGCGCGCCAGCTGGTGCGGGGGTTCACATCCCCAAGGGCGGCCTTTGCAAAGGCCTCGACGGTTTCCGTGGAAACGGGCAAGCCGCGCGCGGCTTTTTCCGCGGTGGGCGCGCGCATGGGCACGGGGCCCGCCACGCCATAGGCGGCGCGCACATCGAGGATGGT
Source organism: uncultured Clostridium sp. (assembly GCA_964546125.1). Lineage (GTDB taxonomy): Bacteria > Bacillota > Clostridia > Christensenellales > CAG-138 > Phil1. The sequence goes on from CAZJIS010000036.1 coordinate 10,279, forward strand.
TTTTTTGTCGGAGGAAAGCTTCACGTTCACCGAACAGCCAAGGGTTGCGATGTCCATCGCATTTCGCATGGCATATTTGATATAGTGCCCGCAATAGCCCTCGAAGCTCTCCTTTTTGATGAGGATGGCGGTTAAAAGCTCCGCGTGGCCAAGCGCCACTTTGCCCGCGCCCACATACCATTGGGCAATCGGTATCGTGCGCACGCCCGCGGGGCCGGTCACTTCGAGCACAGCGTCGTAGGCTGCCAAGGTCGAGGCGGAATCGGCGCTCGTCACGCCGTTGCAAATGTTGCCGCCGATCGTGCCTATGTTCCTCACCTGCGGTCCGCCCACCAGGGCAACCGCCTCGGCGAGCACCCTGATATGTTCGTTCACAAGCGGGTTTTTTGCAACGTGGGAGAAGCTCGTCAGCGGCAGAATGCGCAAAGTCCCATCCCCGTCGAGGGAAACGCCGCGCAGCTCGTCGAGTTTAAAGATGCTCACAAGCTCCGCGCCCGCGAGCTTGCCCTCGCGCATTTTAATCAGCACATCGCTGCCGCCCGCGAGAACGACGGCGGCCGGGTGCTCCTCGAGCAGGCGCACCGCGTCGGCGACGCTTGCGGCTTCGTAGAGCGTTTTGATATCATACATGGCGTTCCCTCCTTAAACGAGGCCCTCTTCGCGAAAACGCGCGAAGAGCCTGTGCGGGTTCATGGGCGCGGCGTCGATGGCGACGCCCGTCGCTTGCAAAATGGCGTTGCGGAGCGCGGCGGCCGGGCTCGTGGCGGGCGGCTCGCCGAGGGCCTTCGTGCCAAAGGCGCTCGTCGGCTCGTAATTCTCCACGAACTGCGCCTCGAGGTGCGGGTGGTCGAGCGTGGTCGAAAGCTTATAGTCAAGAAGGTTGTCGTTGAGCGGCCTGCCGGTCTTTGGATCGTAAAGGAGCTGCTCGGACATGCCGTAGCCGATGGACATGCTCATGCCGCCGTGCACCTGCGCTTGGGCAAGCTGCGGGTTAATGAGGCGGCCGCAGTCGTGCACGTTGATCAGGTTCAAAATGTTCACCTTGCAAAGCGGAATATCGACCTCGACTTCCGCAAAACTGCAGCCGAAGGAATAGGCGTTGGTCTTGATTTGGTAGGTGCTCTCGGCCGTTATATGCTCGCTGCGCTCAAGGGAGTAGAGCGCCTCGGTCGCAAGCTCGCCAAGGGTCAAAAGCACCCGGCCGTTGTGGATGTTGATGATTTTCGCGTCCACAAGGTCGAGCGAGCTTCTTTGCATGCGCGTGAGGTAGTGCGCATACTCAAGGATGCGCTCGCGCAGCATCAGCGCCGTTTGCTTGATGGAGAAGCCCGCCATGTAGGTTTGCCGCGAAGCGTAAGCGCCCGTGCCAAAGGGGGTCACATCCGTGTCCTGCGCGCTTATGACGTGCACGTCCTCAAAAGGAATGGAGAGCGCCTCGCTCGCCATTTGCGCGAACACCGTGTCCGCCCCCTGGCCGATTTCGGTTTCGGCAAGCTGCAGCTGGATCGACCCATCCTGGTTGAGGACCATGCGGCAGGAGGAGCTTTCAAGCGAAATGGGCCACACGCCCGTGTTGTACCAGAAGATGGCCATTCCGACGCCGCGGCGCACGGGGCCCGTTTGGTTCTCATAGGCCTTGCGCTTTTTTTCATAATCGATGTAGGCCATGCCTTTATCGATGCACTGGTTGAAGCTGTCGAAGTAATTTTCGTTCTTCGAGAAATCGTCGACGTAGCCGACCTCCATCATGTTCATCCTGCGAAGCGCCACGGGGTCGATATCGAGCGCCTTTGCAATGTCGTCCACATGGCTTTCAAGCGCGAAGGTGATCTGCGGTATGCCGTAGGCGCGCATCGCGCCCGAGGCCGCAGTGTTCGTGTAAATCGTGTAAGCATCCGCCTTGCACGCGCCGCGGTAGCGGTAGATCTGGCGGTATGCGTTCGCGCCCTTGAGCACGATGCCGTGGCCGTGGCTCGCGTAAGCGCCCTGGTTCGAGAACGCTTCGAGCCTGCCCGCCACAAACGTGCCGTCCTTGCGCACATGGGTTGTGATATGGTAGCGGATCGCGTGGCGTACGCGCGTGCAGGCGAAGGTTTCTTCGCGCGCCATATCGTATTTCACAAGCCTGCCGCCCACGGTTGTGGAGAGATAGGCGCACAGCGGCTCGTAGAGCGCATCCTGCTTGTTGCCAAAGCCGCCGCCGATGTAGGGCTTGACGATGCGCACCTTGCCCCAGCCGATGCCCAGCGCCTGCCCCACGACGCGCCGCACGATGTGCGGAATCTGCGTGGAGGAAACGACGTTGATTTTCCCCGCCTCTTCCCAGGCGTAGCAGATGTGGTTTTCGATGTGGCAGTGCTGCACGGTGGGCGTATCATACCATTTGTCAAACGCGATAAGCCCCGGCTCTTTAATCGCCTCTTCGTAATCGCCATCCTCATAGGAGCCGTGGCCGAGGATGTTGTTGGGGAACGCCTCGTGAAGCTGCGGCGCGCCGTCCCGCATCGCCTCGAGTTGATCGAGCACGAACGGATATTCTTCATATTCCGCGCTTAGCGCGCGCACCGCCTGCGTGGCGGCCACCTCGTTTTCGGCGATGACGGCGGCTACGTCGTCCCCATAATAGCGCACGTGGCGGTTGAGAAGCATCCTGTCGGCAACGTCCTGATGGTGCGGGTCCGCGCTCCACGGATGGCCCGCCGTCGGGAAAGGACGCTCCGGCACATCAAAGCAGGTGACGATCTTCACCACGCCCGGTATCTTCTCCGCCGCGGACGTATCGATGCGCTTCACGATTCCGTGCGCGATCGTCGACCGGAAAATTTTGACGATCAGCGCGGATTTATCCGCAAGGTCGTCCGTGTATTTGGCGCGCCCCGTGACCTTGTCAAACGCGTCCACGCGCTTTTTGCTCATTCCAACGGCCATAGTATTCCTCCTTTATGCCGGTTTGCCCTTTCCGGGCGGGATCGTTTATGGAAAATCAGCGTTCTTCAACAAATTGCATGCGCATGACATCGAACAAGCCCTTGTCCGTGAGCCGCACCTCGGGAATGACCGGCAGCGCCAGGAAAGAGAGCGCGATGAGCGGGTCGGAATCCTGCCTTGTGCCCAGGGCGTGCGCGGCGTCAACAAGCGCGCGCTGCACCTCGAGCACGGAGTTGACCGGCGCGTCGCTCATCAGCCCCGCAATGGGCAGCGGCAGGCGCGCGAGCACCACGCCGTGGCTTACGACGCAATACCCCCCGCCGCATTCGCGAAGGGATTCGATGGCCGTGAGCATATCGCGGTCGTTGTCGCCGGCGACGACGAGGTTGTGGCTGTCGTGCGCGACGGTGGAGGCGATCGCACCGCCCCGCAGGCTGAGCCCCTCGATAATGCCGACCGCCATGCTGCCCGTGGCGTGATGGCGCTCGATGACCGCAAGCTTCGTGTAACGTTCATTCGGCACGAAAAAGCCCCCGGCATTGCGCGGCACGGGCGCATAGACAAGCTTTGTCATAAGCTGCCGCTCCACCATTTGGATGATCGGCGCCTGTTCGCCGCAAGCAAGCGCAAGATGCTCCGCGCGCACGGGGGCGATGTGGACGCTGTCGAACACCTGCGGGGGCAAAATCGGCGCGGGCAGCGGCGCCATGGGATCGTAGGGCTTGCCAAAGCGCGTGAACACCTCTTTGACGCGGAACTCTTCAAGGTCCTCGAGGAGAACCATGTCGGCCTTGTAGCCCGGCGCAACCGCGCCGAGGCCGCGCAGGTTATAGGCGCGCGCGGCGTTCCACGAAGCCATTTTCACGGCCTCCACCGGCGCGATGCCGGAAGCCACCGCAAGGCGCGCGTTGCAGTTGATGTGGCCTTCGCGGCGGATATCTTCAATGTGCTTGTCGTCGGTGCAGAAGAAAAGGTTTTCGGTGGGGATCTTTTCCGCGACGATGCGGGCAAAAATACTGCGCATATCGTTGGCCGCGGAGCCGATGCGCATCATCACGCGCATGCCGCAGCGCAGCTTTTCGAGCACCTCGTCAAAATTCGAGCACTCGTGGTCCGTGGCGGGCCCGGCGACGCGATAAGCATTGAGGGCGTTGCCCGTGAGCAAAGGCGCATGACCATCAATCGGCTTCCCGTCAAACAGGCGCAATTTATCGAGCATTTCCTGCGAGGTTGAAACGACGCTCGCATAGTCCATCACCTCGCCAAGGCCGAGCATGCGGCTCTTGTGCAAAAAAGCTTCCATATCTTCGGCGACAAGCTTCGCCCCGCTGTGCTCAAAGGGCGTGGCCGGCACGCAGGAGGGCATCATGAACAAAACGCGAAGCGGCAGATCATCGGTGAGCTTGTACATCGCGCGCACGCCCGGCACGCCGGAGACGTTGGCGATCTCATGCGGATCGGCGATGATCGTCGTCGTCCCAAAAGGCATGATCACCTTCATGAAGCTCGCGGGCGTGACCATCGAGCTTTCAATGTGCACATGCGCATCGATGAAGCCCGGCGCGAGGTAGGCGCCCCCGGCGTCATATTCCTGGGCGCAGCTATATTTGCCCACGCCGATGATCACATCGTTATAAAGCGCGACGTCCGCACGGAGGATCTCGTTGGTAAAAACGTTCACCACGCGCGCATTCTTGATAACGAATGTCGCCTCGCCCTCATACGCCGCGCGGATAAGCTCCTGCTGCCTCATGGGCCCCGCCTTTCCTGAAAGTTTTTTTGGCAGAATGAATTTATTTGATGTAGTATAACATATCATTCCCGGCATAGGAAGTGATGATCCGTGAATTTTTACGCGCGCTCCCTAGTCGATAAAGCGCACCTTTGCGGCCTCGTAAAAACCGCGCATCGCGGGCTGTTCATTGGCTGTGCCAAGCGTCACGAGCGCGAACGGCGTGCCCGTAAGCCCGAGTTCCTCGCGCACGGCTTTAACGAGCGGCTCCTTGGGGTAAATGCCGCACCAGCATGTGCCGTAGCCAAGCGCCGCCGCCTGGAGCAAAAGGTTCTCGGTCGCCGCGGCGCAGTCCTGCGGGAAAAAGGCCTCGGAAACGCCGTGCTGCGCCTCGGGCAGCGCGCAAACGACGATGACCGCGGGGCTTTGGGCCGCGTGCTTTGCAAAGGGGTGGCGCGAAGCAAGCCTTTGGCGCACCTCGGGGTTGGTGACGACCACGAATTCCCACGGGCGCGTGTTGCAGGCGCTGGGCGCGAGCATCGCCGCCTCGAGGATCGTTTCGAGGTGCTCCTTGGGGATGGGGTCGCTCTTATACTTGCGCACGCTCCTGCGCGCGCGAAGCGTTTGCTCAAACGTCGGCATCGGGGTCCCTCCTTAATCGTGTGATTCTTTTCCATATTATATCATAAGAAAAAGCCCGCCGGGCCGATCCTTGTCAAAACCGGCGGGCTTTTTGCGCGAATATGCTTTTTTGTTCGGGACGCTTCTTGTTACGGGGTTTATACCCTCCCAGCCGGCGCGCTGTTTTTCATCGAGCGCACGTTTGGCCTTTTTGGAAAGCTTTTCCCGCGGAATGAATTTCATCGTCATCGCCACCTTTCGTGAGGGCATTATAGCCGATGAAAGGCCCGCGCGCAAGCAAAAAAATCAATCCGGCCCGCCAAGGAGCGCATCCTCGCGGGGCAGCCTGCGGAAAAAGAAAATGCTCATGGGCAAAGAGATCGTGAACGTCAGCGCATCCGACACGGCCTGCGCCGTTTCCACCCCCGCGAGGCCGAACAGGCGCGGCAAAACGAAAATCAGCGGCAGGAAAAAGAGGCCCTGCCTGCACGCGGAGAGGAAAGCCGCCGCCCCCGCGCGGCCAACGGATTGGAACGTCATGTTGATGACGACCGCCACCGGCACAAGGGGCATGGCAATGCATTGCGCGCGCAGCGCAAAAGTGCCGATCTCGATCACCGCGGGATCGTCCGCGATAAACAGGCGCATCAGCTGCGGCGCAAAAGCGAATGCGGCCCCGGCGAGCAGCGTCATCACGCAAACGCCCACGAAAAGCGTAAAGCGGTAACCCTGCCGCACGCGCGCATAGAGCCGCGCGCCGTAGTTATAGCCGCACACGGGCTGATAGCCCTGCCCGATGCCCAGCGACACGCTGAAAATGAACATGAACACCTTCGACACGATGCTCAGCGCCGCCACCGCCGCATCGCCATAATCGCGCGCGGCGAGGTTGAGGGCAATGCTCGCGGCGCTCGCGAGGCCCTGGCGCAAAAACGCGGGCGATCCCATGCTCAAAATCTCCCCATAGGTGCGCAGCGCGCGGGGGAGAGCCTTTACGGAAAGCTTCACAATGGTCTTGCCGCGAAGATAAATTGAAAGCAAAATGCCAAAGCTCACGAGCTGGCCGACGGAGGTCGCGATCGCGCCGCCCGCCGTGCCCCAGCCAAACGTGAAGATGAACAGCGGATCAAGCCCGATGTTAACGATGCTGCCCACGATGATGCCGATCATCGCAAAGCGCGTTTTCCCCTCGGCGCGCAGGGTGTTGTTGAGCACGAAGCTCGCGGCCATGGGGGCCGCCGCATAAAGGATATATTGCGCGTAATCGCGCGCATAGGGCATCATCGTAGGCGTGGCGCCCAGAAGAGCCATGATCGGTTCGAGCCAGATAAGCCCGCAGATCATTACGATCGCGCCGAGCAAAAGCGAAAGGAACATTGCGCCCGAAGCGGCGGCGGTCGCCTCCTCGTTTTTGCGTTCGCCAAGCCTTCGTGAAATGATGCTCGCGCTGCCCTGGCCGATGGTGAAGCCCACCGCCTGGATGACGGCCATGACGGGGAACACGATGCCCACGCCGCCCGCGGCGCTCGTGCCGAGCTTTGAAATAAAAAAAGTGTCGGTCGCGTTGTAGATTGCCGAAACCAACATGCTCACGACCGACGGAATCGCGAGGGAGGTGATCAGCCCCGCGATGGGGGCCGTGGTCATGCGCTTGAATTCCAGTTGCTGGTGTTGTTCCATAATTCGAGTTTACTCCAAAAGGGTTGTTAATAATCCGTCCGCCTCCCGCATCAAAGCGCAAAGCAGAAGTTCGAGCCGCTCTTCACCGGCTGCGTTCGCGCCGATGTAGAGCTTGAGCTTGGGCTCCGTGCCCGAGGGGCGCACGCATAGCCACGCGCCGTCCTCAAGGAAATAGCGCAGCAAATCATGCCCCTGATCGAGGTGATCCTCCGCGCGCTCCACCCTAAGGCCCGCGAATGCTTCGGGCGGCTTCGCCCGAAGCGCCGCCATGGCCCCCGCGATGCGCGCGAGGCCCTCCTTGCCCGCGAGCGTGTAGGATTTCACGCGCTCGCCGAAATGCCCGTAAAGGGCGCTCATCTCATCAAGCACATCCGAAAGCCGTTTGCCCTGCTGCTTATAATAAACGCAGGCCTCGGCCGCAAGCATCGCGGCGCAGACGGCATCCTTATCGCGCGAGAAGCCGCCCGCGAGGAAGCCGTAGCTTTCCTCAAAACCAA
>CAZJIS010000037.1:0-15026 GCA_964546125.1 uncultured Clostridium sp.
TGCGGCCGACAACATGGTTCGCGGCATGATCAACGACTACGAAGTGGTCGTGTATGATCAGGGCGGCAACATGGTCATCAACGAGTCCACCTGCGAGGGCATCGAAGGCGTCATCAATGAAGACGGCACCAAGACCTTCACCGTCAAGATCGCTAAGGACCTCGTGTTCAACAACGGCGATCCCATCACGGCGGAGAACTACGTGGCGGCCCTTATGCTCTTCGCGCATCCGACGGTCGTCGCCATGGGCTCCAAGTCCAGCGCGGACCAGACCTATGTGGGCGGCAAGGCCTTCAAGAGCGGCGAGTCCGAGGTTTGGAGCGGCGTGCGCCTCATCGACGAGTATACTTATTCCGTGACCGTCGTTGCGGATAAGATCCCCTACTACTTCGATACGGCTTATCCGTCCATCACCCCGCTGTCCCTCAAGATGTGGCTCCCCGAGGGCTACTCCGTGAAGGATGACGGCGAAGGCTGCTACTTCGACGGCGACATGAGCGCCGAAGCCATCGGCGAGAAGATCGAAGCCGCGCGTTGGCTCAGCGAAGGCCGCATCACCGCGGGCCCATACAACCTCGTGAGCTTCGATAAGGCCGCTTTGCAGGCCGTTCTCGAAATCAACCCGAACTACAAGGGCAACTTCGAAGGCCAGATGCCTCACGTCCAGAAGCTCATCATCGTGAAGGCTGAGGAAGAGACCCTCATCGACGCCCTCAAGACCGGTTCGATCAACCTTCTCGACACCCTCACCGGCGGCGACGATGTCAACGCGGCGCTCGACGTCGTGGCGGGCGGCGGCTTTACCTACAAAACCTTCGAGCGTAACGGCTACGGCAAGATCCAGTTCCAGAGCGACTTTGGCCCCACCCAGTTCATCGAGGTGCGCCACGCTGTTGCGAAGCTGCTTGACCGCAACGAGTTCGCCAACACCTTCTGCCAGGGCTACGGCTCCGTCGTGCACGGCCCCTACGGTCTTGCCATGTGGATGTACAAAGAGGCGGAAGAAACCCTTTACAACAAGCTCAACACCTACAACTACAGCCCCGCTGAGGCTACCCAGTTGCTCGTGGACGGCGGTTGGGTTCTCGATGAGAACGGCAACCCCTATGTGAGCGGCATCCGCTACAAGGAAGTGACCGCTGAAGAAGCCGGCACCTTCCTGCACAACAAGACCCTTGCCGACGGCCGCATCCTCATGCCGCTGATCATCGAGTGGTCCTCCTCCGGCAACGTCGTGGCCGAGCTGCTCACCACCATGCTTGTGGAGAGCCCGGACGTGGCCGCCGCCGGCATGCAGATCAACCAGAACATCATGACGTTCACGGAACTGCTCAACTACCTCTACCGTGATGCTTCCCAGGGCGATCAGTACAAGATCCCCACCTACGGCATGTTCAACCTTGCCTCCAACTTCACGCCGATCTACGATATGGCGTACTCGTTCACCACCGATCCCGACATGGTTGCGGAAGGTTGGAACGACACTTACATGTTCGATGAAAAGCTCGATAAGCTCACCATGGACATGGTTTACGGCGTTGAGCCGGGCGACACCGCGAAGTACCTCGAACTGTGGACGGAGTACATCCTCCGCTGGAACGAGTTGCTGCCTGAGGTTCCCCTCTACTCCAACGTCTACTACACCGTGTATGCGGACTTCCTCAAGGGCTATGAGCAGAGCAGCCTCTGGGATTTCGAAAAGGCCATCGTTTACGCGTGGGTCAACGAAACCGTCCAGTAAGGGATAGGCTCGATGCGCGCATAACCAACCGTTGGGGACGGACTATCCTGTCCGTCCCCAATTTTCCCTAAATTTTGCTGACAATTTTCGCACGCAGCCGCGCAAAAGCGCGAATGCGCCGCGTATGACCATAAATCTGGCATTCATTACCGCTGAAAGGCTGGTGGCACGATGGCAAAATATATTGCGAAACGTATCGTCTATATCATTGTCGTGTTCCTTATCTTATCGCTGCTCCTGTTCTTCCTTTACAACCTAATTCCCTCGGACCCGGCGCGCGCGGAGCTTGAGCCTATCAAGAGGTCGCTCAAACCGGCCGAGTACCAGGCGCTCTACCGGGAATTGCGGGAACGCATGGGCCTTGACGATCCGCTCGTCGTGCGTTACGCGAGGTGGATGGGCTTTGCGCCGCAGAAATCCGGCGGCTACAGCGGCCTGATCCAGGGCGATTTCGGTTATTCCAACTTCCGCAAAACGGAGGTGAAGAATATCGTCGTCGAGCCGATGAAATACACGATCTTCATCAACATCTTCTCGACTATTTTGGCCCTGGGCATCACGATCCCGCTGGGCATTTACTGTGCGGTGCATAAACGCGGCAAGGTCGACAATTCTGTGCAGGTGTTTACGATCATCGGCTACAGCATACCCATTTACATTATCGCCCTCGTGTTCATTTACCTCTTTGCGGTGTTGCTGCGCATCTTCCCCGTCATGGGAATGAAAGCGCCGGGCTCCATGCTTACGGGCTTCGACGCGTTCCTCGAAAGGCTCTATTACAGCGCTTTGCCGCTGATCGTGATGACCTTCGCCTCTTTGGGCGGCATGACCCGCTATGTGCGCGCCGCCATGATCGAGTCGCTGAGCATGGATTACATCCGCACCGCCCGCGCCAAGGGCCTGCGCGAAAAGATCGTCATCTATTCGCACGCATGGCGCAACGCGCTGTTGCCTGTGATCACGGTCATCATCGGCTGGTTTCTCGGCATATTCAGCGGTTCGATCATCATCGAGAGCACGTTCTCGCTCAACGGCATGGGGTATCTGTACATCCAGGGCCTCAACAACAACGACTTTGAGCTGGTCCTTGCGATGATGATGTTCTACACCGTGGTCAGCCTCGTCGGCTCGCTCATCATCGATTTGAGCTACGGCCTCGTGGACCCGCGCGTGCGCATCAACAAGTGACAGGGGAGGGTAGAGGCATGGAAAACAACAAGAAAAAGCGCTCTCGCATCGGCACTTGGCTGCGCCGGCTGTTTATGGGCAAGACCAAGGAGCTTAGTTTCCTTGAAGAAGAGCAGATTCAAAGCCCCGCTCGCACGGTCGTCGCGAACTTTGCGCACAACAAGCTGGCGATGTTTGGACTCGTGGTGCTCGTTTTCATCTTCCTGTTCGTATTTATCGGGCCGAGCATTTGGCCGATCGATCTTTCCTATCAGGATAATACGCAGCAGAACGTTCCCCCGGGCATGAACATGCTCGACATCCCCGAAGAGCTCGAGGGCAATGTCAAAAAGATCTCCGCGGGAACGACGTTCGCCGCGGGCATCTCTAACGACGGCAAGTTCTACCTTTGGGGCTATACGAAGATCACCGACGTGATCGATCTTAAGAATGTGCCTGAAGAGGTGCGCAACGCCAAGCTTGTTGATGTTGCCGTGGGCTACGACCACATCGTCGTGCTCGATGAAAGCGGCAAGCTCTATGTCTGGGGCAACGACCGGCTCGGCCAGGCGATTTTCCCGATTGACATCGATAACGCCAACCGGCTTGGAGAAGACCTTCACATCAAACAGCTTGCCGCGGCCTACCAGTACTCGGCCGCCGTCACGGAGGATGGCAACCTCTACCTCTGGGGCAACGCCAACATGAACGACCTGAAGCTGCGCAACCGCTATCAGGGCAACATCGAGATGGTGGCGACCAACGTCAACAGCTACATCGCGCTCTTGAAAACCGGCGAGGTCGTTTACGCGGGCTTTGAAACCAACGCTTACTCGACGATCCCGGAAGAAGCGCAAAGCGGCGTCATCTCGATTGCGGCCACGGGCTCGTCCTGCGCCGCGCTCAAGGAGGACGGCACCCTCGTTTTCTGGGGCAACCTCTCCAACCACGAGCGCGATATTCCCGAGCATGAGGGCAAGATCATCGGCATCTACGGCGGGCGCTACCATTATACGGCGCTGCTCGATACCGGCAAGGTCATCAGCTGGGGCGGCAACGTGCACCATCAGAGCGAAGTGCCCGCTTCCCTTGCGGATGAAACGGTTGAAAAGGTGTTCGTCGGCTTTTACCAGAACTATGCGTTCACTGCCGACGGAAAGGCCAGCACCTGGGGCCTTGGGGGCTACCTGTGCGGCACGGACCACCTCGGCCGCGATATTCTCACGCGTATCGTCAACGGCGGCAAGACCACGATGACGGTCGGCGCGGTGGCGGTCATCATCTCGCTGGTCATCGGCGTTGTGATGGGCGGCGTTTCCGGCTATTTCGGCGGCACGGCGGACCTTATCATCATGCGTGTTTCAGAGGTCATCGGCGGTTTGCCGTTCTTGCCGTTCGCGCTGATCCTTTCGGCCATCATCGGCACGCGCATTTCTGTGGAACAGCGCATGTACCTCATCATGGTGGTGCTGGGCGTACTAAGCTGGCCGAGCATCTGCCGCCTTGTGCGCGCGCAGATCTTTGCCGTGCGCGAGCAGGAGTTCGTAGTCGCGGCCAAGGCCCTTGGCGTGCGCGAGGTTGTGATCGTATTCAAGCACATTCTGCCCAACGTCGTGTCGGTTATCCTCGTGACCGCCACGCTCGACTTTGCGACATCCATGCTCACCGAGTCAACGCTATCCTACCTCGGTTTCGGCATCCCGCTGCCGGCGCCTACCTGGGGCAACATGCTCACAGGCGCGAACAACTCGATCGTCATTCAGCAATACTGGTGGCGTTGGGTGTTCCCCGCGCTGATCTTCGGTATCTGCACGATCTGCATCAACCTCATCGGAGACGGATTGCGCGACGCCATAGACCCGAAATCCAGTGACCGTTAAGGAGGAAAAAGCAATGGCATTGCTGGAAATGAAAAACCTTAAAACCTTCTTCCATACCAAGCGCGGCATTGTGAAAGCGGTCAACGGCGTGAGCTATTCCGTAGAAGCCGGCAAGACGCTCGGCGTCGTTGGAGAATCCGGCTCGGGCAAGAGCGTGTCTGCGATGAGCATGATTAAGCTCATCGACAGCAACGGCTTCATCGAGAGCGGCGAAATCCTCTTTGATGGGCGCGATCTTACCAAGCTCTCGCTGCAGGAAATGTACAATGTGCGCGGCAACCAGATCTCCGTTATCTTTCAGGAGCCGATGACCAGCCTCAACCCGGTGTTCACCATCAGCAAGCAGGTCAGCGAGCCGTTCATCACCCACCAGGGCATGAGCCGCAAAGAAGCCGAGGCGCGCGTGATCGACATGCTGCGCGATGTGAAAATCGCCAACCCCGAGGTGGTCGCCAAGCAATATCCGCACCAGCTCTCCGGCGGCATGCGCCAGCGCGTGATGATCGCCATGGCGCTTGCGTGCAAGCCGAAGCTCCTCATCGCAGACGAGCCGACCACCGCGCTCGACGTCACGATCCAAGCGCAGATCCTAAGGCTCATGAACGAACTGAAAAAAGAGCATGGCACGTCGATCATGTTCATCACCCACGACCTTGGCGTCATCAACCAGATGGCGGACGATGTCGCGGTTATGTATTGCGGCGAGGTCGTGGAACTCGCACCCGCGGCCACGATCTTCTGCGACAACGAATTTTCGCATCCTTACACCGAGGGGCTCATGAACTCCGTTCCCCGCCTGGATACGCCTGCCAATCAGCGGCTGGACGCGATCCCCGGCGCGGTGCCGCACCCGCTCGATCTCCCCAAGGGCTGCAAGTTCGCGCCGCGCTGCAAATATGCTACGGAAAAGTGCGTCGAGGAGGCGCCGCCGATGTTCAACGTATCCGAACAGCAGCAGGTCAGGTGCTTCTACCCGAGGAAGGAGGACAGGCATGCAAAATAATCAAACCAACAACAAGGTGCTGCTCCGCCTGAGCAACCTCAAACAGTATTTCCCGCTCAAGCAGCGCGGCCTCTTCGTGAAAGCCAACGACGGCATCACGGTGGATATCTACGAGGGCGAAACGTTCGGTCTTGTGGGTGAATCGGGCTGCGGCAAGTCCACATTGGGGCGCACGCTTCTCCAGCTCTACCGGCAAACGGATGGGCGCACCATGTATTATGGCCGCACCATCGATGAGATGGCTCCCGCCTACTACCGCCGCACCCTCGTGAACGCTCCCAAGCTGCGCAGGCATCTTGCGCAGCTCGAGCAGAAAAAGGCGCATGCGCAGGCTGAATACGAGGCCGTCGCCAAGCGTGAGGCGGCCATGCAGGAGGCGGAGCGCCCGGGCATCCAGCGCGAGCTGTTCGCCAAGATGAACGAGCAGAGCAAGGCCGTGAAAGAAGCAAACGACGCTTTGCTCGACCTTGCCAACATCTTCGGCGGCTTCCTTGCCCTCGAGGATATGGGCCCCGCCACCAAGCTGCTCCTTAAAAAGCACGAGCAGTCTCTGCGCCTGCGCAACGCCAACCGCAAGCGCGCCCTTATTGAGCGCGACAGTTTAGACATCGCCTATAAAGCGGCGAAGCTCAAACAAGAGGGCAAATCCGCGGCTTCGGCCGAGGCGCGGCTCCAAAAGGTGAAGAAAAAGCTTTCGGATGCGCAGGGCGCGGTCGCCGCCGTCAAGCAGAAGATTGCGGCGATCGAAGCCGAGATCGAAAAGCTTCGCGCGCCGCACCTCAATAACGAAGCGTTCATGCGCTATGAAGCCTACCTCGACGCGGGCATCGACCTCGCGCGCCTGACTTATAACGAAATGCGGCTGCTGCGCAGCGACATGCAGCTGATCTTCCAGGATCCCTACTCTTCGCTCAACCCGAGGATGACCGTGGGTCAGATCATCGGCGAAAGTTTAATTGCGCATGAGCTGTTCCGCCGCAACGACGGGCGCATGCAGGAGAAGGTCCTCTCCGTAATGGACTCCTGCGGCCTTGCGCCGTACTTCTTGCATAGGTATCCGCACCAATTCTCCGGCGGCCAGCGCCAGCGCATCGGCATCGCGCGCGCGCTCGCGGTGGGCCCGAAGTTCGTGGTGTGCGACGAGGCGGTCTCCGCGCTGGATGTTTCCATCCAGTCGCAGATCATCAACCTGCTGCAGGATCTCAAAGAAAAGCAGAACCTCACTTACATGTTCATCACCCACGATCTCTCGGTCGTCAAGTACATCAGCGACCGCATCGGCGTAATGTACCTTGGCAACCTCGTAGAGCTTGCAAGCTCCGAAGAGATTTTCAAAAACCCGGTCCACCCCTACACGGTGGCGCTGCTCAACGCGATCCCCACGACCGAGGCGCGCAAGGACCTCGTCATTCTTGAAGGGGATATCCCGAGCCCCGTCAACCCGCCCAAGGGCTGCAAATTCCACACGCGCTGCGCCTATTGCACCGAGATCTGCAAGCAGGTCGTGCCGGAGTGGGAAGAGGTCGCCCCGAACCATTTCGTAGCATGCCACCACAAGCTCAACGTGGGCGGCATGCACGACGCGCGCTGCGATGATATTCCGCAAGCGGACTGAGCGCGCGCTCAAATATTCCCGCGAGCAGGCCGAGAAGCGCGATGCGCTCAGCGGCGAGAAAGAGGATCTTTCTAAAGAGCTCGAAAAGGGAGATCTGCTTGCGATGCTGATCGCGGGCTTCGTCGTGCTCTGGCCGGCGGCGCTCGTGGTGCTTGCAATCATCGCCGCGGCGGGCTATTTCTTCCTCGTTCGCTGAATTTGAGATCAGCAACCACCGGCGCGGCATTTGCCGCGCCGGTTTTTGATGTTGACAAATGAGGTTGAATGGATTAAACTCGTATTAGGTTTAATTAGTTAAACCTCTGGAGGCCTATATGGAAACGCCCAAAATATTTGAGAGTGAATACCGCTTCTGCCTCATCCTTTGGGAGCATGAGCCGGTGAGCAGCACGCACCTTGTGAAGCTGTGCCGTGAAAAGCTCGGCTGGTCGAAGGCCACGACCTACACGGTCATCCGCCGCCTTTCGGAGCGCGGGGTTGTGCAAAACGAAAACGCGACAGTCACCTCGCTCATCTCAAAGGGCGAGGTGCAATCAGCCCAGATCGACGCGCTGCTTGCGCACACGTTCGAAGGTTCGCTCCCCGCGTTCGTCGCCTCGTTCACGAAGCGGCGCGATCTTTCGGCAAAAGAAATTGCCGAGATACGCCGCATGATCGATTCTTTCGCCGAAGAGGAGGATTCGTGATGGAAGCCGTGTTCCTCAAGCTCCTCAACATGAGCATCGCGGCGGGCTGGGCGGTGCTCGCGGTCATTGTGCTGCGGGCTTTATTGAAAAAAGCGCCCAAGGCGATGCGCGTCGCGCTCTGGGCGCTCGTCGGGCTGCGCCTTGCGCTGCCGTTTTCCTTTGAAAGCGCGCTGAGCCTCATCCCGAGCGCCGAAACCGTCAGTCCGGATATCCTTTATGCCAAGCAATCGGCGATTCACAGCGGTATCCCCGCGCTGAATCAGGCGGTGAATCCCGGCTTGGCGCAATCGCTTGCCCCGGCCCCCGCCGCAAGCGTGAATCCCGCGCAAATCGCAGTGTTCATTGCAAGCGTCATCTGGGCTGCGGGCGTTGTTTTTATGCTTGCCCATGCCGCCGCGAGTTACATCCGCCTGCGCTATCGCGTGCGCGAGGCAGTGCCGCTCGGGGCGGGATTATGGCGAAGCGGGGCCGTCGCCTCGCCTTTTGTGCTGGGCCTGATCCGCCCGCGCATTTACCTGCCCGCCCAAATGGAGGGAGGCGCGCTCGCGCATGTCGTTGCCCATGAGCGCGCGCACATCCGGCGGCGGGATCATTGGATCAAGCCCGCCGGGTTTCTGCTGCTTGCAATCTATTGGTTTCACCCGCTGGTGTGGCTTGCCTATCTTTTGCTGTGCCGGGATATCGAGCTTGCCTGTGATGAGCGCGTCGTGCGCGAGATGGGCGCGGGGGAGAAGAAAGCCTATTCCGAGGCGCTGCTGGCGGTGAGCGCCCCGCGCCGCGCGTTCGCGGCCGCCGCCTGTCCGCTCGCCTTTGGCGAAGTGGGCGTGAAGCAGCGCATCAAAAACGTGCTCCACTATAAAAAGCCCGCGTTCTGGGTCGTCATGGCGGCGCTCGTCGCCTGCGCGGCGGCAACCGTGTGCCTATTGACGAATCCCAAGGGCGGCGGGCAAGACCTTTCCTTTCTTCATTATGAAAACGCCGTGTCGCTTGCCGCCCAGCAGGATTCCGTCCGGGCGGTCGATTATCCGCCGGTTGAGCCCGGCGCACCAGGGTCCATCCGCCTGGGCGAGGCGGACGGCGCGGCGCTCGCGCGCTATCTCGAGGGGGTAAACTGGCAAAGATCCTATGCGCCCAAAAGGGATTTCGCGAGCACAGGCTCGGTGGAATTCATTATCCATGAAAATTATTGCATCACGGTTTATGAATATCCTCTGCGCGCCTTGGTATCCTTTGGCGGGCAACAGCGGCTTTACCGCACCCGCGAGGGCGATTATGAGGCGGCCGCGGCGCTCGTGCGCACGAGCGGCGCCATGAGCGCCTATTTTCCGACGGAATGCGTATATCGCAATCCGCTCAGTTCCCTCTTTGCTCCGGATGACAACGGCCTGGGTTATTTCATCGGCACAGACAGCGTCGCGATTATAAACAGGCAAAGCGGTGAAACGCTTGCCTCGTTTAAGAACATCGCATGGAACTGGCAGCCGTTTACGCAGACGGATTGGGCGGCGATGTTCGGCCCGCTGAGTCCTCTGCCGGGGGATGCTTTTTGGGCGCGGGATATTATGAGGCATGCGCTTTCAGCTAAATACCATCTCCTTTATGCGCAGGGCGCATATTGGATCATCGAGGCAGGCGACGGCGGCGCGGCCGGGCCGATCGCCTGGAACATCTTCGCGCTTGCGCCGGGAGAGGGCGGCGCGCTGACGCTCGAGGATGTGCTCGCCCTTTGCGCGCGGGGCAACGCGCTCATTTGGGGCGACCTTGCGGGCTATCGCTTCGAGGATGTGGGCAGCGGCCGCTCTATTTACAGCTTTTTCATCGATGAGAACTGGCGCCTTATCGTCAACAGCGGGCGCGTGCCGGGCGTCGGCGAAGCCATCGGGGCGCCGGTGGAGCTCGTTTACTTGCCCGATGGGACATCGGTCGACATCCGCACCGAAAACGCGGCCGCTTTTATCGCCGCGAAGAAATCGCTCTGCCTGCGCTGCCCCGTCGTCTATTCGGGAACAAGCCTTGCGGCGATGGTCCCCGCCGGGGAGGGCAAACAGTTCCCGGCGATCACCTACGACCCTGCGCACAATGAAAAATGGACGGTCCCCTTTTCGGTGTATGTGAACGGCGCTGAGATGAACGGCGGCTGGTATGAAATTGCCGATGCTAAAACCGGCGAAACCTTGGAGTTTGTGCACCCTTCCGGGCTTGCTTCGCAGACCTACCTGCTTCAAAACGCCAAGGCGGGCCGCAGCTACCGGGTCACCGTGCGCTTTAGCGATGCGCAGGCGCATGCGGCGGAGTATGCGTTTGACATCCACGTGAACTGATGCGATCCCGAGCCCCGCCGGCATAATAGCACAAAATCAAATCTATCATTGTCCCCGAGGGTGGAAACGCATAACGCGCGCTCGCGTTTTGCGCAAAAGCTGCATGCTCTATTTTGCTCGCGGGCGGGCCGCATACAGCAGCGCGGCGAGTGCAAGTAAGCCGCAGGCGATCAAAGCGGACGCTCGGGCCGGGTGCGGCGCAGCCTCTTTCGGAGGCGCGGTTTTTTCGAGGGGAGAGGCTTCCGCCGCGGGAAGTTCGATCTGCGCGCCCCCGGCGGGCGGCATGGGCGTGGGCGAAGGGGCGATATTCTCGAGCAGGTCGTTTTTTTGCACGTCTTCGCCTACCATGGAAAAGGCGAGGCCAAACAGCGCATTGTCATGGGGGCCGCCCTCTTCAAACTGATAATATTTTTGCTGCGATGCATGCCGGGCATAGCCCGCGGCCGCTGCTTCGAATGCGCTCTTATCTCCGCAGCGCGCAAGTTTTTGCGAATAATCGAGCCGGATGGGGTTTTGCTTATATAAGTGGAGGTAGAGCTTTTTCACCTGCCAACTGCCGTACGCGGCGGCGGAAAGGGGATAAGCCGCGGGATCCGCCGCGCGCGCCACCGCAAGCCGCACCGCATATGCCGTAAACTTGTGCGCGCAATGCCCATATTCTCCGGAAAGGTCGTGCGTGACGACGACCTCCGGCCGAAAACGGCGGATCGCCTCCACGAGCTTTTCAAGCGTCGCGCCTTCGCCCCAGAGGGCTGCGCACTCTTCCATCGTCTTAAGCCGCTTATCGGGAAAATTCAAAAACAGCGGGTAATTGCGCATGCCAATCGCCCACAGCCCCTCAAGCGCTTCGCCCCTGCGCGTGCGCCCGCAATCGGCCATGTAAATGACGGCGGTCGGGACCTCTTTCTCTACCGCATATAGCGGCAGAACGCCGCCCATACATAAAAACTCGTCATCCTGGTGCGCGCTCACGAGCATCAGCGTCGCCTTTTCTGGCGGCGGCTGCCACAATCGAAGGGCCGCGCGCGGCGTTTGCGCGGTATATATGGCAAGGGTGGAGATCGCGCCGCCCGTTTGGATGTCGATCTGCCTCGCGCCCGCTTCAATCGGGAAAACCTCCGTGAGCATCACGGCCGTCCCGCCCGGCTCGAACGAACAAAGTTCCGCACCCTCGCGGTCTTTTTGAATGATCCGGTAATGCTCCGGCTCTTTGAACCACTCGAGCTGCAAATAGCCGGCGGCGGGCGCATCGGGCAGGCGCACGCGCAAAAGCCCGTCGCGGGCCTGCCAGAATGTGCGAAGGCGGCCGTCGGTCACCAAGGCGGGGTCTCCTTCGTTTGCAGTGAGGCGGCATTGCCCCGTCATGTCAAACGGCGCGAGCTCCCCTTCTGCCGCCGCCTTTGGCGGGCAAAGCCAAAGCGCCGCGCAAAGGGCGGCGAGCAGCGCGCATACTTTGAGGGGAAGCGCGGATAAACGCTTTTTCGCGCGGCAAACAGAGGTTATGCTCATAACCAATAGTATGCCGCGCGTTCGGGATTTTCACATAAAAGTGCGGATTTGAAACCCATGGCGGGTTCATAAGGACGTTTGCGCACGGGCTGCCGCGTTTGCCGCGCCGGGTGCTGCTTAAGTTGCTGCCTTGCGCAACGGCGAAAATCTTATTTGCCGCGCGATTCGCGCAGGTAGTTATATACGCTCGCCCGGGAAATGCCAAGCTCGCGCGCCACGATATCCACCGCGCCCTTGAAGTTGAACAGGCCTTTCTCGATCATGATCTCGATGGCCGCGAGGTTCTTTTCGAGCGCGGACGCGCCCTTGCGCTCACCCGCGCGCAATATGGCCTCATCGAGCATGTGGCGGATGAGCTCCTCTGCCGTTTGCGGGTACACTTCGGCGATGTTGGGCGTGTGCGGCCGGTATTGCTGCATGATGCTGCCAAACGGGCAGGAAAGGTCCATGTTAAAGCAAATCAGCCCGATGATGCGCTCGTTCTCGCCGCGGATGATCGCGGTGGTGCTGCGTATGGTTTTGGCCTCCGCCTTCACCGAATAATAGGGGCCGAGGATGTCCGTGCCGTTTTGCTCGCTGTCCTTCATCAGTTCAAAGCACAAATTCGTGAGCGGCGCGCCGACCGAGCGGCCCGAAACATCGCCGTTGATCACCTTCACCGCAGAATGCTCGGGGTCTTCGAGCGAGTGCACGACCACCTCGCAATGGCGGCCGATAAGGGCCGCCACAGCGTCCGCCATGCCGCAATAGCGATGGAAGATGAGCCGGCCGGTTTCGGTGAAGCGGATCGGCTGCGTTCTTTCGCTCATGCCGTTTCCCCCTCGTGCCTTGCGCGCCGGCAAACGGCGGCGGATTCAGGCGTGTTCATGGCGTTTGCTGCCCCTTGCCGAGCATGACTTCGAGGATGTGGGCATCCGTATCGCGCATTCCCTCGCGCGCGATCTTGCCCACGCCCCGGATGGTCATGTCCGCATCGGCGCAAACGATGCCGTCGCCCGCGTGGTAGGCAAGGTTTGCCATGGCCTGCTTATGGGCGATGATCGCGGCGTGCAGCCCCATGGCGATCTTCGCGCCGCAGGAAGCTTTCGCCCCGTCGCAGATGACGCCCGTGAGGACTGCAAGCGTGTTCGAAACCGTGTTGCCAATCTGCACGAGGCTGCCGTTTTCAATGTAGGTAAGCGCCGCGCCGCTCGAGCAGGCCGCGGAGATCGCGCCGCAAAAGGAGCCGAGCTTGCCGATGAACTGCTTTTGATAGACCGTCGCAAGGTTTGCAAACGCCAGCATGCGCAGCATTTTTTCTTTGTTATAGCCTTTTTCCAGGCAATAAACGATGGAGGGCACGGAGCTTGCAATACCCTGGTTGCCGCTGCCCGAGTTGATAATCACGGGCATCGAACAGCCCGACATGCGCGCTTCCGAAGCGGCCGCCGTGTAGGCTTCCATCTTGCGGTAAACGTCGTAATCGTCCATCAAGAGCATCGCGCCGTAGTGCGCGCCGTAGTTGCCCGAGATCCCCACTTTGGCGATGGCAAGGTTGCATTCAATCTGCGGTTCGAGGATGGGCGCGATCAGCGCGAGGTCCGCCGTGTCCGCATATTCTTTAATCGAGGCGAGGGAGAGCGCAGCATCCTGCTCGGGCGTGCTTTCGCACAGCGCATCCATGCAGGGGTCCGCGTCGGCAAGGCAAAAGAGCACCTCTTCGTCGCGCGAGAGGAGCGTCACGCGGTCATGCGCGTCGCGCACCTCGACCGTTGCGCGGTGGTGATCGCCCCGCGCATCGATCACGATGTGCAGCTCGTGCGGCGAATCGAGGCAGTATGCTTCGCAAAGATTCCCCGCGAGCGCCCGCGCGATTTCCTCTTTTTGCGCGTTATCGATTTTGCCGAGCACCTGCATGCAGCTATCCGCATCGCCGGCGAGCGCGCCCGCCACGGCTGCGGCTTCCATGCCCACGAATTCATCGAGGCCCGGTATGCGCACCGACTTCACGTTTTTGATGATCTTCGCGCTGCACCCGACCCGAAGCCCCCGCACAGGTTCGCCGAGGAGCTTCGCGGCCTTCGCCGCCGCAAGGGCGATAGCCACAGGCTCCGTGCAGCCGGTGGAGGGGATCAGCTCTTTTTTTAGCAGCTCGGTATATCGGTTGATGGTTTGCTGGTCTATCATATAAGTGCCTTTCTGTTTTGCCTTATGATCGTGTACTTTCCTCCATCAAGATATCATCCGGCGCGGCGTTCGTCAACAAAATATTGTATGATTCATGCACTTTCTGTATAATTTGTAAAGCCTATGATTGCATCCGCTCGTCTATCACAGCCCTGTGCGTTCGGCGGTATTCGCCTGGCGTAGTGCCGGAAAACTGCTTAAAGGTGTTCTGAAAATGGCTTTGCGAGGAAAATGCAAGATAGTCCGCAATTTCAGGCAGCGTGCGATCCGTACGCTCGAGCAGGCGCTGCGCTTCAAGCACTTTTTCGTGCCGGATAAACTGCGTTAACGTAACGCCCGCTTCCTGACGAAAGCGTGTGCACAGGTACGAACGCCCCATTCCAAACGCGCGCGCCATTTCCTCGACGCGGATTGCCTTTGTTAAATTCGATGATATGTAGCGCGCGCAGCGGTCCAAAAGCAGCGAATGCGTGTCCAGCCCCAACTTTGCCTGTCGCACGCGCGCCGCATACTCAATAAACATTTCGCGCAACAGTTCAATAACTGCGGCGCCTTTGTCCAATAGCTCAAACTTTCGTATGTAAACATCCGATAGCTGCATCGCCGCATGGATGCCCATACCTGCGCTGATGGCGGTGCGCGCGGCCACAGCCGCGCCGCATATGCCCATGTTTTTAATCTGCCGCAGCACATCCTGCGCCATATCGCCCGCTTGGACATCGTCCGGCGAGCGGGCGATCCATGCCCGGACATGTTCCGGCTCGCCGTTGCGAATCAGCGACCAAAGCATGGTTTCAAAAGCATAGCTTTGGTCGATGGACTTAAGCAGCGCAAAATCGTCGCAAGTCTCCACGGATTCTTTAAGAGCATCCGATGCGATGGAAGAGCTGTCGGCCGGCTCGGCGTTTGGCATGGCAATTTCTTCGGGCAAAAGCTTA
>CAZJIS010000037.1:15126-17417 GCA_964546125.1 uncultured Clostridium sp.
GGCGCCGTCCATTGGTAAAATATAAACATCACATCTCAATTAAATATAGGGGGGGTTTCAATGGCCGACGTTCGAAAATACGATGTTGCTTTGCTTGACAAAATGAAACAGAACCAGTACGAAACCGAACTGCATGGCGTAAAGATCCTTGTTAAGCCAATTCCGGAGGGCGGGGAAGACGGCAGCATGGATCCGAGGCTGTACAAATCCATGAAGAACATGCCCCTGCTCATGAAAATCATGCCAAAACCGAAAAAAAACGCCACCCCACTCGAGCGTATTTTGCCGTTTCGCAAGATGTTCGGCGAATATAAGGGCAGGCATATCGTTGATGCGTCGAGCGTATCCACAGAGCGTGTCACAGTAAAGAGCGCGGATGGCTACGATGTGCCCGTGCGCGTTTATATGCGCAATAACGCGGGCGAACATCTGCCGATGTTCGTGTATTACCATGGCGGCGGTTTCTTTGGCGGCGGCGCGGATATCGTCGAGCAGATGTGCATGCTGCTCGTAGAAAAAATGGACTGCGTTGCCTTTAACGTCGACTACCGGCTCTGCCCCGAAAACCACTATCCCCAGCCGCTGGACGATTGCTTTTATGCGACAAAATGGGCCTATGAAAACGCGGAGCGCTTTTGCGCGGACAAAACGCGCCTGTTTGTCAGCGGCGACAGCGCGGGCGGGAACCTCGCCGCGGCCGTAACGCTGCGCGACCTTGACGAAGGCACGGGCATGGTAAGAGCGCAGCTGCTGATCTACCCCGGAACGAATTTTGCAATGAAGCACACCAAGTTCTACCATGGCGTCGATGCGTCGAAATATGTTGTGAGCAAAAGGCATGGAAGGGTGCTGCACGCCGTATTCGGCGCGATGGGCGGCCTTACGGGGAGCGGGCCGGAGGATAACCTTATTGCGGACGTCTATTTGCAGGGGCATCTTCCGGCGGATCACCCCTATGCTTCGCCGGCGTTTGGCGACCTGGGAAAGCTTCCGCCCACGCTGCTTCTGTTTGGCGAGCATGATTTTCTCGTGTTTGATAACTTTGCTTATGCGCAGAGCCTGCTTGACGCGGGGCGTGAGGTGCGCGTAATCGTTTATCGCGGCATGGGGCATGGGTTTGCCGACCAAATCGGGGTAGCGCCGCAGGCGGAGGACTGCATGGAGGAAATTGCGCGGTTCATGCAGGAAACGTTGTAAGGCGGCAGAGAAGCAAAATTTTGAAAGGAAGGGCATTATGGAGAGCAATTCTGCGAAGATTCGGCTCGGTGAAAAGCTTGCCTACGGCTGCGGCGACCTTGCAAGCAACCTTGTGCTGGTATTAACCGGTACCTACATTACGTTCTTCTACACGGATGCGCTGGGGCTCAACGTCGGCATCATCGGCATGCTTATGCTGATATCGCGTTTTTCGACGGCGTTTCAGACATTTTGATGGGCTTCATCATGGACAAAACAAAGTCCAAGCACGGCAAGGCGCGCCCATGGATGCTGTGGCTCGCCATTCCCTTTGGCCTGTTTACGATGCTGATGATGCTGGTCCCCGCGGGCTGGAGCGATGTCGGGAAGTATGTGTATATTTTTATTTCCTATAACATAACGACGACATTCCTCTATACGGCGATCAACATTCCCTACGGCGCGCTGAACTCGCTTATGACGCGCGACCAGGCCGAGCGCCAGTCCATCAATGTATTCCGCATGGTGATGGCGCAATTCGGCAGCCTTATCATCAGCGGCTTGACGCTGCCGTTGGTCAATGCTGTCGGCGGTTCCACAAACCAGCGGTCGTGGGTAATCGTCGCCGCCATTTATGGCGCGATGGCGGCGGGGCTGTTTCTGCTCTGCTTCTACAAAACCAAAGAACGCGTAGACCTTGTGCCGGAGGCCGACCGCAAGATAGGCTTTGGCAAAACGCTCAAACTGCTCTTTAAAAACGACAACTGGCTGCTTTTGTGCGCGGTATGGGTGCTGTTTGCGCTTGGCATGGGCATGGGCATGGGCGTTGGCACCTATTACTGCAAATATATCCTTGGCGACGAAAATGTTTTCGGCTACTTTGCGGTGGTACAAACCGGGGTTGGCATCATCGGCATGATGGCGATGGGGCCGCTGGTCAAAAAGTATGGCAAGCGCAATGTCGCTATGGTCGGATCGATCATTTCCGTTGTGGGGCATGCGCTTATGCTGGTTGCCCCGCTTTCGATTCCTTACCTGATGGCGATAAGCGCCGTCAAGGGCCTCGGCACGGCGGCGCTCGCGGGCACGCTGTTTGCCATGGTTGCGGACACGAT
>CAZJIS010000038.1:0-17380 GCA_964546125.1 uncultured Clostridium sp.
AAGAAATACGGCGCGCCGCTGATTACCAACGACGGCGTGACCATCGCCAAGGAGATCGAGCTTGAGGACGCGTTCGAGAATATGGGCGCGCAGCTCGTGAAAGAAGTTGCCACGAAGACCAACGACGTTGCGGGCGACGGCACGACCACGGCCACGCTCCTTGCGCAGGCCATCATCCACGAGGGCATGAAGAATGTCGCCGCCGGCGCGAACCCCATGGATCTCAAAAAAGGCATCGAGTTCGCGGTGGAAGAGGCGGTTGAAGGTTTTAAGGCGATCTCCAAGCCCGTTGAAAACAAGCACGCCATCGCGCAGGTCGCCGCCATTTCCGCGAGCGATGAAAAGATCGGCGAACTGATCAGCGACGCCATGGAAAAAGTCGGCAACGACGGCGTGATCACGGTTGAAGAATCCAAAACCATGAAGACCGAGCTCAAGATCGTCGAAGGCATGCAGTTTGACCGCGGCTACGCTTCCGCCTACATGGTAACCGACACCGAAAAAATGGAAGCCGAGCTCGACAACCCCTATATCCTGATCACCGAGAAGAAGATCAGCAACATCCAGGAGATCCTCCCGCTGCTCGAGGCAGTCGTCCAGCAGGGCAGGAAGCTTCTGATTATCGCCGAGGACGTCGAAGGCGAAGCGCTTGCAACCCTGATCGTCAACAAGCTGCGCGGCACGTTCACCTGCGTTGCCGTCAAGGCCCCGGGCTTTGGCGACAGGCGCAAGGCCATGCTGCAGGATATCGCGATTCTAACCGGCGGCCAGGTCATTTCCGAAGAGCTTGGCATGGACCTCAAGGAAACCACCGTCAGCCAGCTTGGCACGGCCCGCCAGGTGAAAATCGGCAAGGAGAACACCACCATCGTAGAAGGCGCCGGCGATCCTTCCGAGATCAAAGCCCGCATCAGCTCCATCCGCGCGCAGATTGAGGAGACCACCTCCGATTACGATAAGGAAAAGCTGCAGGAGCGCCTCGCTAAACTCGCCGGCGGCGTTGCGGTCATCTCCGTGGGCGCCGCGACCGAGCTGGAAATGAAAGAAATCAAGCTTCGCATCGAGGACGCGCTCAACGCGACCCGCGCGGCCGTTGAGGAGGGCATCGTCCCCGGCGGCGGCGTAGCGCTGATCAACGTGATCCCCAACGTGAAAGAGCTCGCCAAAAAGCACACGGGCGACATCCGCACAGGCATCAACATCATCGTGCGCGCCCTTGAGGAGCCTCTGCGCCAGATCGCGACCAACGCAGGCATCGAAGGCAGCGTCGTTGTGGAGAACATCAAGCGCGCCGAGAAGCCCGGCTATGGCTACGACGCCCGCGCCGATGAGTACGGCATGATGGCCGACAAAGGCATTATCGACCCGACGAAGGTTGCGCGCAGCGCCCTGCAGAACGCGGCCTCCATCGCCGCGATGGTGCTGACCACCGAGAGCCTCGTTTCCGACATCCCCGCGCCCGAACCGGCGGTCCCCGCAGGCGGCGCAGGCGGCATGGGCGGCATGGGCGGCATGTACTAAGGGTGATTGGCAATAACGTCAATAACGAAGCGGTCCCGTTAGGGGCCGCTCCTTTTTATGCAAAAAAGCTTTTTATCTGAGGAAAAAGCCGCCGATCACGCCCGCGGCGAGCGTGAGCAAAATGGGGTTCCATTTAAAGCGGATGCTTCCCACGGCGGTCACCGCAAAAATGGCAACGCACAGGAGGGAAATCGTGTGCAGCGGGTCGGCGAACGCCTCATGAAATCCATGCCCCGGCACGAGCAGCACTTCGGAGGCGATCAACAGCGCCGCGGCCCCGATGAGGCCGACGGCCGCGGGCTTGACGCCCGAGAGGATATCCTGCAGCCAGTGGCTGGTTTGAAAGCGCTTGAGGAAGCGCAAAAAGAGCACGGCAAGGATGAAGCTTGGCGCGGAAACGCCGAGCGTCGCGGCAATCGCGCCCGGCACGCCCGCATAGAGATAGCCCACATAGGTAGCCGCGTTGATGGCGATCGCCCCCGGCACGACCATATCAAGCGCGTTGAGGTCCGCAAGCTGCGTTGCGGTGATCGCAAAGCGGCTCGCCTCGGTCATGATCATCGAAAGCATGGCGTAACCGCCGCCGAAGCTGATGAAGCCGATCTTTAGGAATGTGAAGAAGAGATCAAGGCATTTAGGAAACATCTTTACGCCCCCTTTCCCCGCGGCGGCGGAACCATTGGTAAGCATATCCCGCCGCGGCCGCAAGCAAAACGACGAGCGGCGCGCCGACCTTCAAAAAGAGCACGAGGACGAGCGCGGCGATCATCACAACGATGGCGAAAATATTTTTGAGGTTATGCTGCCCCAAAGTAAACGCCGCCGCGAGCACGAGCGCGGCGCTTGCCGCGCGCACGCCCCGCATCACGCCGAGGAAAATGCCCTCGCGCGGGATGAGGTTGACGAGCACGGTCGCCAGCAGCATGAATACGAAGGCCGGCAAAATCGCGCCAAAGCCCGCCGCGAGCATGCCCCAGACCCCTGCCGCCTCCCGCCCGACGAGCGAGGCGCAGTTGATGGTGATGACGCCCGGCAAAGTTTGCGAAAGCGTGGCATACTCTAAAAAAACCTCCCGCGGGAGGAGCTTGTATTTCTCCACCATGTCCTTTTCCAAAGCGGGCAAAATCGCGAGCCCCCCGGCGAAGGTGAATGTGCTCGCCTTAAAAAATGTGAGGAACAAGGCCCAGCACGCGCCGGGCTTTCCCATTTTTCCCTTGTGATTGGTATCCGTTTGCAATGTTCAAAAATCCTTTCGCAATATTTAAAGCTGCGCCTAGCGGCGGCGGCCTTTCTCATCGTTCTCGCCGTTCTCGCCGTTTTCACCGGTTTTCCCCTTGCGCTTGTCAATGGCGTCAAAGAGGAAATAGCCAAGCGCCCCGCCCACGAGCATCGCAAAAAGCGGCTGCTCCGAGGAGCCGGCGATCAGCATGCCCGCGACCGCGCCCACGCTCACAAAAAGCACGCCAAGCGTCGCGTCGCGCCGCTTGGGGGGTTCCTTTCCCCCATCGGCTTTTTTAACGGGCACAAAGATCTCGGTGCGGTAATCCGCGGCTTCGCGATCGCCAAAGGGATAATGCTCGATCTCGGGACCGGGCACATAAATATAGCTGCCTTTGGGGAACCATTCGTTATAAACGGCGTGCCACATGCTCGAAACGGTTTCGTGCGCGGGGCCTTTAGCGGTAAACACCGCGCAGGTGCGCTCCCGCGTTTCGAGCCGCTCGAACCCATCCGGGATATCCGCATCCGCTTCGACCTCGACGGCAATCCAATAATCATACGCATGGGACTTGAAGTCCGTACAGGCGGCAAAAAAACCACGCGCCCCGGGCAGGGCGAGCGCACGCAGCGCCTCGAGCGTGCCGTTTGCGCCGCATTCCTGCCAAAAAGCACGCACCTGCTCATCGTTCTTTGCCGTTTTGGTGTTGATGGTTCCGCGTTTTCCGCAATAAGTTGCGGCGGGGACGCGGTAGGCGTTCGCCTCGATCCATTCCGACCCGATGGCGCCGATGGGTTCATACCCCTCGCCGACCTCCCACGCGCTGAGCGCGGCGGTTTTACCCCGCCCGTTTTTCTTGCCGAACATAGCCAATCTCCTTTATGCGTTGCTTTATGATACCGCGCGCGGCCCGCCCCGTCAATGCGCGCCTTGCATTCGGGGGGCTGCCGTGCTATCATGCGGCTATGGCAAAAGAGGGATTTTTAATCACAAACGGCTTTTTAAAAAGCGATGCGTTCGATGCGCTTTACGCATCGCTTCAGGCGCGCGCCTCGGCGCACGGCCTTGCGCTCGCCAGGCGCACGAATGTGGAATTGATGGCGGACATCGCGGGCGGCCGCCTGCTTTCGGGAGAAAAGCTTGCGGATTTTGCGGTGTTCTGGGATAAGGACACGCGCCTTGCGCATCTTCTTGAAAAGCGCGGCATGCGGCTTTTTAACCGCGCCGCATCCATTGAAACATGCGACGACAAGGCCCTCACGCACCTCGCACTTTCGGGCAAAGTGCCCATGCCAAAGACGGTGCTCATTCCGCTGACATTCCCGCGCGTGGGGTATGCCGAACTCGATTTTCTCGACCGTGCGGCCGAATATCTCGGTTATCCTTTTGTCATTAAAGAATGTTTCGGCTCGTTCGGCGCGCAGGTCTACCTTGCGCACGAGCGCGGCGAGGCGCGCGAGCTTTTGCAAAAAACCGCAGGCACGGCCGCCATCGCGCAGGAATTTATCAAAACCTCTTTCGCGCGCGACATCCGCCTCTACGTCGTGGGCGGGCGCTGCGTGGCGGCGATGCTGCGCGAAAACGACGCGGGCGATTTCCGCGCCAACGTCGCGCGCGGCGGCAAAGCCGCGCCCTATATTCCGAGCGCAGAAGAGCTTCGCGTTGCGGAGCTTGCGGCTGAATTATTGCGCCTTGATTTTGCGGGGGTCGATCTCCTCTTTGGCCCAAACGGGCCTTTGCTTTGTGAAGTGAACTCCAACGCGCATTTCGCGGGCATCAGCGCCTCAACGGGGGCGGACATTGCCGGCGCGATCATGCAGCATGTTGCGCGCTGTGTGGATCAGGGGCGTTAGCCGATCAATCGCACCGCGCCCCACACGGCGACGCCCGCAAGCCCCCATAGCAATGAGAAGCCGAGGCAGATCTGCCCCATAAAATTGAGCCGCACGGCGCTATAATCCCATACATTCCTTTTGAGTTTAACGTTGAATAAAAGCCCGAAGCCGAGCTCCACCGTGCTGATTAGCAGCATGCCCGCGAGGTAAGCCGCCCAAATGGGCATTGCAACGCGCGAAAAAAGCAAAAACAAAAGCCCGACGCTCAGCCCGCCCGCAAGCCCCATGGACCAATGCGTGCGCCCGCGCCAGAGAAGTTCCGCCCCCATATAGGCAAATCCGCCAAAAATAAAAAATATGAATGCCATGCGCCTAGTATGCGCGTGAGCCGTTTTCCTATGCGCGCCCGACGGTGACAAGCTCACCGAGGCAAAAGCTTTGGCCGGATATAATGGGAAAACAACAAGGAGGCATCGACCGTATGGAAAACCGTTCCCCCCATAAACCCCGCGCGCGCTGCCTGCCCGCCGTTCTCCTCGCGGGCGCCGGCGCGATTGCAGGTTTTCTCTATTACCGCTTCGTGGGCTGCGCGGGCGGCGCATGCCCGATCACATCGAATCCGGTCGTGTCCACGCTCTACGGCGGCGTGATAGGCCTTCTCATAGGTTTCGTGGTCACGCCCGAACAAAACAAGAAGTAACGCCGCGCAGCGAAGCTTTTTACCAAACGGCGCTCATGATTTTTTGCCGTTTCTTTTTTGCAAGGATATTGCAGCAAAGGCAAATGCTAACCTACAACCGGCCCTCACCCAAATTCAGGCTTGCACGATCCCGCGCGGGCCTTTATAATGGAAAAGGCGATATCCTTATGTAAGAATAACGGTCGCCGTCGGAGCGCTATGAAAAAACGGACACAACCGATCGACATTGCCGGCAACGGCCGGCGCGAACATCCCGCAAGGGTTATGTTCGCGCTGTTTGCGGTGCTTGTCGCGCTGGTTCTCGCCTCCTTCACGCTCGGACGCTACGGCGTGCCGGCGCGGGAGGTCGCGCGCATTTTCATCGGCCGCATTTTCCCGCTCGAAAAGACCTGGACGCCGCAGATGGAGGCCGCCGTCATCAACATCCGCCTGCCGCGCATTTTGATCGCCTCTTTGGTGGGCTGCTCCCTCGCCGCGGCGGGCGCGGCTTTTCAGGGCGTTTTTCAAAACCCGATGGCCTCGCCCGATATCCTTGGCGCATCCTCGGGCGCAGCGTTTGGCGCGGCGCTCGCCATCCTTTGGGGCGCATCCGCGCGCACGATCACGGTCTATGCTTTCGCCGCGAGCATTCTGACCGTTTTGCTGGTGTTTTTAATCGCCGGGCGCGCGCCGGGCAACCGCGCGGTCAATTTGATTTTGGCGGGCATCATGATCGGCTCGCTGTTCTCGGCCGGCACATCCTACGTTAAGCTCGTGGCGGACCCCTCGAACCAATTGCCCGCCATCACCTATTGGCTCATGGGCAGCCTCGCGGGCTCGAAGCTTTCTACCGTGCCCTATGCTTTTTTTCCGATGGCGATAGGCCTGATCCCGCTTCTTTTGCTCCGCTGGCGCCTCAACATTTTGACCCTCGGCGATGAGGAGGCGCGCGCCCTCGGGGTAAACGTGAACGCGCTGCGCTTTGCGGTGATCGCCTGCGCAACGCTCGTGACGGCGGCGAGCATCTCCGTCAGCGGCATGATCGGCTGGGTCGGGCTTGTCGTACCCCATCTTGCACGAAAGCTCATCGGCAGCGATTACCGCCGCCTGATGCCTGCCTCGATGCTCACGGGCGCTTCGTTTTTATTGATCGTAGATAACGTTTCGCGCAACCTCCTCGCGGTGGGAATCCCGCTTGGCATCCTCACCGCTTTCATCGGCGCGCCGTTTTTTGTTTACCTCATCTGCAAACGGGAGAAGGCGCTTTGAGCTTGAACGTGCAAAACCTGAATTTCTCCTACGGCACGCATGCTGTGCTGCGGGATGTCGGTTTCGAAGCGGGCTACGGCCGCCTTCTTGCGGTGCTCGGCCCCAACGGTGCGGGCAAAACCACGCTGTTTCGCTGCATCCTCGGCCTTTTGCCCGGTTACACGGGTTTGATCGAGGCGGACGGCACGGATGCGCGCACCCTCGGGCCGCGCGCGCTCGCGCACCGCATTGCCTACATTCCGCAAACGCGCGGACAGGCGTTCGACTACACGGCGCGCGAAATGGTGCTTATGGGCACGTCGCACACCCTTTCCCCATTCTCGACGCCCGGCAAAAAAGAGGCGGAAGCGGCGGATGAAGCGCTCACGCGCGCCGGCATCGCGCACCTGACGAACAAAAGCTACGCCCGCCTTTCGGGCGGCGAGCAGCAGCTCGTGCTCATCGCGCGCGCGCTCGCGCAGCGCTCGAAAACGCTTTTGATGGATGAGCCCACCGCCAACCTTGATTACGGCAACCAGAACCGCGTGCTCACCGTGGCCCATGAGCTTGCCGCAAGCGGCTACACGGTGCTTTTCTCCACCCACAACCCGCAGCATGCGCTTTGGTACGCGGACCTCGCGCTTGCCCTTAGCGGCGGGCGCGTTGCGGCGCTCGGCGCGCCCCAAAAGGTGCTCGACGCGGCGTTGATCGAAGGTTTATACGGCATTGAAGTGCAGTTCATTTCAAGTGAAAACGGCCCTCTGATCGCGCCCTTGAAGAGGCGGAACTGATGTTCGAATGGACGCAAAACAGCATCCGCTTTCGCAAAGACGCCGCGGAATACGGCGGGTTTGATGCGGAGCTTGCCGTGCGCGTGCGCGCGCATCTTGTGCCCGATATGCACGTGTGCGACGCCGGCTGCGGGCTTGGCTACCTTTCCCTCGCGCTCGCGCCGCATGTTCGCCGCGTGACGGCGGCGGACTGCTCCCCCCTGGCGCTCGATACGCTGCGGAAGAACGCGAAGCTTAGGGGGCTATCGAACATCGACATCGCCGAGGGCGACCTTTTTGCCATGCGCCCTGCTAAAAAATACGACGCGATGGTGTTCTGCCTTTTCGGCGGCACAACCGAGGCGCTGCGCGCCATCCGCGCCCAATGCAGGGGGAAAGCGCTGCTGATCAAAAAATACGAAACCGCGCACCGCTTCACGCCCGAAGGGAAGCGCGCCTCGCGCCGCACGCTTGCGCGCATCCGCGCCGCGCTCGAAGCGCTGCATGTGCCTTATGAAATGGAGACCTTTTCGCTCGAGATGGGTCAGCCGCTGCGCTCGCCCGGGGAGGCCGCGCTGTTTTTTGAAACCTACGGCGCAAACCCCGCACGCAGCGCCGAGGCCGCGGCGCGCGACCTTTGCCGCCTCACGCGCACAGGGCGCGCGGATTTCCCCTTTTACCTGCCGGCCCGAAGGGAGCTTGGCATGATTTTGCTGCATGCGGGCGATTTGCCCGACGTGATAGAATCCATTGAACCGGAGGAAAATTAACATGAAAAAAACGCTTGTCTTTTTGCTTGCGGCGCTGATGTTCGCGGCCGCGCTCGGCTGCCAAGCGCCCGCCGCACAAACCCCGACCCCCGCGCCTGTGCAGACCGTGGCGCCCACTGGTACGGAAATGCCCGCGCCAACGCATTTTATGTTCACCGATTCGGTCGGCCGCACGGTCGAGGTGCCGACGAACATTGAAAAGGTCGCCGTTTCCAGCCCGCTCGCGCAGATCGCATTGTTCGCTCTATGCCCGGATAAACTCGCTGGCATTGCCTCGGCCTGGGATGCATCTGCCGAGCAATACCTCGACACCGCCTATTACAACCTGCCGGAGCTTGGCCAGCTCTACGGCGGCAAAGGCGAATTGAACCTTGAAACGCTGCTTGCAAGCGGCGCGCAGGTCATCATCGACGTGGGCGAACCCAAGGGCACCATCGTCGAGGATCTCGATGCGCTGCAAGCGCAGGTGGGCATCCCGTTCGTACACATCACGGCGACCACCGCGAACATGGGTGAAGCTTACCGCAAGCTTGGCGAGCTTCTCAACATGCCCGAAGAGGCCGAAGCGCTCGCCGCCTATTGCGACGAGGTGTTTGCGCGCACGAACGCCCTCGCCAAGGACGTTAGCAAGGCCCGCCTGCTCTATTGCCTTGGCGATGCGGGGCAGAACGTAATCGCCAGCGGCTCGTTCCACGCGGAGGTGATCGACCTTCTTTCCGACAACCTCGCCGTGGTCGCCGAGCCCTCGAGCAAGGGCAGCGGCAACGAGGTGGACATGGAGCAGATCCTTTTATGGAACCCGGATGTGATCATTTTCCAGCCCGGCAGCATCTATGAAACCGCCGCCGCCGACCCCGCCTGGGCGCAGGTGAACGCGATTAAAAACGGCGCATATTACGAAGTGCCCTTCGGCCCGTATAACTGGCTCGGCTTCCCGCCCTCTGTGCAGCGCTATTTGGGCATGTTGTGGATGGCAAAGCTTCTTTACCCCGAAGCCGCACAATTTGACCTCTACGCTGAAACCGCGCGCTACTTTGGGCTGTTTTACCACAGCCAGCTCACCCAGGCGCAGTATGACGCGCTCGTGGCAAACTCCATTGGCAAACAGGCCCCCGGCGCCTAAACCTGCCTTATCCGTTCGTAAAAGTGATGAAACCACTTTTTTGAGCTCACACGCTTTGCCTCACATGCTTCGCATATGCGGGCGGCAAAGCGTGAAACGTGCAAAAATCTAAAACAATCCCCGCTGCTTTGAGCGGGGATCGCTCTTATTTACCTGATTGGCAATTGTCAACGATCAATCATTTGAATGTATGCGCCGCGGTCCGCGCCGACGGAAACATAGCGGATCGGGCAGCCGATGGCCTGCTCGATGAAGGCGATGTAGTCGAGCGCTTCCCTCGGGAGTTCGCCCTTTGCGCGGCAGGCGGAAATATCGCAGTGAAAGCCGGGGAACATCCGATAAACGGGTTTCGCACGCTCGAGCGCGCCGCCCTGCGGGAAACGCTCCGCGCGCACGCCGTCCACTTCGTAAGCGATGCACACGGGGATCTCCTCGAGGTAAGAAAGCACATCGAGCTTGGTGAGCGCGATGCAGTCGCACCCTTGCAGCGCCGTGCCGTAGCGCGTGGCGACGACGTCAAACCCACCCACACGCCGGGGCCTGCCTGTGGCCGCGCCGTATTCGCCGCCCGCTTCGCGAAGCGCGTCACCCGCCTCGCCGAAGAGTTCCGCCGTAAACGGCCCCTCGCCCACGCAGCTCGAGTATGCTTTGGTGATGCCGATCACAGAATCGAGCTTTTTGCCGGGGATGCCCGCGCCGATGGGCGCATAGGCCGCGATGGTCGAGGAGGAGGAAGTGTAGGGATAAATGCCGTAATCAATGTCGCGCAAGGAGCCCAGCTGCGCCTCGAAGATGATGTTTTTGCCCGCGTCCGCCGCTGCTTCGAGATACGCGCCCGCATCGCAGATGTGCGGCAAGAGCGCCTCGCCGTAGCGCCTGAGCCAGGCGAGCATTTCGCCCGTTTCCACAGCCGGCGCGCCGTAACCGCGTGCGAGCAAAAGGTTTTTCCACTCGACGATGCCCGAAAGCCTTTGTTCAAGCGAGGCAAAGTCGAGAAGATCGCCCATGCGCAAGGCTTTTTTCATATATTTATCGCCATAAACGGGGCCGATGCCGCGGCGCGTGGAGCCGAACTTCGCATCGCGGAGCCGGTCTTCCTCGAGGCAGTCGAGCTGCTTGTGGTAGGGCATGCAGATGGTGGCGCGGTCGCTGATCTTGAGGTTTTCAGGCGTGACGGCAACGCCCTTGGCGGCGAGCCGCGCGATTTCGCCCGCGAGGTGCTCAAGATCGATCACCATGCCTGTGCCCATGACGTTGACGGTCCCATCCCGCAGGATGCCCGAGGGGATCAGGTTCAAAATGAACCGCCCCTTGTCGTTGATCACGGTGTGGCCCGCGTTGTTGCCGCCCTGATAGCGCACAACAACATCGTATTGTTCGCTGAGCAGGTCCACCATGCGGCCCTTGCCCTCATCCCCCCAGTTGGTTCCCACGATTGCCGTTAACATCTGTTCGTTCCCCTCTTCAAATTCAAACGTTGATTTCCACCGAAACCTCGGCGTCGTTTTCATGTTGCGCGAGAAGCGGGCGGATGATGCCCGCAAGGTATTCTTCCGTTTGTTTTTCAGCAAGCCCCGTGAACGCCGCGGGATCGAGCAGCGCTGTAAGTTCCGCTTGACTTAAGCCGAAGCGCTCATCGGCTGCGATGCGCATGATAAGGTCGTTCTCCCCGCCGGAGAGCTTCATTTGCTCCGCCGCGGCAACGGCGTGCGCGCGCAGCGCTTCGTGCAAAACCTGCCTGTCGCCCCCTTTTTTCAAAACGCAATGCATTAAAATGTTTTCGCTTGCAAGGAAAGGAAGCTCATCGGCAAGATGACGGCCGATCACCGCCGGGTAAACCCGCACACCCGTGATGATGTTGATGTAGAGCGAGAGGATCGCGTCTGTCGCGAGGAAGGCTTCCGGCAAAGCGATGCGCCGGTTGGCCGAATCGTCGAGCGTGCGCTCGAACCATTGCGAGGCCGCGGTAAAGGCGGGGTTGATCGCATCGCTGATGACATAGCGCGCAAGCGCCGCGATGCGCTCGCTGCGCATGGGATTCCTTTTATAAGGCATGGCCGAGGAGCCGATCTGGCTTTGCTCGAACGGTTCGTCAAACTCCTTCAAATGCGAAAGCAGGCGGATATCGTTGGAAAACTTATGCGCGCTCTGCGCGATGCCCGAAAGCGCGTTGAGCACAAACGAATCGACCTTGCGCGAATAGGTCTGCCCCGAAACCGCGTAGCAGCCCGCAAAGCCCATCTTATTAGCAATGCGTTCTTCAAGCGCCCTGACCTTCGCTTCATCGCCCTCAAACAGCTCCATAAAGCTCGCGGCGGTGCCGGTCGCGCCCTTGCAGCCGAGGAGCCTCAAATTCGCGAGCTGGAATTCGACCTGCGCAAGGTCCATTTCAAGGTCCTGCAGCCACAGCGTCGCCCGCTTGCCCACACTCGTGGGCTGCGCGGCCTGAAAATGCGTGTAGGCGAGCGTTGCAAGGCCCTTATATTCCTGCGCAAAATCCGCCGCCGCGCGGATGGCCGCGACAAGCAGCCTTTTGATCTCGATCAGCGCGAAGCGCATGCGGATGATGTCGGTGTTGTCGCCCACATAGCTCGAGGTCGCGCCAAGGTGGATGATGGGTTTTGCTTTGGGGCATTGCTCGCCAAAGGTCAGAACATGCGCCATCACATCGTGCCGCACGCGGGCTTCATGCGCCGCGGCGCGCTCGTAATCGATGTTCTCGGCCTGCGCGCGCATCTGCTCGATTTGCTCCTGTGCGATCGGAATGCCAAGCTCCCGCTCCGCTTCCGCGAGGGCGATCCAAAGCCTGCGCCAGGTCGAAAACTTCATGTCGTCGGAGAAGATGCGCCGCATGCGCGCGCTTGCATATCTCTCGCCCAGCGGCGAGCGGTAACCATCCGTCCCTTGCATAAAACCCCTCCGCAATCAAAAAGGGCGCCGGGCGGGCAAGCCATGACGCCTCCGCACACGAACACCCATGTTCCCTTCGCAAGCATACTTTATGCTTAGATCATTGTCAAGTTCGATAAGCCAGGATGATATCGCGATTGATTATGGGGGTATTGGCAAGGGTAATGACGGACTGCTTTCCCGCTTTGCGGCTGGCGCACGAAGCTTATGTGTGTTCGCCAACGCCGCTTTCCATAATGGAAAACGAGCGGCGTTCGCAATCGATCCCGGCCTTTGCGCCATAGGGCAGCACGCACATGGGCGAAGCGTGCCCGAAATGCAGCCCGTATAAAACCGGGAGTTCCGTTCGCTCAAAGTGCAGAAACGTTTCCCGCACGGCTTTTTTGTGCGCCTTAAACGCCGTATCTTCATTGGCTCTGCCTAAAATAACGCCGCGAAGCCCCGAAAGCGCGCCGATTTTGTGCAGCCACGCAAAAAACGCCGCAATGCCCTCGGGCGTATAGAATTCGGGAATATCTTCAAGAAACAAAATCGCATCCAAAAAATCATCGGCCGTGAGCGCAAGCGGGGTGTTCTCCAACTCCATAAGGCCCGTGTGACCGCCAAAGAGCCGCCCTTCAACGATGCCCCGGCCCTGGATGAGCTCATAGCCGCCGCAGGGAAGATAGGCGCGCGCAGCCCGCGGATCCTGATGGTCGACGGGCGCGCAGCTCCATTCCCGCGCGGGCTCTATGCGCCCGGGCGCCGAAGTTTCAAACAAAGCGCGCTCAAAATAATGTTTCGTATAAGGGTGAAAGCCTTGCGCTTCAGCCACCGGATACAGGAGGTTCGGGCCATAAAAAGACGATAAGCCGCAATGATAGCACAAGAGGTGCAAATTCATCGCATCGGAATAGCCGATGAAGATCTTTGGGTTGTCGATGATGCTCGAGGCGCGGATGTGCGGGATCACTTCGATGCTGTCGTTGCCGCCCACATTGGCGATGACGGCCCTGACCGAAGGATGCTCGAACGCCCACATCACATCCTCCGCGCGGGCGACCGGGTTTTTCGATAAATAGGCGGAACCTTTAAGCGCGTTGGGCGCGGCGAGGACATGAAGGCCCATCTCCCGGAGCCGGGCAACGCCCAGATCGTATTTCCAGCGCACGGCCGCATCTCCCGCCCAGCCGTTGCAGGGGCTGATGGCGGCGATGGTATCCCCACGCTCGAGCTTCGGGGGTTTTTGCAGCGTTTTCATGGTTTGAATGCAGCCCGGCTCACGCTCACAGCGCCCCGGCGTTGAGCCCGAGTATGTTGATGACGTGGCGGATATGGATGCTCATGGCGGATTTTGCCCCCGCGCCATCCCTAAGGCGCAAAAAGTTGCACATATCGCGGTTGTCGCTGAGGACAATGGCCTTGAACGCATCCGTATTTTCGGCGACCTCCATCGCCTCGTTCACGGCGGCGTTAATGATCGGGAACAGGCGGATGATGAACTCGTTGTGGGAGGCGGAAGCGAGCATTTCGTGGAACTTCTGGTCGGCGCCGGCCCAGTTGCCATCCTCGTGGATGAGCGCCTCCACCGCGCGCGCCTGCTCGAAAATGCCCTGCAATTCCTCACCGGTAGCGCGAAAGCACGCGAGCATGATGCATTGGGGCTCGAACATCAGGCGGATTTCATACATTTCGCTCAAGCGCGTGTGGCTGAGCCTGCCCATATCGTAGCGATCCAAAAGAGAGAGATCGCCGCTGATGTAGGTGCCCCTGCCGCGCTGCACGCTGATGATGCCCTGCGCCGCGAGGTAGCGCACCGCCTCGCGCAGCGTCGTGCGGCTCACGCCAAGGCGCTTTGCAAGCTCGTTTTCATTGGGCAGCTTTTCCCCGGGCGCAAACTCCTTTTGCAGCGCGATCATGTTGTAAATCTCCTGCGCCGTGCGCTCGGAAAGGCTTCGGCTGCCGTTTGACATGCGACGATCCTCCGCGGTTGAATTGCTTCGCATTATACATCATATATTCTGCCCTTTCAAGCGCGCGCGCCGCCCCGCGCGGCTTGACATCATACATCTCATCAAGTAATATGATGTCATATCGGCCTTTTCTGCATCATACAACATGATCAGGGCTTTCGGGAGAAGACTATGGAGCTGCATCTTAGCGCGCTCGCGCATGCAAAGTACCGACAAAAACCGACGCTCGCCGTCGCCGCCGCGCAGGATGAGCATGTGCTGCTTGCTCTGCGCCATGCGGCGGATCTCGGGCTGTGCGAGCCGCTTCTCATCGGCGAGGAAGATTTGATCCGCGCCGCCGCGGCGCGCGCGGGGGTTGAACTCCGGAACATGGAGATCATGCCCTGCGCGGACCCCGTTGCGTGCTGCCACACGGCCGTGCGCCTCGTGCGCGAGGGGCGCGCCCAGGCGGTGATGAAAGGGCTTGTGGGCACTTCCGCCATTTTGCGCGCGGTGCTCGACGCCGAGGCGGGCCTTAGAAAAAGCGAGCTGCTCTCCTATGTAAGCGTGTTCGAGCTGCCGGGCTTCGACCGGCTCATCTACGTGA
The DNA here is from genome assembly GCA_964546125.1 of uncultured Clostridium sp. Classification (GTDB taxonomy): domain Bacteria; phylum Bacillota; class Clostridia; order Christensenellales; family CAG-138; genus Phil1. The sequence goes on from CAZJIS010000038.1 coordinate 14,614, forward strand.
GCGATCCTGCGCTCAATATGTATCCCGACGTGAACGCGAAAAAGCACATCATCGAAAACGCCGTCACCGTAGCGGCGGCGCTTGGCAACCCGCACCCCATCGCCGCCTGCCTTTGCGCGATCGAGACCGTCAACCCAAAAATGCAGCCGACGCTCGACGCTGCGGCGCTTGTTGCAATGAACCGTGCGGGCGAGATCGCGAACTGCACGGTTGTCGGCCCGCTCGCGCTCGACAATTGCCTTTTCCGCGAAGCGGCGCTGCATAAGGGCCTTGAAGACCCCGGCGCAGGGCGCGCGGACATTCTGCTTGCGCCCGAGATCGAAACCGGCAACGCTTTGCACAAGGTGTTTTCCATCGTGATGCGGGCGCCCGCGGCGGGCGTGCTCGTCGGGGCAACGGCCCCGGTGATCGTCACGAGCCGCGTGGACAGCGAGGACACAAAGCTTCATTCCATCGCGCTCGCGCTGCGCGTTGCAGAATATGGGAGGGAACATGCCTGAGGAAACCTTCCGCATCCTCGCCGTGAACCCCGGCTCCACCTCGACAAAGCTCGCCGTTTATGAAAATGACGCGCCGCTTTTTGAAACGGCGCTCAACCACGGCACGCTCGCGCTTTCCGGGTGCGCGAACCTCGGGGAGGCGCTCGCTTTCCGGCGCGCGCTCATCGAAGAAGCGCTCGCCGAGCACGGCGTGGAGCTTGCCTCCATTTCGGCAATCATCGGCCGCGGCGGCATGCTGCGCCCGATCCCGGGCGGCGTTTATGCTGTGAACGACGCGATGCTCGAAGACCTTCGCGCCGGCGCTTACGGCGACCATGCCTCCAGCCTCGGAGCAATGCTCGCCCATGCCCTTGCTAAGAACGTGAACCTGCCCGCGCTCATCGCCGATCCGGTGGTGACCGATGAGCTCTCGGCCCTTGCGCGGCTCTCGGGCTACCCGGCGATCGCCCGCCGCTCGGTATTCCACGCGCTCAACCAAAAGGCGGTCGCCAAGCGCTATTGCGCCGAAAACGGGCTTCGTTATGAAAAAGTGAACCTCATCGTCGCCCACATGGGCGGAGGCATTACCGTGGGCGCGCACGAAAAGGGCAATGTTACGGATGTGAACGACGGGCTCGGCGGCGAAGGGCCTTACAGCGCGCAGCGCTGCGGCGGACTGCCCGCGAACGAGCTGGTGAAACTGTGCGCGAAAGAAAATTTGCCCCCCGCGCGCATAATCAAAAAACTCACGACCGAAGGGGGGCTGCTTGCCTACCTCGGCACGGACGACGGGCGCGAGATCGGCCGCCGCATCGACGCGGGGGATAACGAGGCCCGCCTCGTTTACGAGGGCATGGCTTACCAGGTCGCAAAGGAAATCGGCGCGTGCGCGGCGGTCCTTCGCGGGGAGGTACATGCCATTCTCCTCACCGGCGGCTTTGCCAACGACGCGCGGCTCATGGGTTGGATTGAAGCGCGCGTTAAATTCATAGCAAAGGTCGTCATTTTCCCCGGCGAAGATGAACTTCGCGCGCTGTGCGAGGCGGCGCTTCGCGTGCTGCGCGGCGAGGAAGAAGTCAGGTGCTATTAAAATGACGAAAGCGCAGCTCTACATCATCACCGGGCATTACGGCAGCGGCAAAACGGAGTTCGCGGTGAACCTCGCGCTCGCGCTTGCGCGCGCGGGGCATAAGACGGCGCTTGCCGATCTTGACATCGTGAACCCCTACTTCTGCTCGCGCGAGCGGCAGGAACTTTTGGAACAGGCGGGCGTGCGCGTGATTCTCTCAAGCGCGGGCAACGCCGATGTTCCGGCGCTTAACCCTGCGGTGCTCTCGCTGCTTGAGCAAGGCGGCGCGGGCGTAATGGATGTTGGCGGCGACGCCGCGGGCGCGCGCGTACTCGCGCGCTTCGCGCATAAAATACGCATGATTGACCATGCGCTCTACTGCATTTTAAATTTCAACCGGCCGGAAACGGCCACGCCTGAGCAGGCGGAAGCCTACCTGCGCGCGATCGAGCGCAGCGCGGGCCTTTTTGTGACGGGCCTTGTGAACAACACGCACCTGTGTGCGGAAACGAGCGAAGAGGACGTTTTGCGCGGCGCGGCGCTTGCGGAGGAAGTGAGCCGCATGACAGGCATCCCCGTGGTTTGCCACGCCGCCGCGCGCGAGGTCATAAAACGGATCAATATCCCTTCGGGAGAGCTTTTCCCGATGGACATTTATATGAAAAAACCCTGGGAAATCGATGCGATGGAGGATGAAAAACAATGGCAGGACGAGTGAGTTTTGAACGGGACCGCTGCAAGGGATGCGAACTGTGCACCGCCGTATGCCCGCAGCACATCATCGAGATGGATTCGGCCACGAACGTGAACGGCTACCATCCGGCGATGGTCGTGCAGATGGAAAAGTGCACCGGCTGCGCCTCCTGCGCGCGCATGTGCCCGGACAGCGTCATCACCGTGGAAAGGGAGTAAAGAGCATGGCAAAAGAGCTTTGGAAAGGCAACGAGGCGGTCGCCGAGGCCGCCATCCGCGCGGGCTGCCGCTATTTTTTCGGCTACCCCATCACCCCGCAAAATGAGATTCCCGAATATTTCTCGAGGCACCTGCCCGCGCACGGCGGCTGCTTCGTGCAGGCGGAGAGCGAAGTCGCCGCGATTAACATGGTTTACGGCGCGGCGGGCGCGGGCGCGCGCGTGATGACTTCCTCCTCCTCTCCCGGTATCAGCCTCAAGCAGGAGGGCATCACCTACATCGCCTGCGCGGAACTGCCGGCGGTGAT
>CAZJIS010000039.1:0-6762 GCA_964546125.1 uncultured Clostridium sp.
GTTGCCCCGGTCGCGCCCGCGGGGCCGCCGGCGGGGCCGGTCGCACCCGTGGGGCCGGTCGCGCCCATCGCGCCCTGCAGTTCGGAGGAAGCGAGCGCGCTTTGCATTTTTGTTTTAAGGAATAGTTGGTTCTGCATGACCGCGTCTAAAGTGGCGCGCACGCTTTCGTTGGCGGAAATCACATCGTCCACCGTCGCGGGCGGGCCGCTCAGGCCTGGAAGCGTCCCGAGAACATATTGTATCTTCTCGCCCTCGGCGTTGATGATGTGGCTCAGGCCGAGCTCCTCCATCGCGATGGACGTCAAAATTTGGTTGACCGCATCCTCACGCGTGATCGGAGGGTCTACATTTGGGAAAGTTGGATATGACATATATTGTTTCCTTTCTTTTTTTATATAGTCAATAACATACTATTCGGGTTGTGAGAAACTGTTCATCACCAACCATACATAGCCGTCACGCAAACCGGGGCTTATACATATTGTAAATTACGACACGAACGCAGGAGGGATTTTTTTCATGGCTACCATAAGCCTCTGCATGATCGTCAGGGACGAAGAACAAACGCTCGCGCGGTGCCTCGAGGCCGCGCGCTCCATCGCCGACGAGATTATCATCGTTGACACCGGCTCGCACGACCGCACCCGCGAGATCGCCGCGCGCTATACCGACCGCCTTTTCAATTTCGCATGGATCGATGATTTTTCGGCCGCGCGCAACTATGCGTTCTCGAAGGCCACGATGGACTACATCCTCTGGCTCGACGCGGACGACCTCATTTTGCCCGACGACCAAATAAAATTTGAGACGCTCAAGCGGGAGCTCAATTCCGGCGTGGACGCTGTGATGATGAAATATAACACGGCCTTTGACAGCGCGGGCCACACGGTTTTTTCCTATTACCGCGAGCGGCTCGTTAAGAGGAGCCGCGGCTTCCTCTGGCAGGAACCCGTACATGAATACCTCGCCATCGGCGGGAACATCATCCAATCGGATATCGCCATCACCCACGCGAAGATCGGCGCACATGCGGGCGGCCGCAACCTGAGGATTTACGAATCGCTGCTCCAGGAGGGAAAACCTCTTTCCCCGCGCGGCGCTTATTATTATGCACGCGAACTCAAGGATAACGGGCGCTTTGAAGAGGCTGCGCAGCGCTTCGCGCTCTTCCTCGAGAGCGGCCTTGGGTGGCGGGAAGATAACATTGCCGCCTGCGGCGAACTCGCGCGCTGCCTTCTCGAACTCGGGCGGCGTGAGGAAGCGTTTTTGGCCCTTGCGCGCAGCTTTCTCTACGATGTGCCGCGCGCGGAGCTGTGCTGCCAGATCGGCTATTTTTTTAAGGAGCAGAGAGAATACGCGCGCGCCGCATTCTGGTTCGAAAACGTGCTGCGTCTTGAAAAACCCGCGCATTCGTGGGGCTTTATCCAGCACGACGCGTGGGATTACATCCCGAGCCTCGAGTGCGCCGTATGTTACGACCGCCTGGGCCAACTGCAACGGGCGGCCCTCTATAATGAACTCGCCGGCAGCTTCAAACCGGATTCGCCCGCCGTCGCGCAAAACAGGGTCTATTTTGAAGCGCGCCTTATGCAAGAGCAAACCTGTAAGGAGGAATAACCATGTCCCAACCGACCTTCCCGCCGGTGGATCCGGACCTAACACGGGATGATGTGCTCAACATGCTGCTCGCGTCCATTGCGATGGAAGAACTTGGCCTGAGCCACATCATCAACGCGGAGGGCGAAAAAATACAGCATGTGCTGGGAACTTTGAATAACTGCGAGCAAAGCGCCGCAAGCGTTGAGGATGCGCTACGCGTTAACCGCAGCGTGCGCGATCTCATTGAGAGCGCGACACAATACCAATCTTTGCTCAAAAGCAAGATGGAGCGCGTGCTCGAGTACATCGGCCCGCCCTGTCCCCCTAAGCCGCCATGCCCGCCCGACCCGCCCTGTCCCCCCAGGCCGCCGTGGCCGCCCGGCTGCGCGCACTGCACGGGCGCATTCGCTTTCACGCCGCGCCGCCGCATGTGCCCCGGCGCGTTCTTCACCTGGGAAGAAGAGGCCCTTAAGGGGCGTTGCGTGCGCCGCGCGCCGGAGGACTGCACGGCAATCCTTCTCGAGCCGGGCAGGCTTTATGAGCTTTCCTTCCTCGCGAATTTCCAAAGCACGGCCGACTGCGGCACGCCGCTTAGCATCGCCCTTGAGCTTGCCTGCGGAGAGGAACAACGCGAGCCCTTCGTTTACCACGCGCCCTGCGGCGCGCGCGGCGCGCCCACGACGCTTTTGTTTGCAGGCGTATTCCTTTCCACCTGCGAGTGCGCGGACCCCGCGCGGTTGCGCGTTTGCCTGCGCGCGAGGGATATGGTGTGTGTCGAGCAGGCACAGCTCATCCTCCGGCAACTGTGAGCGCGTTTCGCGTCTAGCTATCCCGCGCCGAATGTGGTATGTTTGTTGCATCCATCTTAGAGCAATTAAGGGAGGGCCCATATGCCGGACACGGTCTTGATTACGGGCGCGTCGCGCGGCATCGGGCGCGCGACGGCGCTCGCTTTCGCGCGCGCAGGCTACCGCGTGGGCGCATGCTACCACCATTCGCATGAGGAAGCGGTTTCCCTCATCGCCGCATTACGGGAAATGGGCGCGCAGGCCTTGGCCGTTTGCGGCGACGTTGCGGACCTTGAAGCCGTGCGCCGCATGACGTGCGAAGCGCAAGAGGCGCTAGGGCCCATTTCCGTTCTTGTGAACAACGCCGGCATCGCCTGTGATGCGCTGTTTTGCGACACCTCGCCCGAAGCATGGCGGCGCGTGCTTGAAGTTAACGTTACAGGCGCTTATAACGCCTGCCGCTGCGTGCTGCCGGGCATGCTCGAACGAAAGCGCGGCGCGATCATCAACATCTCCTCGGTGTGGGGGCTCTACGGCGGCTCGTGCGAGGCGGCGTATTCAGCCTCGAAATCGGCACTTATCGGCCTCACGAAGGCGCTCGCGCGCGAGGCGGGCCCCTCGGGCGTGCGCGTGAACTGCGTCGCCCCCGGCGCGATCGATACGGACATGCTCGCCGATCTTTCCGAAAAAGACCGCGCAGGCATCGCCGAACGCACGCCGCTTTGCCGCCTCGGCACGCCCGAGGAGGCCGCCGCGGCCATTTGCTTTCTCGCCTCCCCCGCCGCGGCTTTCATCACCGGCCAGGTTCTCGGCGTGGACGGCGGCTTTGTAGGATAGGGCAGGAGGAAAACAGCATGCAACGCATCGGCCGCCGCACATGGGCGTCGCTTATACTCATCGGCCTCGTGGGCCAGTTCGCGTGGACCATTGAAAACATGTATTTCAACGTGTTCCTTTATAACACGATTTCGACCGACCCAAACATCATCGCCGCGATGGTCGCGGCGAGCGCCATCGTCGCCACGCTCACGACCTTGCTCATGGGCGCGCTTTCGGATAAGCTCGCCCGCCGCAAGCTTTTCATCAGCGGCGGATACATCCTCTGGGGCATTTCAACGCTCGTCTTCGGCTTCATCAGCGTGGAGAACGCCGCGCGCCTTTTCCCCGGCGCGAACGCCGTGGCGCTTGCGGCGGGCATGGTCGTCGCGATGGACTGCGTGATGACCGTGTTCGGCTCGAGCGCCAACGACGCAGCATTCAACGCCTATGTTACCGATGTGACCGATGAAAGCAACCGCGGCCGGGCGGAAGCTGTGCTTGCGACGCTGCCGCTGCTTTCGATGCTCATCATCTTCGGCGCGTTTGATGGCATGACCCGCGCGGGGCGCTGGCGTGCGTTCTTTTTAATATTCGGTCTCGCCGTTTCCCTTACGGGCATCGTTTCGATCTTTCTCATCAAAGAGCCGCCGCTGGTTAAAAAGGACGAGCCTTATTTCAAAAACATACTCTACGGCTTCCGCCCCCGAGTCATCCGCGAAAACGCGGCGCTCTACACGGCGCTCGCCGCATTTGGCCTCTTCTCCGTCGCCGTGCAGGTTTTTATGCCCTATTTGATCATCTACCTGCAAAACTACCTTAAAATCGAAGCCTATGCCGTCGTGCTCGGCGTGGTGCTGCTGTTTGCTTCCATCGTGAGTGTCGTTTCCGGCGGCGTTCTCGATCGCCTCGGCCGCCTCAACTGCGTGCTGCCGGCGCTCGCCGTGATGTTCGCGGGGCTGGTGCTGATGTTCTTCGCGCGCTCCTTTTGGTTCGTTCTCTTTGCGGGCGCCGCTATGATGAGCGGCTTCATGCTGGTGACGGCCATCCTTTCGGCTGCCGTGCGCGACCACACGCCCGCAGACCAAGTCGGCATGTTCCAAGGCATACGCATGATCTTCGCGGTGCTGCTGCCGATGGTCATCGGCCCGTTCATCGGCTCCGCCGTCATCAAAGGCAGCGCCGAAACCTATGTGGAGCTTGGCGTAACGAAAAACGTACCCACGCCGGGCATCTTCCTCGCGGCGGCCGCGGTGCTTCTTCTTTCGGTTTTGCCCGTGCTTTCGCTTAAAAAAATGAAGAGGAAGGACGCATGAGGCGATGAAAACGCGCTGGGGCGAAGCCCTCGACCCGAACCGCATCCTTCTTGAGTACCCGCGCCCGCAGATGCGGCGGCCGGATTTTATGATTTTTAACGGCGCGTGGGAATACGCCATTTGCCGGGGCGACGATGAGCCGAATGCATATGACGGGACGATACTCGTGCCCTTTTCGCCCGAGGCTGCGCTTTCGGGCGTAAAGCGGAGCCTCGGGCCCGAAGAAACGCTTTGGTACAGGCGCGCGTTCTCCCTGCCGCAAAGTTGGGCGGGACGCCGCGTGCTGCTGCATTTTGGCGCGGTCGATCAGGAGGCGGAAGTCTTCCTCAACGGAGCTATACTTGGCTCCCATGTGGGCGGCTACACGGCGTTTTCATTCGATATGAGCGCGCACCTTCAAGCGCACAACACGCTCGTGGTCAAAGTGCGCGATCAGAGCGATGCTTCCTACCACGCGCGCGGCAAGCAGAAAACCGCGCGCGGCGGCATTTGGTACACGCCGCAAAGCGGCATTTGGCAGACCGTTTGGGCGGAACCCGTGCCTGAAGATTCGATTGAGCGCCTCAAGATCGTGCCGCTCTACGATGAGGCCGCGGTGGAAATTACAGCCTTCGCATCCTCCGGTTTAGCGCTTCCCGTCGCGGTGCATTTTGAGGGACGAACCGAGCCCGGCGCGGCAGGCATCCCCGTACGGCTTCCCTGCGAAGGCTTCATTCCCTGGAGCCCGGAGCGGCCCAAGCTCTACGATTTTGCAGTAACCCTCGGGGATGACCGGGTTGAAAGCTATTTTGCGATGCGCAAATTCTCCGTTGCAAAGGATGCGGCGGGCGTACCCCGGCTCTTCCTCAACAACGCCCCCTACTTCCACAACGGCGTGCTTGACCAGGGCTATTGGCCGGATGGGCTCTACACCGCCCCCTCGGATGAGGCGATGGTGTCCGACATCCTCGCCATGAAGGAAATGGGTTTCAACACGCTGCGAAAGCACATAAAAATCGAACCGATGCGCTGGTATTACCACTGCGACAGGCTCGGCATGCTCGTTTGGCAGGACATGGTCAACGGCGGCGGAAAGTACCGCCTGCCCGTCATCTCCCTGCCGGCGCTTATACCTTTTCACCTCAAGGACGGCGCGCGTAATTACGCCCGCTTTGGGCGCGCAAACGCCGCGGGCCGCGCGCAGTATTATAAAGAGCTAAATGAAACCCTGCGTTGGCTTGAAAATGTGCCTTCGCTTGCTGTGTGGGTTCCTTTCAATGAGGGCTGGGGCCAGTTTGACGCGCAGAAGGCTTTGGACATCATCCGCGCCGCCGACCCGACGCGTATCGTCGATCACGCGAGCGGCTGGCACGACCAGCGGGTGGGCGAAGTCGTGAGCCATCACGTTTATTTTCGCCCTTACCGCTTCCAAAAAGATCGCCTTGGACGCGCAGTGCTGCTTTCGGAATTCGGCGGCTACAATTTGCGCGTTGCGGGGCATTGCTTCAACCAAAAGGACTTTGGCTACCGGCGCACAAAAAGCGGCAAAGCTTTGCTTGCCGCCTTGCGCGCGCTCTATGAAAACGAAATTTTGCCCGCCAAAGGCAAGGGGCTTGCGGCCGCCATCTACACGCAGCTTTCGGATGTGGAAGATGAGCTTAACGGCCTTTTAACCTACGACCGGGCGGTCGAAAAGCTGCCGCGCGAAGCCGTGCGCAAAATCGTTTCCCCGCTCAACGACAGGCCTTGACGCGCTACCTTTGCGTCGCCACCGTATAGCCCGCGCCGTTGAGCGAAAAGCGGATCGTGCCGTTGATATCCGTGCGGTAGACGGGGCCGCCCCAGGCCGCGAGCAGGTCGAGGACCTCTTGGTGCGGGTGGCCGTAATCGTTGCCCGCGCCAAGCTGGATGGCGACAACCTCCGGCGCAACCGCCTCAAAGAACGCACCGTCCGACGATGTGCTCGAGCCGTGATGGCCGAGCTTTAATAGGGTTGCGCGAAAAAAGTCGGCGGGCTGCCGCGCAAGCATGATGCGTTCGGCGGGTTTCTCGGCATCGCCCATGAGCAGCACGGATGTATCGCCAAAGGCGATGTTGAGCACGATGCTCGCGTTGTTGAGATCGTATGTTTCATCCGAAAAAGGCGAGAGTACGCGCACATTCACATCGCGATCCCACGGGAGCGACGCGGTTTGATCCGCGTAGACCACGATGGTTCTGACGTTTTTCTTTTCGAGTATATCGAGCAGCTTTTCGAACGCGAC
>CAZJIS010000039.1:6862-16945 GCA_964546125.1 uncultured Clostridium sp.
AGGCACTCATACGGAGGTTTATCATGTCGGATTATGAAAAGGTCTGCGGGATCGTCGGCCGGGTTATCGGCGTTCCCGCGGAAAACGTTGAGAGGGACCCCGAGTCCTTCGAGACGCGCATCTGCTCCCTTGACCTGACCGAGATCATCCTCGAGGTGGAGGAAGCGTTCGACCTCATCGTCATGGATGAGGAGCGCATCCGGTCGATCGGCGACATTCTAAACAGGGTGGAAGCGCGCATCGCGTAAAACTTGAAAACCGCCGCAGTCAAGCGGCGGTTTTCTGTTGCCCGGAAAAGCCGGCCAAATCTTAAAATAACAAGCGGTTGATGTCGGTGGTCCTATAATCGCAGCCATCCTCCACGAGGCCCACCATCAGGTGGCGCTCGGTGATAGGCTCGGCGAAAAACTCGCCGAGCAGCGTGAAGCGCCCGATCTCGCCCGTGCGTTTAACATGCATGCGCGGGCCGGTGCAGCGGTGCGGCGTGTCGCCGATTTTGATGTGGTCGTCATCCAAAAAGGAGATTTCAAGGTCCGCATCGATCAGGGCCTGCACTTTTTTCATGAGGTCCGCCGGGGAAAAGTCCGGCTTGCTCTCAAAGCTCAGAACAAAGCCATGGCGCACATCGGCATGCTCATAGCGCGGGCAGTCTCCGTTCATGATGAACTCGCAAAGATCCTCGGCCGTGTGCGCCTTGAGGCGGAACGGCAAAGAGGGATAGACAACCTCCGCGATCTCCTGCGGCTCCGGCCCAAAGAGGCTTGGGCGCGTGATGATGACCTCGTCGCCGATGCCGATAAGAAGGTGCGCGTTGCGTTCGAGCGCGGGATAGATCAGGTCGAAATGCTCCACGACCACGCGGCGGCCCTGCTCCACCGCCGCGAGGATGGCGTCCGCGAGCTCATGAAGCTGGGTGAACGCCATCTCAAAGCGAATGTCCACATGGTAGGTATGCGGCGAGTAGAACCCGCCCTCGTCGATCTCGAGCAGCGGCAGCGGACGGATATTCACGCCGCCGTCGTCGTTTGTGAGTTCCAGCCCCGGGAACATGCCCTTGATGAGCATGCTCTTGCCCGAGCCCGCCTCGCCCACGAGGCCGATGAGCTTATCAAAGGGGCTTAAATACTGCTGGGCGATCTGCATGCCAAGATCGGCCATGCGCGTATAGCCGCGCGGGGCGAGGAAAACGCTGTACAGGTGGTTTCTTTGCATGCGGGCGGAATACGGCATGGTCCAGGCTTCCTTTCTTACAGGTCGAATTCGAGGTAGAGAAGCGGGGCGTGCTGCTGCGCGCCGTAAACATCCGTCTCCCCGAGGTCGCCCGAACACAGCGGGCGGCGGATGGTGATCTTGATCGCCTTTGCGGGCTTGAACGCCACGATGTTGATGATGTCCTCCGGCTTGATGCGGTAGAGCCTGCACACTGTTTCGGGGTTGATGACGTTGGCGGCGCAGACCTTTTCAAACCATTCGAAATCCTTGAACATAATGTCCATAGTCAACTCGTAAGGGCCGGAGTTCTTGCTGCGGATGATATCTGTGATGTCTGTGAGCTTCGTTTTCATGGGGCTGCCTCCTCAGAGCTCGACGATGTCGGTGGGGAAAAGAGAAACGGGATCTTCCGTTGCAAGCAGGTGGTAAACGCTAAAGGCATATACTTCGCCCGCATGGAAGTCGCTCGGAGAATATGGGAACGCGAGGTTGCCGGCGGTGGCCCTGCGGCCCGCGTAGCCGTAATGGAGCATGGTAGAGCGCGCAAAGGCGCAGATCGTGTCGGCCTTGCTCTGGCTGTCCGCCACTGCCTCGATCACGACGCCCAGCTCATGCGCGCAGGAGGTTTCGGGCGTCGGCTCCATGGCGGCCATGACTCCGTCGCGCCCATAGAGGATGAAGTTGAGGTGGTAGTCCCAGCCGTTGTCGCGGAAGTTATCCGCCACGCGCTCGCGCACGCCCGCGGTAATTTCATCGATGCGCTCAATCATCACGGGGTCCCGCGTGCCAGCGATGGAAACCGTGCGGAAACCGATGCACTTGGCGCCTTCGAGCTTGATGGTGTAGCGCTCGGCGGGCACAAAGCGGCTGCCCGTCACCTTAACGGCGCTTTCGCTGAGCTGCTCAAAGCGGCAGTCCGTCAGGTCGAGATGGCCGCCGGGGCCGGGCAGAATGTAGGGGTTGGTCTTTTCGTAGAGCGTGTGCGCGGCGACGGAGAGCGTCGTGCACTTGCGCGCGGGGTTGAGGGGCTCGACGGTGAAATAATCCTCGCCGATGCAGCCGAACATGCAATCCGACCCGCTGCCGGGCGTCGCGCAAATGGCCGCGCACTCGAGGATCTTGCCAAGGTGCACCGCGAGGCCGCGGTCATAACCCGCGCGCACGGCGGGCGCCGCGAACACGGAGGGATCATAGGCGCGGCCGGCAAGCACGACCTGCGCGCCGCCATCAAGCGCCTTGATGATGGGCTCCATGCCCATCTGCCCCACGATGTGGCTCGATTCTTCGATTTGCGCATGCGTAAGCTCGGGCGCGGGTTCAAGCGGGCTGATGCGCCCGGCGTCAAACTGCCCGATCAGGAACTCCTTGTTAAACTCCGCGTGGATCACCGCCATTTTGAAATGGAGGTCATGCTTTTTGGCGATTTGCTCGATGATTTCCCTGCACCAGCTAAGGTGCGGCTCCGCGCCGCTGCCGCCCGCCGTGCCGACGACCACCGGGATACCCTCCTTTACGCCTGCAAGGAGCATGATCTCAAGGTCGCGCATAACGGCGTTCCTGTCGGTGAACGAAACGCCCGCGCCAAGGTAGTAAGGCCCCGGATCGGTGGAGCCCGCGTCGACAGCGATCAGGTGCGGACGGCGCTTCATCCCCTCGTCGAACGAGGCGCGGGGAAAGCCGTAGCCGAGGATCGCCGTGGTGGAAAGAATTCGATATTCCTCTTTCATGTTGCTTATCCTCCCAGATATTCGCGAAGCGCAAGCACGCGCCGCATTTCGTTGTAAACGATCATATAGCCTTCGTCAACGCCCATGCCGGGCTTAGCAAGGATCTGATCGGGCTGCACGGCCATCGCCACATGCACGCAGACCTGCGCGGAGCGCTCGGTTTCGTTGCAGGTGCCGCCCTGGTAGGCGCCGATGCCCTTTTGCTTGCAGTAAAGCACAGCCTCCGCCGTGTTGTTGATGCCGCCAAGGTCGGGCGTTTTGATCTGGATCATGTGGCCGGCCTTATTGTCGGCAAAATACATGATGTCCTCAAGCGTGTTGCACCACTCGTCGGCCACGAGTTCCACGGGGATGCCGCGCGCGTCCACGGCGCGGCGCAGGTCGCGCAGCGCTTCCATCTGCTCGCGCCTGCCGCCCGCGTCCATCGGTCCTTCAATGCGAAGATGGAAGGGCTCGGCGGCCTTGGCAAGCGCAGCAAGATAACCGGCCATCGCCTGGTAATTGTCGTTGCCGAAGAGCTGGCCGATCGTTCCGTACACATCGATGTGCAGCACGGGCGCGTAGCCCTCATCCGGCCGGAGCGCGCGGATCCGGCTGCTGAGCCACTCGACATATTCTAGAAGAAGTGCGCCGTCTTTGCCAAGCTTCGTTTCCACGTTGTTGATCAGCGCGTGGGGCAGCACCTCCGCCCGCTTCATAATCATCTTATCGGCATTGGCGTAGCGGTTGTCGCCCGACTGCGTAAAAATAGGGATCGCCCGCGCGGCGGGCGTGCAGCCATATTCATCGGCTACGACTTTGAACATGGGGCGGCCCGTCGCCCTGGCGACCGCGTCAAGCAGCGCCTGTGTCACGCCGTAGCGGATGGCGGTGTGGAGCTTGCCGCCCCCGGCGGTGGTGATGCCTTCAAGCGCCGCGGCCATTTCGCGAAAGCTTGTGACCTCGGCTCCTTCGAGCGCGGGCGAAACATAGCGCTCGAGCACGGGGATGAAGTCCGCCGCGAGGAAGAGCGGGTCCCGCCCGCCCGCGCCGGAATACTGCACCGCAGCGCAATCGCCATAGGCGATCTGCCCGTCTTCGAGCACGAGCAGGACCGACACCGATTCGCCCGCCTGACGCACGGCGGTGAAGCCCTCCGTGCAGGGCGCGCCCAAATACGCTTCGCCATCCGACTTGGCGCCTGCTTTGATGGCCTTCTGATCGTCGAAAAAGAAGCCCGTACGGCCGGCCGAATATAACACTTTTTTGATCTTCATCGCAATTTTCCTTTCGTTTAACGCGGGTGGCCGACAAGGCGGCCCTTGCCCACGGCGTAAATGTCGTCGATCACCATTTGGAAGCTGACTTCGCGCTTTTCTTCTTTGGCGCGCTTTGCGATGCGCTCGCGGTGGAACTCTAAAAGGTCCGCCGAAAGCGGCACGTTGCCGGGCTTGAGCATGCGCACGGCGCCTTCTATATCGCGCGCGGGAAGCATGAGCCCACGGTTGAATTTGCTCGGCGCAAAGGGAATGTCCAGCACGCCCGAGGCAAACGCATTCACCGCACCGACGGCGATATCTCCCCCGCCGATCTCGAAGCATTTTTCGAGGATGCAGCGCGTTTCGGCCTCAATGATGCCGCGCTCGAAGGCGACGATCTTCTCATCCATCTTCTGGTCGCTGAGCATGGAGATGACTTGCTTTGTGCAGCGAAGGCCCTGCGCGTTTGATTCCTTCGTCGGCACGCCGAATGCTTCGTGCGGCGTTTTGACAATGATCTTCGTCGCCCGGCTGAGCACCGCCGCGACGCTTCCAAGCGCGATCACGCCGAAAGCCTTTGCTTCATCCTGCGGGAAGCCGCCCATCCACTGGTGCATAACGGTCGTGACCACCACATCCTGGTAACCGAAGCGGTCGAGGTATTCGCGGGTAAGGCCGCGCAAAGATTGGATGGCCGCCACATCCTGCACAAGGTTGCCGCACTGGCCGTAACCGACGGTCACATTATTGCAGCCCTGTTCGGCCGCGAGCAGGCTTTCGATGATCGCCACCGAATGGGAGATGCAAGGCGGCACGAGCGTGCCGGTGAGCGGGCCGAACGGCTCGCGGTTGATGGGCGCGCCCGCCTCTTCGTAAAGGCCGGTGAGCCTGTCGACATACTGCCAATCGCGAATGGTCTTTTCGAGCGAAACGTTCTTCGCATAAGGTATGTTATAGGAAATGCCGCCGCCCTCGTAGCTTGTGAAGCCGCCCGCGTAGCTGATCTCGGCGAGCAGGCGCGCATCGGGCGTGCCGTGGCGCACCTGCACGGGGGTATCGAGCGCGTCGATGATCCTGCGGCAGCCGGACACGCCGTGGTTCACACCCGGGAAGCCGTTGAGCATGCTCTTGCCCGTGCGCTCGGTTTCAAGGATGCCCTTTTCGGCCTCCGCATAGCGGTTCTGGCGGGTATAGCTGTCGATCGTGGTGGGCAGAAGGTCGGCTTCGCCCTCGTTTTGCAGGTATTGCAGCAGTTCGATATGCTTTTCGATGCCGGCAACGCCCGCGCGCGGCTGCACGAGCGTGCGGCCCTCCTCATCGGCGCGCCGGAGCTTCTCGGAAAACACCTTGTGGGCGGGCAGCGCCCTTTGGTAGGCCACGCCTTTGTCGAAGTCGACCTCCGCTCCCGTGGGCCATTGCCGCAGAACTTCCGCCCGAATGGCGTGGAAAGCTTCTTCAGATAGCTTCCTGTTGCACAGATCCATAGCTGATTAACTCCTTTTTTAATATGCGCAGCGCTGCGGCCGGATGATAAACGCTCATCAGCCCCATCGCCGAAAGAACATAGTTGCGGTCCACGAGCACCTCGGCCGCGAGCGGCCGCAGGGACATCGGCTGTTGCTTATTGTAAAGAGCATGGGCGGCGATCCCCCCGAGGTATGGGGAATGGATCAGCGCCCCGCCGGTGAAAACCAGCGTTGTTACGCCGCGAAGGTCCTTGCCCGCCTGGAGGTACGTCCAGCCTACGGGGGTAATTACGCTCTCGAGCGTGCCCGCGTGGCGCATAACGGCGGCCTCCACCGCAAGGGACGCGAGCGCGCCGTCGAGGCGGATGTCCGCTTCGCTTTGGGGCAGGCGCTCGGTGTCCCCCGCAAGCGCGCGCACGGCGGCTTCGGCTTGCTCCGGGGAAAGCCCCGCGAGCGAAGCAAGGCGCGCGGCGCCCGCGCTTTCCAAAATGCCCAGCACGCTGTAGCGCATGCCGATATCGCCCTCGACCGAGCGCTTGGCATAGGGCTCGACAAGGCCGGTGACGATCGTGTTCGCCTCGCGCGGGCCGCCCGCGGCCATGGAATACACATCGGTCGTCGCGCCGCCAAGATCAATGCCCATCAGTTCGCCAAGGCCCGCCTCGCCTTCGCAGCCGCGCGAGAGAAGTTCGAGCGCCCGGTGCGCGGCGGCGGGCGTCGGCATAACGATGCCGTCAAGCAGGTTCTTCGCGCGGCTCAAACCCTTGGCGTTGACGATGCGCTCCATGAAAACGGCGCGGATGCAATCCTGCGCGGGCTTGATGTCAAGCTCGTTAAAGCGCGGCATCACATTGCCCGCCACATACACGCGCTTCCCCGAGAGTATCTGCGCGCATTCATCGGCGCAGGCCCGGTTGCCCGCGAGGATGACCGGGCAGTCGAGCGCGCTTTTGGCGATGACCTGCGCGTTGTGCAAAATGCAGGCGGTATCCCCGCCGTCCGTGCCGCCGGTCAAAAGAAAGATGTCGGGACGCAGGCCCTCTATCTCTTCGATATCCGCGCGCGTGAGCTGGTAGGCGTAGGTTCGCTCCACCTTTGCGCCCGCGCCGAGCGCCGCGAGTTTTGCGGCCTTGGCGGTCAGCCCCGGCACGAGGCCGCAGGCGCACATGCGAAGGCCCCCCGCCGCGCTCGAACACGCGTAGCGCGCCGAGAACGCGAGCTTACCCGCGCGGGCTTCGAGCAAGCTGAGAGCGTTTGCAAGACCTTCGCCGATGTCGCTCTCCACCGTGGTGTAGCTCTGGGCCGTGGCTAAAAGCCGCTCGCCAGAAAGATCGGCCGCGCACACCTTGGTGTAGGTGCTGCCAAAGTCGATGAGCAGAATATTTTCAGACAACGCCGAGCGCCTCCTTGAGCGCATCGATCGTGACCTGGGGATCGGTGCCGGGCGGGAACACCCGGTCGAAGCCCATCTCGATGAAGCGCTGTTCGACTTCATCAAAAGGCTGTTTGCCCACGACCAAATTGCCGCCTGCAAACAGCACAATGCCCCTGAGGCCCGCCTCGTCGCACTTCTCGCGCAAACCGCGGCAATCGAGCTCCCCATGGCCATACAAAGAGGAGACGACGATCGCATCGGCATGCGTTTCGACGGCGGCGTCGATATACTCCTCCTGCGAGACCATTACCCCGAGGTTGACCACGTCAAATCCGGCCTCGGTGAACGCGAAATAGAGGATCTTGTTGCCCACCGCGTGCACATCCGCGCCGATGACGCCCATGACCAGTTTCTTTTTCATTTCATCCCTCAGCTTATAATATTTTGGAACGCAAGGTAGCTTGCGCGTCCGTTTTCATATAGTCTCCCGCCGCGGCTGTCAAGCGCCACGAACGCGGGGAAATTCTCCACCTCAAGCCTGCGTACGGCCTCGGCCCCGAGTTCCTCGAACGCGATGACCTCCGCGCTTTTAACGCAGGAGGCGAGCAGCGCCCCAAGTCCCCCCACGGCACAGAAGTAAACCGCGCCGTTGCGCGCAATAGCTTGCGCGACGTCTTTAGACCTATCGCCCTTGCCGATCATGCCAAGCATTCCGGCGTCGAGCAGCATCGGCGTATAAGCATCCATGCGGTAGCTCGTGGTGGGCCCCACAGAGCCGACCGCATAGCCCGGGGGCGCGGGGCTCGGCCCCGCATAGTAGAGGATCGCGCCCTCGAGAGGGAACGGCAAAGGCTTGTCCTCGCGCAAAAGCTCGGTGAGTTTTTTGTGCGCCGCGTCGCGCGCAGTGTAAACGGTGCCGGAAATGCACACTTTATCCCCGGCGCGAAGCCCGGCGAGCGCCTCCCTCTTCAGGGGCGCGCGCAGGCATATGGTTTCGATTTGATTCGTTTGCGCCATTAGATTACCTCCGTCACATGCCTTGCGGCATGGCAGTTGATATTGACGGCGCAGGGCAGGCCCGCGATGTGCGTGGGCATCGCCTTGATGTGCACGGCAAGCGCCGTCGTCGCGCCGCCAAGCCCCGCCGGGCCGATGCCGAGCGCGTTGATGCGCCGGAGCAGCTCCGCCTCAAGCTTTGCATAGGCGGGGTCGGAATGCGCCTCGCCCACATCGCGCAAAAGCGCCTGCTTTGCGATCAGCGCCGCCTTATCGAAGGTTCCCCCAAGGCCCACGCCCACGATGATGGGCGGGCAGGGGTTGGCGCCGGCGACTTCCACCGTTTCCACGACGAAATCCATCACGCCCTCGACCCCGTCGGAAGGGCGCAGCATTTTGATGCGGCTCATATTCTCGCTGCCAAAGCCCTTGGGGGCTACGGTGATCTTCAACCGATCCCCGGCGACTGGCTCATAATAGAGCGCGGCCGGCGTATTATCGCCGGTATTGACGCGCGCGAGCGGATCGCGCACGACGGATTTGCGAAGCCAGCCCTCCCGGTAACCCCGGCGGACGCCTTCGTCCACCGCGCCCGCAATATCTCCCTCAATATGCACGTCGCCGCCGACCTCGAGAAACACGCAGGTCAGCCCCGTATCCTGGCACATGGGCAGGCCCGTACGCTCGGCGAGATTCCAGTTTTCTTCAAGGGAACGCAGCACGTCGCGCGCCGCAGGCCAGGGTTCTTCGCGCCTGCAGCAAACGATGCGGTTCTTGACATCTTCAGGCAGGCGAACGCTTGCCGCGATGCACATCCGGGCGACAGCCTCGGTGATCCGCTCGGCCTCGATGATCCTCACAATATCCTCCTCCGGGCGGGCGGCAAGTGACATCCGCCCTATCCCATGATATAATATCATTAATATACAACAAGAGCAAACACATAAAAACCGCTGTCCGCCACAGTCCTGCGGCTGTGGTGCGGAAGATGGGGGCTCCACATGAACTTCACGCATTTGCACTATTTCCTCGCGGCCGCGGAGGAGCAGAACATCACGCGGGCCGCCAAGCGGCTCTACATCAGCCAGCAGTCGCTCAGCGCCCACATCGCCACGCTCGAGAAGGCCCTCAACGTGCGCCTGTTCGAGCGCACGCCCGCGTTCGCGCTCACCTATGCCGGCACGCGGCTTGAGATGTTCGCGCGCCGGATCCTCGATCTCGAGCGGCAGATTTACAGCGAGATGGACGACATCGCCGGCTGCCGCCGCGGCGCGCTGCGCGTGGGAATTTCCCACACCTGCGGGCTCGCGATTCTGCCAAAGATCCTGCCCTTGTTTTGTGAGAGGAACCCGCTCATCGAAATCTCCATCCTCGAGGGCAACTCGGAGGAGCTAGAGGATCACCTGCGCCACGGGCGCATCGACCTGATGGTCGTGTTCACCCCGGTGACGCTCGAGTCGGTGGAAATTATTCCCCTCGCGCACGAGCGCCTGCTTCTGCTCGTGCCCAAAAAGCTTTTTGACGAGCGCTACGGCGGCAAGGCCGTTTCTCTGCGCGATATGTTTTCCCGCTCGGTGGACATTTCCTGTTTTGAAGGCATGCCTTTCATTTTGTTAAAGAAAGGCAACCGCGTGCGCAGTTTAATCGACGATTATACCGAGGCGCGTTGTGTGAAACTGGACGTTGTTTTTGAAACGGAAAACACCGAAACCGCCTATGCGCTCGCGCAAAGCGGCATGGGCATCGCCGTTTATCCCGAGCTGTTTTTAGAGCATATCCACGGCGCGGACATCCACCAGAGCGAGGGCACAGACCTCTTCCCCATCACGGACGAGGCGGTGCGCGGCACGCTTGCCGCCTGTTACGAGCGCGGGCGCTACCTCTCCAACGCGGCGCGCGATTTCATTGAGATTGCCCGCGGCACGCTGCAAAAAAAGCCTGAAGCAAGGCCCTCTTCTCCCGCCGCGCCGGCCGGCGCCGCATATCCTGCCCGGCAGCTTGATAGCGATTGACACACTTGATATATTCATACTATACTGAAAGTTGAATGTCAGGCTGCCCCACCATAC
>CAZJIS010000040.1:0-16630 GCA_964546125.1 uncultured Clostridium sp.
GCAGTGTTATCCACGTTATCCACATGGTTATCCACAATCAGGGGCTTTTTTCGCCTTCGATATGTGAATAAAACGTGAACCCCGTGCATACGGGGTCCACAAAAAGGCGCATAAAAATCTGCTGAATGTATAAAGAGTAAATATTTGGCAAAGATGTGCGCGCGGCGCTCTGCAATCCTTCTGCAAGGGTTGCTGCAACACCTCGGCACGCTCAGACCACGTTTTCGATTTCCTCGCGGCGAGCGCGCTCGCGCGCATCCTCCATGATGAGCTTGTCGGCGACCAGGGCGATGAATTCGCCGTTGGTGGGCTTGTCGTTTTTCGAGTAGATGTTGTAGCCGAAGAGCTGGTTGATGTTCTCGATCTTCCCGCGCGTCCAGGCGACTTCGATCGAATGGCGGATCGCACGCTCGACCTTGGAGGCGGAGGTGGAGAAGCGCTTGCCGATGCCGGGATAGAGTTCCTTTGTGATGCGGTTGATCAGTTCCGGCTGGAAATAGACCATGCGGATGGCTTCGCGCAGGTAGTGGTAGCCCTTGATGTGCGCGGGGATGCCGATGACGAGGAACACCGAGGTGATCTTTTCATCGAGCGAGCGGGGCTGCGTTGCGCTCATGATATACTGCGAGCGGCCGACGTAGGAGTTGTCCATCATGTCGAGCATGCGTTTGAACACCGACTCGGGGTCGGCGGGCTTGACCATGAAATAGCGTGCGCCGAGCGTGCAGGCCTGGCGCACCATGTCCTCCTGGCGCATGGCGCTTACGACCATCACGGCGGGCGGGTTTTCCACGAGCCCCGCGCTGATGCGTTCGAGCAGCTCGAACCCGTCGGCGCGGGGCATGATGAGTTCTGTGATGAGCACGTCGTAGCTGCCTTCATGCAGCGCTTCGAGCGCCGCT
Source organism: uncultured Clostridium sp. (assembly GCA_964546125.1). Lineage (GTDB taxonomy): Bacteria > Bacillota > Clostridia > Christensenellales > CAG-138 > Phil1. Next base: position 903 of record CAZJIS010000040.1, read on the forward strand.
TGCCCGTCTATGGCGACATCGAACCGGGCAACCTGTTCCTGCGCGGCGAAATAATCGCGCATCGCGGCTTGGAACTGCGTGTTGCCATCCGCCATAAGAACCCTGTATTTTGTCATTTGTGCCCTCCTCATCCCCAATATATGGGGTTTTTTGTCATCACCATAAGAATAACACCGCGTTTTTCGCGGCGTAAGGGCGGTAAAATAGCTTCTTTTGGCGCAATTTGAGAGCCTTTGCGCGATAATTGTTCATCCGTGGAGGTCTATCCCACATTGGCGCTTGACAAAGCCTGGCTTAGGGGCTAAAATAAGCCGCTAAACGCTTGATCATCAAGCGGTTAACGGCATCATTTCGGGAAAATAGGAAAGGAGGCGCCGCAATGGAACACCGTTCGATTGTGGAGAACATGCACCGTCTCGGGCTTTTGCGCAGGATCTATGTGCGAAGCCGCACGCAGGGTGTCGATATGCACTCGGGGCAGGTTCCCCTTTTGGATTTCATCCTGCGGCACGAGGGCTGCACGCAGGCCGAGGCTGCGGCCCACACGGGCGTGTCGAGCGCATCGGTGGCGCTTTCGGCCAAGCGTATGGCGGCGGCGGGCCTCATCGAGCGCCGTGCGGATGAGGGGGACCTTCGCCTCAACCGGCTGCGCGTCACCGAAAAGGGCGCGCGCGCCCATGCGGACTTCATGGCCGTGTTCGGTGAGATTGACGCGCTGACCTTCGATGGGTTCGGGAAAGAGGAATTGGAGCTTTTCAGCGCCATGCTCCGCCGCATGGTCGACAACATCGCCGGCACGGGCGGGGAAAAGCGCGTGGGCGCGCTTGTGCGCAAACTGATGGAAATAGAAGAGAGGGAGCGTTAAGCTCCCTCTCTTGCATCTTTAAGGCTGCACATCTTTTGCAAGCGGCGCAACGTCGAGCCGCTTGAAGCGCGAGAGAAAGGCGTAAAGCATTTTGGCCATTTGTGCGAGGCCGCCCTCCGCATCGCTTTCGATGTTGAGCGGCATGAGCGGGTCGTGAAGGGACATGCGCAGCAAAAACCAGCCGTCCCCGTGGGCGGCATCCGCGTTGACGCGCAGGCCCTCGAAATTATCCGGCGCAACGGAAAAGCCCTCGAGCGCGGCGACGTGCTGCGCGAGGTCCTCGAGCACCTGCTTGCCGTAGGCGGCAAACTCCTCGCCCGCGATCGCCATGCGGTATTCGCGGCTCTCGCGCGGTTCGCATAGGCCTTCAATGAGGCTTGCAAGCGGGCGGCCCCCGGCCTTGGCGCGCGCAAGCTCAATGGTGAGCTTCACCATCAAATACGCGCCGTCGTCGAGGAAATAGTTTTCAATAAGCGCCCCGTGCCCGGAGGTTTCCATGGCGACGGCGGCATGCTGGCCTTCGGCGTTGAGGCGGACCGCCTCGTCAATCACGTTCTTATAGCCCCGCTTGAAGCGCCGGTGGATGCCGCCGCGCGCCGCAATAAAGCGCGCAAGCCCCGCGGAGGTGATCGAATCGGTCACGATGGTCGTGCCGGGATTATCGCGCAGCATGATGGCGGCGATCATCGCGATGAGGCGGTTGCGGTTGAGCTCCCGCCCATCGGGCAGCACCGCGCCCGCGCGATCCACATCCGTGTCGAAGAGGATGCCAAAGTCCGCCTGATGTTCAAGCACCGCCCCGGTAATCACACGCATCGCGCGCGCATCCTCGGGGTTCGGGGCGTGGTTGGGGAAATGGCCGTCCGGCTCTAAAAACAGGCTGCCGCGCACATCCGCGCCGAGGGGAGCGAGCACGTCATGCGCAAAAAAGCCGCCCGCGCCGTTGCCCGCATCGACAAGGATCTTCAGGCCCGCAAGGGGTTTGGGGCCGAGCGCCGCGCCGGAAACGATCTTCTCGCGCAAAAGCCGCGCGTAAGTTTCCATGAAGTTTTGTTCATCGGGGGCGGCAGCCGCGTGATCCGCGGGATAGTCGCCCTCCTTAGCGCGCGTAAGGAGCGCCGCGATGTCTTTTTTATCGAGTCCGCCCGCGCCGGTGAAGAATTTGAAGCCGTTGCGCTCAAAGGGCAGGTGGCTCGCGGTGGTCATCACCCCCGCGTCAAACGGAGGATCGCCGGCCGCCGTCGCCATAAACATGGCGGGCGTGGTAGCAAGGCCGAAGCTTGTCGCCCGCGCGCCCGTTTGGGAAACGCCCTTTGCAAAGGCTGTGAGCAGCGCCTCGCCCGTGATGCGCGAATCGCGCCCGATGGCGATGCGCAGCGAGGTTTCGGGCTTATTGAGCTTTGCTGAAAGCCATGCCGCAAACGCGCCGCCAATGGCGCGCGCCGCGTCTTCGGTGAGGTCGGCGGGCTTTCCGCCCGGCAGCGAAATGGCCGTGCCGCGGATATCGCTCCCGTTTTGCAGCTTCCTGTAATCGAGCATGTTCAAACCCTCCCGCAAAATAGTAATACGGCTTACGGTAGGCCGGTTTTACATTACCGGCAGCAGAAATTGCAATACATGCACATCAGCCACGAAATGATGAAGCCGCCGCAGAGGCGATTCACGCTCAAAAACGGCGCGGAGAAATTTCGCCCGTATTCGGCATAGGCCTGCCCGGGGTTTTGCAGCTCCTCGAGCAGCGCGCGGTAGGCCGCGTTGTCGCCTTCCATCTCCACGGCTTTTTGCGCGTGCTGGATGGCGGCGATGCGGTTGTTGAGGCCCCTGTTGGCGACGGCGCTGTAATAATACCACAGGGCGTCCCGCTCGCGGATGCCCGCGAGCACGTTGAGCGCCTCGTGATAGCGGCCAAACTGGATGTAGGTGCGCGCGGCGTTCATGCGCGGGTCCGCGCTGCGGCTTTCGTAGCCGCCGTAGCCGTATCCGCCATATCCGCCGTATCCGCCGTAACTTTCATAGCCGCCCGCACTGCCCGCGCCGCCCGTGTCTCCGTTGATGATGTGGTCATAGGCGGCGTTGATCTCTTTCATGCGCTGTTCGGCGGCTTTGTCGCCGGGGTTCGCGTCGGGGTGGTAGCGCTTGGCGAGCCTGCGGTACGCCTGCTTAACCTCGTCGTCCGTGGCGGTGGTGGGGATGCCCAGCACCTTGTATGGATCGGTCATCGGCATGCTTTGGCCTCCCTTTGCACGCGCTTCCATTCAAACCGCGTCCACACGCCGGAGTATATCACATTTCGCATCAAACCGATATCTTCAACAAGCGGCAGCCTCTCAAACGCCGCCGCGCATTCGCCGAGCAAAGCCGTGAGGATCGCCTCGGCGCGCGCGTCAAAATCCGGCAAGAGGCGGTCCGAAGCAAACGGGTTGAAGTTTCCCCGCCGCGCGTCGCGGGCGCAGTCGTCCCACGCGTCCATCATATAAAGAAAACGCCCGAGCGCCATGCCAAAGGCGCGAAGCGGGGCCTCCCAGCGATCCGCGCGCGGCGCGAACAGGGCCGCCATCGCTTCGCCAAAGGCGGCGGCGGCAGCGTCCGCCGGGGCGTGCGCATCCTGCTCGATGCGGCTTAGCTCCTCGAGCGCTTCGCCGATCGCCGCGCACGGCGCGGGCCGCAGGCGCGCGACCGCCTCGTAGCGCCTTTTCATTAAAAAAGCCTGCGCGCGGCGCAAAAGCCTTTTCTCATCGCGCCAGTCGTCAAGGCATTTGTGGTAAAAGAGCGCGACGGTCATGTCCGCCGCGTAATCGGTGAAATCGGTCTGCTCATGCGCGCGTTTGCACAAAGGGTGCGCGGCGCAGCGCCGAAAAGAAGCGCTGCGTTCGGGCTCGTAGAGCGAATCGAGCAGCAGCACGAGGAAGGCAAAATCATATTGCAAAGCAAAGCGCATAACAGCGCCGTGGCGGGTTTTGAGCGCGTGGCACAGCCCGCAGTAGGCCGCGCGGTAGCGGGCTTCCTCTTCGGGGGATAGATCTTTTTTATTGGGGGTCACATAGCCGAACATCTCAGCTTTTGCGGATGAAAGCCGTGCCGCATTTGGGGCAGGTAATGCGGATTTTGCCCTTGCCGCGCGGCGTGCGCACGCGCTGGCCGCAGCCGGGGCATTTGAAGAAACGGTGGGTCTTAAGCTGCTTGGCGTGTGCACTTTCGCGGCGAAACCACCCCGTGACGCGGGCGCGGAGCTGCAGATACTTCGCGTTTTCCCGGCTGCGCCGGGAGATGTTTTTTGAGAATATGCGGAAGTAGCCGTAAGCCATCACCGCAAGCGCGAGCCACCAAAGGGTGTTGCCGACTACTTGCACGCGCGCGGCCTGCAAAATGAAGGCGACGATAAGCATCGCGAGCGAAACGTAAGAAAGTGCGCGCGAAAATTGGTCGAGGCCGTTTCGCCCCTGCAAAAATCTCGCGACGCGCTCCCTGAATCTCATATCGTTTCCTTTCCTCCCGCGGCGGCGGCGTGCTTTCATGGCATTACCTATAATTTACGACCTTGCCGCGCCTAATGCAAGAGCGCAGATGTGACAACAATTCAAACAAAGCCGCCCGGCGCGCGTGAGAGCACAAAAACGGCCCCTTTGCAAAGGCCGTTCCCGCTTCCGATCGTGATGTTCTTCTTAAATTTATGCGCTTGCGCGCGGTTGCCTGACGGGGAGAAGGTCCGGCGCCTGGGCGAGCAGAATGGCCGCAAACATCACTGCGCAGCCGATGAGCTCGCGCACTGTCAGCGCCTGGCCGCGCAGCAGCCAGCCCGCGAGCGCCGCGAACACCGCCTCAAGGCTCATGAGCATAGAAGCCATCGCAGGCGAGGTGTTCTTCTGGGCGACCATTTGCAAAGTGTAGCCCACGCCCGAGCTAAGCAGGCCCACATAGAGGATCGGCAGCCACGCGGCAAGCATCTGCGCGCCCGTCGTCCGCTCCTTGGTGAACACGGCGACGAGCGCCGAAAGCACGCCGCACACAAAGAATTGGATGCAGCTCATCTTCACGCTGTTGACCCTGGGCGAAAAATGGTCGATCACAAGAATATGCAGCGCATAGCAAAAGCCGCAGGCAATCACCAGAAGATCGCGCGTTTCGATGCGGAACTCATCCTTAATGCAAAGGAAGTAAAGCCCCACGAGCGCCAGCAGCACGCTGATCCACAGCGTAAAATGCGCGCGCTTTTTAAGCGGGATGCCGAGCACCGGCACGATGATGATGTAGAGCGCCGTTAAAAAACCGGCCTTGCCGGAATTGACGCCGAATTGCATGCCTAGCTGCTGAAATGCGGAGGCGATCGTGAGCACTACGCCGCAGAGCACGCCGCCCGCGATGAGCAGCTTGCGGCCGCCCTGCTTGTGCTCGGGCGCGCTCTCACCGCGCGCTTTGCGCGCGCGCGACATGAAATAGATCACCGGCAGCAGCGCGACGCCCGCGACGAGGCTGCGCACGGCATTGAACGAAAATGCGCCGAGATGATCGGCCGCGTCGCCTTGAAAGACGAACGCGCTCCCCCAAATAAGGGCGGTGAGCAGCAATAGAAGATTGCTTTGAATGCGCTTGTTCTTGTCCATGCGCACATTCTAGCATAAAGTTCGCGTGTTTTCATCTTTTTATTATTGGATGAATGATGTATAATTCAAAGGGCCCTTGCGGGCACATAAAAGCAGGCGCATGCGCGGAATCTGCGTGCGCGGGAGGGAACATCGGGCATGGCGCTCACCGGTTTTGTCGATCTTCATTGTGATACCATCGTGTGCGAAGTGATGAAAAGCCGCGGCCGAAAACGGCTGCGCAGCAATCCCGCGGGGCAGCTCGACCTCATGCGCCTCAAAAAGGCGGGCGCGCTCGTGCAGGCGTTCGCGCTGTTCATCGAGAGGGATGGTTTCGAGCGCGGCTATACGGACGAGCCCCTAACGCCGTGGGAATTCTTTTTGCATGCGGCGGGCTGGTATGAGCGCGAGCTTGCGGACAACACGGATCTTCTCGCGCCGGTGCTCGCCTATGGAGATATCGCGGCGGCCGCGGCTTGCGGCAAGATCGGCGCGCTGCTCACGGTGGAGGATGCGATGCCGCTTGCGGGCGACCTCGCGCGCCTTGAGGAGATGTTCCGCCGCGGCGTGCGGCTCATCACCCTTACTTGGAACCATGAAAACAGCCTCGGTTTCCCCAATGCCACCGCGCCCGGGGCGGGGCTCAAGCCGTTTGGCATCGAGGCGCTCGCGCGCATGAACGAGCTTGGCATCGTCGCGGACGTTTCGCACCTTTCCGATGCGGGCTTTTGGGATGTTGCAAAGCATGCGAAAAAACCGTTCGTCGCTTCCCATTCAAACGCGCGCGCGCTGTGCCCCGCGATGCGCAACCTCACCGACGATATGCTGCGCGCCCTTGCAAAAAACGGCGGCGTCACGGGGCTCAATTACGCTTCATACTTTCTCACCGAGAACGGCCATTATACTTACACGATGGACCTCGTGCGCAACGCGCGCTACATCGCCGATGTGGCGGGGGTCGAAACGGTGGCCCTCGGCAGCGATTTTGACGGCATCGGCAGCACCCTCGAATTTGGGGATTGCGCGGGCGTGCCGCTTCTTAAAGAGGCCCTGCACCGCGTGTTCACCGCGCGCGAGGTAGACCTTATCACCCACCGCAACGCGCTGCGCGTGCTGCGCGATAATCTTTCTTAATAAAATAAAAATAAGGTTTTTCAGAGTATCGAAACAAAGGAGAAAACGCTATGGATGTATTTGAGGCGCTGTCCGCTTTGACAACCACGCCGGGCGTGACGGGCAACGAGTCCGCCGTGTCCGAGGTGCTCAAAGGGTATTTCAGGGCCTACACGGACGATGTGTTCACAGACGCTGTGGGCAACACCTTCGCACGCATCGGCGAGAGCGGGCCGACTTTGCTCGTGATGGCGCATGTGGACGAGGTGGGCATGATGGTCACCTCGATTGAAGACAACGGCATGCTGCGCCTTCGCTCGGTGGCGGGCGTCGATCCGCGCGTGCTGCCGGGCAGCGAGGTGGTCGTCTACGGCAAGCGGGCGATTCCGGCCGTTATGGGCGCGGTTCCGCCCCACCTGCAGCAGGCGGGCGACGCGAAGAAGGCCTACACCGCGGACGATCTTGTCTGCGACACGGGCCTTGCGGCCAAGGAAGTGCGCGCGCTTGTGAACGTCGGCGATAACGTCACATTCCGCCTCGCGCCGCCGATGAAGCTCAAGAACAACATCGTCGCGGGCAAGACCTTCGACGACCGCGCCTGTGTCGCGATGATGCTCGAGGCGATGGACATTCTAAAATCCCGCAAGCTCAACTGCCGCGTGGTCTTTTGCGGCTCGGTGCAGGAGGAGAGCGGGGGATTGGGCGCCGCTTCCGGCGGCTATAACATCAAGCCGGATATCGCGATCGCCATCGACGTATGCCACGCGCCCACGCCCGGCACAAAGCAGTTCGACACGGTCGAACTCGACCATGCCTCCATTACCCGCGGCGGGAACATCCACCCCAGGGTGTTCGACATGATCGCGGCTTCCGCCGACGAGCAGAACATCCCCTGGGAAACCGATGTCGCAGCGGGCGCAACGGGAACGGACGCGTGGAGCTTGCAGATCCTCGAGGGGGGCATCCCCTGCGGGCTCGTTTCGCTGCCGCTTCGCTATATGCACACGAGCGTGGAGGTCATTTCCCTCGACACACTGAAAAACTGCGCCAAGATCATCGCCGGCGTCGCCGCGGAGCTCGGTGCGGATTGGGAGGAAAAGCTATGCTTGGACGACTAGAGGAACTCACCAACATCTATGGCGTATCCGGCGACGAGGGCCGTGTGCGCAGGTACATTAAAACGGTGCTCGACGGGATGGGCCTTAAGCACAAAACCGACGCGATGGGCAACCTCATCGTCCACAAACAGGGGGCGGGCCGCCGCGTGATGGTCTGCGCCCATATGGACGAGGTGGGCATGGTCGCGCGCGGCGTGCTCGACAACGGCCTGATCGCCTATGAACAGGTCGGCCTCGACCCGCGCGTGGTCATCTCCAAGCGCGTTGTCGTCGGCCCGGACGATGTGCCCGGCGTCATCGGCGCGAAGGCCATCCACCTGCAAAGCAGGGATGATCTTGGCCGCGCGCTGCCGCACAGCGAGCTTTACGTCGACATCGGCGCGAAGGATCGGGCTGACGCCCTTAAATATGTGAAGCCCGGCGATTATATTTGCTTCACCACGAAGTTTGAGCGCCTCGGCGAAGACACGCTCAAGGCAAAGGCGCTGGACGACCGCATCGGCTGCGCGATTTTACTCGAGCTTTTGAAAAACGATTATGAATGCGACCTGTGGGCGGTGTTCACCGTGCAGGAGGAAATCGGCCTGCGCGGCGCAAAGGCCGCCGTGCATACGGCGGCGCCCGATGTGGCGCTGGTGCTCGAGGGCACGACCGCCAACGACATGCCTAAGGCGCGCGATCATGAATACGTCACCAAAATGGGCTGCGGCCCTGCGATCACCTTCATGGACGGCGGCACGGTGACGCGCCCCAAGATGTTCCGCGCGCTGCAGCAAACGGCAAAGGAGGCGGGCATCCCCTACCAGCTCCGCCAGGGCAGCCGCGGCGGCACGGACGGCGGCGCGATCAATAAGGCGCTCGACGGCTGCGTCGTGGGCGGCATCAGCGTGGGCTGCCGTTACATCCACTCCCCGGCAAGCCTTGCGTCGGCGATGGACATTCAAAATGCCTATCGGCTTGCAGACGCTTTCCTCAGGACCAAAAAATTCGACGAGGTGCTTTGATTATGGATAACATGACGCTCGAAAAAATACTCACCACCTTTGGCCCCACCGGCCATGAGGACACGATCAGCGAAGTTTTGCGCGATATGGTCGCCCCCCATGCCGATGAAGTTTACAACGATAAGCTTGGCAACCTCATCGCCCTCAAGCGCGGCGTTTCGGGCAAAAAGATTTTGCTCACCGCGCACATGGATCAAATCGGCCTCATCGTCGTCGCCATCGATGAAAAAGGCTTCCTGCGCGTTTCAAACGTGGGCGGCGTGAACCCGGCGCTCTCTGTCGGCCACCAGGTGGTGTTCGGCAACGGCACGCGCGGCGCGGTCTATATGGAGCGCACAGAAAAAGGGCTTGCGGAGCTTAAGATGAGCAACCTCTTCATCGACATTGGCGCCGAGAGCCGCGAAGAGGCGGAAAAGCTCGTTTCCATCGGCGATATGTGCATTTTCGCGGGCCGTTTCGCGCAGATGGGCAACCGAATTTCCTGCTCGACGCTCGATGACCGCATCTGCTGCGCGGTGCTTGTGGAGGCGATCAAACAAGCCAAGAGCGAACACGATGTATATTATGTCTTTACCGTGCAGGAGGAAGTGGGGCTTCGCGGCGCGGGTACCGCGGCCTATGCGATTGAGCCGGACCTGGGCATCAGCCTCGATGTGACCGGCACGGGCGACCTGCCCGAGGCGCTGCCGATGGCCGTCGAAATCGGCAAGGGCCCGACCGTCAAGGTGATGGATTCCTCCGTCATCGTGCCGCCGGTCGTGCGCACATTCATGGAACGCGCGGCCGAAGAGGCGGGCATCCCCTTCCAGCGCGAAGTGCTGCGCGCGGGCGGCACCGACACCGGCGCCGTGCAAAGGACGCGCGGCGGCGTGCTCGCGGGGTGCATCTCCATCGGCACGCGCTACATCCACTCGCCCGTTGAAACCTGCGACAGGCGCGATTTTGACAACGCGGTCAAACTGCTGTGCGCCTGCCTTGCCCAAAAGGAGCTGCCGCACAAATGATTGCAGAGCGTATTGCGCGCCTGCGGGCGCTGATGGAGGCGCATGGCCTCGCAGCTTATTATGTGCCCACGGATGATTTCCATTTAAGCGAATATGTGGGCGATCATTTCCGGGCGCGCGTATACCTCACCGGGTTTACCGGCTCGGCGGGAACGCTTGTCGTCACGCCGCACGAGGCGCTGCTTTGGGTGGATTCGCGCTATTTCATCCAAAGCGCGCAGCAAACGGCGGGCGCGCCCATCACCCTCATGAAAGTGGGCGAGGAGGGCGTGCCCACCATCGTCCAATATCTCGCGCAGAATTTGCCTGAGGGTTCGGCGCTCGGCTTTGACGGGCGCACGGTCAGCGCGCAATGGGCGCTGCGCATGCAGGCGGCGCTTGCAAATAAGCGCATCGCGCTCGACCCGGCGCTCGATCTCGTCGGCGAGATCTGGCAAAACAGGCCCCCGCTGCCCGAGGGCCGCGTGTGGGTGCTCGCCGATGAATACGCGGGGCAGGGCGCCGCCCAAAAGCTCCGGGAGCTTCGCGCCGTTATGGAGCAAAAGGACGCAGACGCGCATGTGGTGGCGGCGCTTGACGACATTGCCTGGCTGCTCAACATCCGGGGGGACGATGTGCGCCACACCCCCGTTGCGCTCTGCTACCTCATTGTGGAGCGCGAGCGGGCCTATCTTTTCATCGATGAGAAAAAGCTCGGTGAGGCCGTGAAGACTTACCTCGATGCGCTCGGCGTTTCGGTGCTGCCCTATGGCGAAGTGTATGCGTTCGCCCGCCGCTATGGCGAGGGCGCATCGGTGCTAGTCTCGGGCGAGCGCGTCAACTACACGCTTTATGATATCATTGCCGCCAACGCCATCATCGTCGACGCGCCAAACCCCGCAACCCTTAAAAAAGCCATGAAGAACCCGGTCGAGGTCGAGAACATGCGCCGCGCGCATGTCAAGGATGGCCTTGCGCTCACGCGCTTTATCAAATGGGCCAAAGAGAATGCGGGCCAAACGGGGATGACCGAACTCTCCGCCGGCGCCTATCTCGATGCGCTGCGCATGGAGCAGCCCGGCTGCCTGGGGCTGAGCTTTGACACGATCTGCGCTTATGGCGCGCACGCGGCGCTGCCGCATTACGCGGCGACGCCTGAAACCTCGGTTCAAATCGAACCGCGCGGCCTCTTGCTCGTCGATTCCGGCGGGCAGTATCTCGAGGGGACAACCGATGTGACGCGCACCTTTGCGGTGGGCGAAGTGAGCGCCGAACAAAAGAAGCATTTTGCCTTGGTGCTGCGCGGCATGCTCGCGCTTGCCAACGCCCGCTTCCTTTACGGCTGCCGCGGCGCGAACCTCGACATACTCTGCTGCGCGCCGCTTTGGGAGCAGAAGCTCGGCTGCAAGCACAGCACGGGGCATGGCGTCGGCTATCTTCTTGGCGTGCACGAGGGGCCGAACAACTTCCGCTGGAAGCTCGAGGGCGAAAAGATTTCCTCGGTCATACTTGAGGAGGGCATGATCACCTCCGACGAGCCGGGCCTCTATTTCGAAGGGGCCTATGGCATCCGCACGGAAAACCTCATCGTGTGCAGGCGGGATGAAAAGAACGAATTCGGCCAGTTTATGAGCTTTGAAACGCTCACCTGCGCGCCCATCGACCTCGATTGCATTGACCCCGCGCTTTTGAACGAAGCGGAGAAGAGGCAGCTCAACGCCTACCATGCGTTTGTGTTTGAGCGGCTTGCGCCGCTGATGAACCGCGAGGAACGCGAGTGGCTGCGTAAATATACACGCAGCATCTGACGCGGCATGGGCATTTATAAGGGCTATTTCGGGCGGTATAAAACTTCCTTCTTCGCGGCGGTATTCTGCGTGGCATGCGAGGCGGTGTGCGACCTCTTGGGCCCCACCATCATGGCGCGCATCATCAACGAGGGCATCGAACGCGCGAGCATGCAAAGCGTTTTGAAACACGGCGGATGGATGCTTTTAATCGCGTCGCTTGGCGCGGTGTTCGCCGTTTCGCGGAGCATGCTCTCCAGCCGCGTTTCCCAGCGGCTGGGAGCGGACTTGCGCTACGACCTGTTTGCAAAGATCATGCGCTTCTCGGAGCAGGCGGCGGATCAAATTCAGAGCGGCTCGCTGATCACGCGCCTCACGAATGACGTGCAGCAAATCACGCAGTTCGTCAACGGCAGCATGCGCATTTTCTTCAAAGCGCCGGTCACCTGCATCGGCAGCATCGTGCTTGCAGCCCTTTTGAACCCCGGGTTGTCGCTGATCATGTATACGGTGGTCGGCATCGTCGCCTTGTGCATCGTGGTGAGCATGCGCCTTTCCTACCCGCGCTACGGAAAATTGCAGCAGGCGATGGACAGGCTCAATTCCGTCGTGCAGGAATACCTCATCGGTATTCGGCTCGTGAAAGCCTTTGGAACATACGATTCCGAAAAGAAGCGCTTTGGGGAAGCCAACGATGAATTGATGAAAAAAGGCGTTTCGGCGCAGATCATCATCACGTTCATTTCGCCGATCATGACGCTTTCGGTGGGCCTTGGCACAGTGCTTGCCATTTGGCTTGGCGCAAAGCAGACCGTTGCGGGCTTCACCGAGCCGGGCGATGTTTCGGCCTTTACCATTTACATGGCGCAAATATTGACTTCGCTTTTGATGATCACCAACATATTCAATGTATTCGTGCGCACGAAGGCCTCCAACCGGCGCGTGCTCGAGGTGTTCGCGGGCGGGGAGGATTTCGTCCCCGCGGGCGCGGAAGTTCCCGGCGCGCGGCTCACCGGCGGCGTTACGTTCTCAAACGTGACCTTTGCTTACCCCGGAAGCTCGGGGGAGCCGGTCATCAAAGACCTGTCCTTCTCGATCGGCGAGGCGCAAACGCTCGCGATCATTGGCCCGACGGGCAGCGGCAAATCGACGATCGCCTGGCTCTTGATGCGCTTTTATGATGCAGACGGCGGCAGCATCTCGATCGGCGGGCAAAACATCGCAAAAGCCGATCCCGCCGTTGTGCGCGCGAGCGTAGCGATCGTGCCGCAAAAACCCACGCTCTTTTCGGGAACCGTTCGAAGCAACCTCTTGTGGGGCGACGGCGGCGCTTCGGATGAAAAGCTCGCCCGCGCGCTCTCCACCGCGCAGGCCGATTTTGTGCTTTCGATGCCCGAAGGCATTGAAAGCGCGCTCGGCAGCGGGGGGGTGAATATTTCGGGCGGGCAGAAGCAGCGCGTGTCCATCGCCCGCGCGCTTGTGAAAAATGCGCCCGTGCTCATTTTAGACGATGCGACCAGCGCGCTCGACGCCGTGACCGAGGCGCGCCTCAAGCGCCGCCTCATGCGCGATGTGAACAGCACGCTCATCCTCATCACGCAACGCTGCGCAACGGCAATGAGCGCCGATGCAATCCTCGTTCTTGAGGAAGGCCGCGCGGTGGGCTTTGGCACGCACGCCAAACTCATGCGCGAGTGCCGCGTCTATCAGGATATTTACCGCTCGCAGATCGAAAGCTCCGCGGCGCTGGAGGCGGGCTATGACGAATAATCCGATCACCACCACGAGCAAGCTTCCTTCAATTTCGGGCCGGGGCGGCGGCAAGGGCGGTGCCCGCCGCTTTGCACCGGGTGAAAAGCCCAAGAACGCAAGGGGGACGCTGCGCCGCATCGTGCGCATTTTCCTGCGTTGGGGCAAAACCGTGTTTCTTGCGATGCTGCTCACGGCTGTATCCTCCGCCGTGCAGGTGCTCGTGCCCTATTTTACGGGAAAGGCGTTCAACGCCTTTACGGCGCCCAGCGAAGCGTTCGACGCTTCGCTGCTCCTGACGATCCTCGCCGCCATCGCGGCGCTGCACCTCACGCGCTATGTCGTGGCCACCGTGACAGAAGTCCTCATGCTCAATGTGAGCCAGAAGCTCGTGCATGTGCTGCGCAGCGAATTCTTCAACAAAATGCAGCGGCTGCCGCTCGGCTTTTTCGACACGACCTCCCATGGGGATACGATGAGCCGCCTTGCAAACGATGTGGACAGCATCTCCTCCACCATCGCCTCGAGCGCCACGCAGCTCACGGCCTCCGCGCTTACGTTCACAGGTTCGCTTACGCTCATGCTCTTGCTCGATTATCGGCTGACCTTGGTCGTGCTCGTGTGCGTGCCGCTCGTATATCTGCTCACAAAGCTCATCGCCACGCGCAGCCGCGCGTTCTTCCTAGCCCAGCAGCGCAGCCTCGGCGCGCTTAACGGCGTGATCGTGGAGAGCATCCTCGGCATGAAAATGGTCAAGGCGTTCTCACGGCAAGAAGAAGCTAAAGCGCATTTTCAGCAAATCAACGAAAGCCTCTACCTGAGCGCCTACCGCGCGCAGACATGGGCGGGCTTTATGATGCCGCTGATGAATGTGATCAACAACCTGACTTTTACGCTCACCGCGATCGCGGGCGGCGCGCTCAGCGTGCAAAGCGGGCTTGCAATCGGCACGGTCATCACGTTTTTAAGCTACTCAAAGCAGTTCGCGCAGCCGCTCAACAACATCGCTTCGCTGTTCAACTCTATCCAGCAGGCGCTTGCGGGGGCGGAGCGCGTGTTTGAAATCCTTGACCGCGCGGAGGAAGCGCCGGATGATTTCGATGCCGTTTCCCTCGACGCGCCGAAGGGCGGCGTGCGCTTTGCGGGCGTGCACTTTTCTTATGACAAGGAGCGCCCGGTGCTTGAGGATGTTTCCTTCGAGGTTGCGCCCGGCGAGGTTGTCGCGCTCGTGGGCGAAACGGGCAGCGGCAAGACGACCATCGTCAACCTCCTCACCCGCTTTTACGATGCGGACGAGGGGAAAATCAGCATCGACGGCGTCGATATCCAAAAGATCCGCCGCGAGAGTTTGCGCAAATGCTTTTCGGTCGTTTTGCAGGAAACGTGCCTGTTTACGGGAACCATCCTCGACAACATCCGTTATTCGAAGCCCGGGGCGACGGATGAGGAGGTAATCGAGGCCGCGCGGCTTGCCCGGGCCGATGATTTCATCCGCAAGCTTCCCGCAGGCTACGCCACGATGGTTTACGGCAGCGCCGATAACCTCAGCGAGGGGCAGCGGCAGCTTCTGGCCATCGCCCGCGCGGCGCTGTGCGAAAGCCCGATCCTCATCCTCGACGAGGCGACGAGTTCGGTTGACACGAAAACCGAAAAGGACATCCAGCAATCCCTTTTGCGGCTCATGAGCAGCCGTACGAGCTTCCTTATCGCGCACCGGCTCTCCACCATTCGCGATGCGGACCGCATCTTCGTGCTCGACGAGGGGCGCATTATTGAGCGCGGCAGCCACGAGGAACTCATGGCCGCGCGCGGCCATTATTACGACATGGTCGTGAGCCAAATGGGCCTTGCGGCCGAAGAAAGCTGATCCGCGGCGTTTTTTGCGCGCGGGCGGGCCGCCCCGTCATATGAATGGTTTATGCCCCGGTGACGGGCGGATCTTTTTTCCTGCAAATCCTTACAGGATGCGACAAAGACCGCCAACCTTATCCGGCATGAGCCTGCAAGCCTTTCTCCTTTTCGCGAGGCGCGCGCGGGCCGCGCGATGAAACGACAGGGGTGCGGCGATGCATGTGATATAAGCATAGCTTATCACTAAAGGGCGGGGTGTTTGCACAGGATATCCCTGCCATTGCCCGCGCGGTCGAACTTTGTTATAATTAGGCGAATGATTTATAAGGGGGATTTCGGCGATGAATTGCGGGAACGGCCAGATCAGGATCTTTGCGGGGAATGCGAGCAGAAAGTTCGTGCAGCGCATGTGCGATTATCTGGACAGCCCCATCGGGGATAATACCACCCTCATGTTCAGCGAGGGCAACACCTTCGTTCGCATTAACGAATGCATTCGCGACAAAGATGTTTATCTGGTGCAGACCATCGGCCTCGATCCAAACAATGAGTTCATGGAGCTGCTTTTCTATATCGATGCGTTCAAGCGCGCGAGCGCCAACTCCGTTTCGGTTATCATGCCCTATTTCAGCTATGCCAAGGGCGATAAAAAGGACGAGCCCCGCGTTTCCATCCGCG
>CAZJIS010000041.1:0-16277 GCA_964546125.1 uncultured Clostridium sp.
AGCAGGCACGCGCCGATCGCGACGACGATATGCAGCGTCGTGATTTCGAGCGAGAGCACGGGTATGGTGATGTAACCGGTGAACGGAACGATGGTCATCACGACGATCAGGGCCGAGAGGATCGCCGCCAACACGAGGGAGCGAAGTTTCTCGTGATTCATCGCCGCCGCGGGAGAGCTGCCTTTTTCCACAGGTTTACCTTCTTTCGCAAATGATAATTATTCCAGCAGTATTATATCGTCTTCGCTCTTTCTTTACAATGTATTTGGCGCAATATTGCGTATTCGTTAATTTTTGGCGAACACTTCATGCCCTATCTTTACAGGCAATCGCTTAGCGGCTATAATGAGTAAGCCATTTTGCGGCAACTTCTCGAAAGGAATTCATCGCATGGAACGAACCGCGGGCGTTCAGGCCGGCGCGCCCAAGAAAAACAATCTTGCTAAAATTGTCCTTTTCCTCCTCGCGGCGGTGCTTGTCTGCGGCGGGGTTATTTATGCCCTGCATACGTTTGCCGCCCAAAAGGAGGAGCGCCGCCAGGAGATCCTTCATGCGGATACGTTTCGCAAAGGCGTGACGGTCGGCGGGGTAGACGTTTCCGGCATGACGCTTGAGGCCGCACGCGAAGCGCTCAAGGCCGCCGAGGCTGCGCTCGTGGCGGATGTAGGCTTCACGGTGACGGATGGCGAACATGTGTTCGAGGTTCCCAAAGAATGCTTCAACATCGCCTACAACACCGAAGAAAAGCTTCTCGAAGCCATGCAGCTTGCGCGCGAAGGCTCACTCAATGAGCTTGAAGCGGAGCTTGCGGACATTGAAGCCGTCGGCCGCAGCTATGAGATCGATTATACGATCTCGGGCGATTACGAGGCGTTCGTGGCGGATCTTGCAGAGCAATTTTATATTGCGCCCGTGGATGCGACCTTCAACGTGAAGCCGCTCGAGATCAACAAACAAACCAACGCGCAGGATATCGTCAACATCGGCCTCAACCCCGAGGTGGACGGCATTGAGGACATTCGGGATAAGCGCTTCGACTTCACCGAGGGCACGCCGGGACGGGCGCTCGATGCGGACAGCCTGCTCGCCGAGCTTGGCGCGCGCACCGAGGCGCGGGCTTATGGCGAAGTGAGCTTTTCAAGCAAGGCTACCGAACCCGCGGTGACCGTCGCCACCCTCAAGGAGACCCTCGTGCTGCGTGCGGTCGCCTCCACGAGCTTTGCAAGGGGCAATTACGACCGGGATACGCGCGTGCATAACATTAAAAAAGCCTGCGGACTGATCTACGGCACGGTGTTGCAGCCCGGCGATGTGCTCTCGTGCAACACCATTTTGGGCGACCGATATGAAAAATACGGCTGGCAGCTCGCGCCCGCGGTCATCGAGGGCGGGGCCGCCACGGAAGATCAGCCCGGCGGCGGCGTGTGTCAGGTTTCGACCACGATGTATAACGCGGTGCTGCTTGGCGATTATGAGATCGTTTACCGGCAGGCGCATTCGATGCGGCTCAGCTACGTTGCGGGCGGCCTCGACGCGACGATCAACACACGCACCATCGACTTCAAATGGAAGAACAATACCGACGCGCCCATTTATGTGTTTACTTGGGTGGACGGCAAGAATAAGGATGTCTGGTGCGAGATTTACGGGCTGCCCTATCCCGAAACGTTCGATGAGATCCAGCTCGTCAGTGAGCGCCTGCCCGACATTGAGCCGACCGCCGATGAATTTTTGACGGCCTCCTGGCTCTACGCGCCCTACTGGGCGGTCAAAAACGACGCGAAGCCCGGTTATGTTTATGATGTTTACAAGATTTATAAGCTAAACGGCGCGCAGGTCCAAAAGGTTTACATCGGCAAAACGACCTACCGCATGCATCCCAAGCGCTATTTTGTTTGGCCGGGCTATGCGCCGGGCACGCCTTTGGAGGCGGCTTACCGCACCAGCGTACCGACGCCGTGATATTATCCCCCTTTTAACAAAAAGGCCGCGGCGCTGCGGCTTGACAAATTAAAAAAAGTTTCCCGAACGGCGTGCCGCGATAGAAAATTCTCGCGGCGCGCTTTTTGAAATGAGCTATTCGAGAAATATATCTTGAATTATGAAGGGCTTGGCATAGTTAAGGGCTCAACAAGGTGATCTATTATTAAATAAAACGCGTTGCATAACACGGCGGCCGATTAAACGATAAGCAACGGCGCAAAGCTGTTATTGTGCCATGAGCACAGCAAGCTCCCGCATATCCGCCTCGGCGGGGTTCGCTTTGAGCATATAGCCGCCCAGTAGCGTGAAGAAAAGCTCCGCGTGCGCGCGCAGCTCGCGCGCCTGCGGCAGGCGCAGCTTGAGCGCGCCTACCTCGAACATGACCGTCCACTCCTCGAGCGCCGCCTCGAGGATGGCGTCCATCGCCGGATCGTCGAGGCGCCCTTCGGCAAAGAGCACCGCATGGAGCCTGCACCGCGCGGGGTCGCAAAGCAGCGCTTCGATCAAATTAAACAGTTGGGGAACGGGTTCCTCCTCGCGTGAAACGTTCTCCACCCAATGGAGCAGCGATTCGCTCACGAACGCGCAATGGGCACGCGCCACATCGGCATTAAGCGCATCCTTCGCGGGGTAATAGTAGTAAACCGTGCCTTTGGCGATCCCGGAGGCTGCGGCAATGTCGTTGAGACTCGTGCCGTGCACGCCCGTGCGCGTGAAAAGCGTCGATGCCGTCACGATGATCTTTTGGCGAACGCTGTCGTATCCCTCGTGCTTGCTGCGCATGGTCATAACCTCCTTGCTCGAATGATTTTAGTATAGTTCTCGTGGGAGAAAAAGGCAATCCTAAAAGCATGTATACATGTTTTATATTATGCATGTATATATTGGCCAAAGGCTTGAAACAAAGCAGCAAAGGTAGTAAATTTATGGATGGCGGGGAGCTGTTGGTTTCGCCGCACATTTCTTCGGAGGGGCATGAATATGCAGATTGTGACAAGGGGCGTCGCGGGGACGATGGAATCGAGCGACGTGATCGTGCGCATCGAGCCGGCCCGGCAGGAGGGGGTCTCCCTTACGCTTACCAGCGCCGTAATGCAGCAGTTCGGCAAGCAGATCGAGAAGGTTATTCGAGATACGCTCGCCGAGCTTCGAGTAACGAGCGCCGAGGTGGATGTCGTTGACAAGGGCGCGCTCGATTGCACCATCGCAGCGCGCGTAAGAGCCGCGGCCTACCGCGCCGCCAAGAGCGAGGCTTATGCCTGGGGGACGAAGGAATGAGGTTGAGACGCAGCATGCTTTTCGTGCCGGGCAACAACCCCGGCATGGTGCGCGACGCGCATATTTATGGCTCCGATTCGATCATGTTCGATTTGGAGGATTCCGTTTCCATCAACGAAAAGGACAGCGCGCGTTTCCTCGTGCACAGCGCGCTCACAACGCTCAACTATGGCAAAAAGGAGCTGGTCGTTCGCATCAACGATCTTTCCTGCGGCCTTGGCATACAGGATCTTGAAGCCATCGTGCGCGCGCAGCCCGACGTGATCCGCCTTCCTAAAACAGAGTGCGCCAAGGATGTGATCGACTGCGAGCGCGAGATCGAGCGCATCGAGCGCGAAGCCGGCATACCCGTAGGCAAAACCGGCATGATGGCCGCCATCGAAAGCGCGGCGGGCGTGCTCAACGCCAAAGAGATTGCCTTTTCTTCCAAACGCCTCACGGGCATTGCCCTTGGCGCGGAAGATTATGTGACCGATCTTAAAACTACGCGCAGCGATGGAACCGAACTCTTCTTTGCCCGCTGCATGATCCTCAATGCAGCCCGCGCCGCCGGAATCGACGCGATCGACACCGTCTTTGCCGATGTGAACGACGAGCAAGGTTTCTTCGCCGAGGCGGAGCTGATCCACAAGCTCGGCTTCAACGGCAAAAGCGTCATCAACCCCCGGCAGATCCCGCCGCTGCACCGCGTGTTCACGCCCAAGCCAAAGGATGTTGAAAAGGCCCGCGCGATCATTGAAGCGAGCGAGGAGGCCGAGCGCCGCGGCAGCGGCGTGATTTCGCTCAACGGCAAGATGATCGATAAGCCCATTGTCGCTCGCGCGCAATACCTCGTGCAATTGGCCGAGGCCGCAAACAAAACATCCATCGAGGAGGTTTGAACATGCCTAGCATCGATATCCGGTCGATCCCTCATATTGATGAGATCACCGCGCAGCACGGCCCGTTCGCGGGCGTACCCCCGAAGAACGCCGAAACGTTTTCCGAGCGCATGCGCTCGAAGAACAAGGTCGTAGCGAATCTCGAGGAGGCCATCCGCCTCTCCGGCCTTCGGGACGGGATGACGATCTCCTTCCACCACCATTTCCGCAACGGCGATTACATCGTGAACATGGTGCTCGATGAAATCGCGCGCCTTGGCATCAAAAACCTGACTGTCGCCTCGAGTTCGCTCACCGATATCCACGAGCCGATGATCGCCCATATCAAAAACGGCGTGGTTGCCCACATAGAAACGAGCGGCCTGCGCGGCAAGCTCGCCGAGGCCGTTTCGCGGGGGCTGATGGATTTTCCCGTCGTGTTCCGCTCCCATGGCGGACGGGCGGCGGCGATCGAGTCGGGCGAATTGCACATCGACGTGGCGTTTCTCGGCGCGCCCTCGTGCGACACCTACGGCAACGCCAACGGCTACAGTCGCGATGACGACGACGCTTCGAGCTGCGGCAGCCTCGGCTACGCCAAGCTCGATGCGCTCATGGCGGACAAATGCATCATCTTGACAGATCGACTCGTGCGCTTCCCCAACGCGCCTTTTGGCATACCCGAGAGCAACGTCGACTATGTGGTCAAGGTCGATAGCATCGGCGACCCTAAGGGCATCATGAGCGGGGCGACCCGTTTTACCAAAAACCCCAAGGAGCTTTTGATCGCGAAAACGACCGCGGACGTCATCGAAGCAAGCGGCTATTTTTATGATGGCTTTTCCATGCAAATGGGCTCCGGCGGCGCGAGCCTCGCTACCGCGCGCTATCTGCGCGAGAAGATGATCGAGCGCGGCTTCCATGCGCGCTTTGCCCTGGGCGGTATCACGGGGCAGATCGTTGAAATGCACGAGGAAGGCCTTGTGGAAAAGATCCTCGACGTGCAGAGCTTCGACCTCATCGCCGCCAACTCGCTTAAGAACAACCGCTTCCACCAGCAGATCGACGCGTCGTTCTACGCGAGTTACCTCAACCGGGGCGCGGCGGTCAACCAGCTCGATTTCGTGGTGCTCTCCGCGCTCGAGATTGACACGGATTTCAACGTCAACGTCCTCACCGGCTCCGACGGCGTGATTCGCGGGGCCATCGGCGGCCACCCCGACACGGCGGCGGGCGCGAGCCTCTCGATCGTCGTTGCGCCGCTCACGCGCGGGCGCATCCCCTCGATCGTGCGCCGCGTGAACACGATCGTTACACCCGGCAGCGTGGTCGATGTGGTGGTAACCGATCAGGGCATCGCCGTCAACCCCGCGCGGCCGGAGATCAAACAGCGGCTTGAGGCCGCGGGCATCCCGGTGACGAGCATCCAAAAGCTGCACGAGCGCTGCGTGGGGATCGTGGGCGTGCCCGAACCCATCAAATATAAGGAAAAGATCGTGGCCATCGCGATGTATCGCGATAACACCGTGCTCGATCTCATCCGCGAGATCGACGAGGGCTGAGATGGAGCTTGAAACCGGCGCACTTACGCAAGCGCGTGCAAAAGAGATCGGCGCGTTCCTCAAAGAGCGCGGCCTTACCATGGAGGGCGGCGCGGATCATTGCGCCGTCCTTCGCGGCGAGGGGCGCATCATGGCTTGCGGCTGCCTCGACGGGAGCATCATTAAATATGTGGCGGTCGATCCCGCGGCGGAGGGGGAGGGCGCTGCGGCGACGATCGTATCCGAGCTTGTAAATCACGCGTTTCGCGCGGGTAAGGAGCATTTGTTCCTTTTCACAAAGCCCGAAAATGAGGTGATGTTCCGCTCGCTTGGGTTCTATCCCGTCGCCCGCACGGCGGATGCGCTCATGCTCGAAGATCGGCGCGATGGCATTGACCGTTTCATCGCTGCGCTCCCCCAAAAAGAGGGCATTAAAGGGGCGTGCGTTGTGAATTGCGACCCCTTCACGCTCGGCCATCGCCACCTCATCGAAACGGCGGCGCGAAACTGCGATTTCCTCTATGTTTTCGTCGTCAGCGAGGATGCGGCGCATTTCCCCGCCGGGGATCGCTTTGCGCTCGTTGAGCGGGGCACGGCGGATATCGTAAACCTCGCGGTTGCCGCAAGCAAAAATTATCTCGTGTCCCGCGCGACCTTCCCGGCCTATTTCATCAAGGATCGCGTGCGCGCGGAAGATGTGCGCACCGAAATGGATATCGCCGTGTTCGCCACAAAAATCGCGCCGGGCCTCGGCATTACGCGCCGCTTTGTCGGCACGGAGCCGTTTTGTGCCGTAACGCGCGCCTATAATGAAAAAATGCGCGAGCTTCTGCCCGCGTACGGCATTGAATTCATAGAGATACCGCGCAAGGACGACATTTCCGCAAGCGCCGTGCGCAGACATCTTGCGGCGGGGGATTTTCAGCAAATCGAAAAGCTTGTACCCAAAACGACCTATGATTATCTCAAAAGCCTCGCTTGAGGAAATCCTCGCCTGCCGCGAGCGGCGTGCCAAAACCCAGCGGACGCTGCTTGCGCATCACCGGAGCGTCGCCTGTTTTACGATGAATATCCCGGGCGAAATCAAGCATACGCCGCTGATCGAATTCGCGTTCCGGCACGGCGTTGCGCACTTTGAGGCGCTTTTGCCCGCGCCCGCAAAGAAAATCATCGCCTGCGCACCTACGGGATGCGAAGCGTTTTTTGCTTTCGACATTGCGGCCGGGCGCATCAAGCATGCGGCGCTCGCCGTTGAAGAGGGCGGGAGAGTCGGGCGGCTATACGACATCGACGTGCTTGATGATGTGGGCGAAAAGCTTTCGCGCGGGGAAGAGCGGCGCTGTATTGTGTGCGGCGGCCCTGTGCGCGCCTGTGCGCGCAGCCGCGCGCATGGGCTTGGGGAGCTTCTTTCGCGCGTCAATTCGATTTTGTGCGATTTTGCCGCGCAAAAACTCGCCGGTTATGCGCACGACGCGCTGCTCCTTGAAGTGAACGCTACGCCGAAGCCCGGCCTTGTGGACCGCGCGAACTGCGGCGCACATCGAGACATGGACCTTTCAAGCTTTTATCGAAGCGCGGCGGCGATCCGCCCTCATTTTGAAAGCATGGCGCGCCTTGCGTTCAATGGATATGCGCAAGAACCGGAAGCGCTGATGCAAACGCTCCGCGTGCAGGGACTCGTCGCCGAACGGGCGATGCTTTTTGCAACCGGCGGCGTGAATGCGCACAAGGGCGCGATTTTTTCAATGGGCCTCATCTTAGCGGGCGTAGCAATCTCGCTTAAAACCGAAGAAAAGGCGCTTATCGCCGCGGAGCGGCTTGCGCGCATAGGGCTTGCGGATGCGCTCGCGGCGGCGCGGGGAGAGCCTGCCACCAACGGGGAGCGCATCTATCAAAAAACCGGCGCGCTCGGCGCGCGTGGGGAGGCGGCCAAGGGATTCCCGGCGGCGCGCGAAGCGCAAAAGGCGCTTGCGGGCTTCCTCGACCAGGGGTATTCCCTTGAAGATGCGGCTGTGCTGACGCTGCCCACCATCATGGAGACCCTTGAGGATACCAACTTGCTGCACCGGGGCGGGGAAGAGAGCCTGCGCTTTGCGCAGCGGAGCGCAGCGCATATCAACGCTTTACCGCCGGCGGAGCGCATGGCCGCACTTTGCGCGCTCGATGGCGCTTTCATCGCGCGCAACCTGAGCCCGGGCGGCTGTGCGGATGTGCTCGCGCTCGCTCTGCTCTTCCATGCGCTCGAGGCGCACGTTGTGCTTTAGGCGCAAAGCACGAGCATACTTTCAAAGCGGCGCGGCCGCTTTTTGGCGCACTGTCAATGGTTGGGATGAGATGAAACAGCGGAAATAAATCGAATCATTCGACGCGGCTTTGCTTCATTGCCGGGTTGTCGATCACGTGGCCGTGTTCATCGAAACGGGAACCGTGGCAGGGGCAATCGTAACTGTGTTCGGTTTCGTTCCAAACCAGCGCACAGCCCATGTGCGAGCAGCGCTTGAATGTAGGGATGACGAAATCTGCAAGCGTCACGCCGAGGTTCACGAGGAGCTGCGCACGCAGCATCGAACGCTGCGGCGAGAAAACGGGCGCATAGGGGTTCTGCTTGCCCTCAATGCGATCGGCAAGCAGTTGGGAGGCGACCATTGCGCTCGTCATGCCCCATTCATTGAAGCCGGTTGCAACGAAAAGTTCGGGCGTTGCGCGGCTATATAGGCCAATGTAGGGTACCCCGTCGAGGCTCATGCAGTCCTGCGCGGCCCAGGCGAATTTCTCATGTGCCATCGGAAACACATGGCGGATGAAGCCTCGCACCTGCTCAAACCCGCAGCCGCGGCCCGTGCGCCGGTCTCCGCCGCCCACGAGCAGAAGGTCGCCGACATTGCGAAAATACATGCCGTTTTCATCCATATTGACATAAGTTCCGCCGAGATCGGGCGCGTTCTCAAGCGCCACAATGTAGGAGCGCATTTGATAAAGCTTCATGAAATACAGACCGCGGCTGTTGATAAACGGAAAATGCGCGGCTATGACGATCTTCTTTGCGCGGATGGTTCCCCGATCCGTCACCACAAGATCGCGGTCGATGCGCTGCGCAAACGTATTTTCGCGGATGTTCAGCCCCTGCGCTATGCCATAGCAGAACTTGAGCGGGTGGAATGCCGCCATGTCGGGATAAATGACCGCCCCCGCAACGGGGAAGGGCAGGCGCGTTTTCGTCACGAATTGGGCGGGGAAGCCGAGGCGGCGCACGGTTTGCGCCTCGCGGCGCAGCGCGCGGTCGTCCATGCGGGAAAACATAAAAGAAGGCTTCTCCTCAAAATCGCAGGGGATATCGGCGCTAAGCGCGCGAAAGCGCTCCACCGCATCGAGGTTTGCTTTAAGGTATTGCCTCGCCTTCTCCTCGCCAAAGCGGCGGATGAGGTTTTCATAGAGCGTGTCGTGCTGGGCGGTGAGCACCGCTGTGGTTCCTTGCGTGGTACCCGAACCGATGCGCTTTGCTTCAATGAGCAGGTAATCGACATTGCGCTGGTGAAGTTCTTTTGCTAACAGTACGCCCGCCATGCCGCCGCCGATGATGAGCACGTCGCACGCCGCATCTCCCGAGAGCTGCGGGAAATCTGGTCTTTCAACGGTTTTACTCCAAAGCGAATCCATATTTTCCTTCCGATTTTCTATCAAGCTTCGTGCGCCGCAAGCGGGCATGCGCCCTCCGGCCACGGCTCCTCGTGGGGGATAGCAAAGGCCGTGCGCATGACGCAAACGATATCCGCAGCAGGCACGATGCGCGCGGGAAGGGTCGCAAAGCTTTCCTCATAGTTTACCTCGGGGATGATGACGAGCTTGGCGCCGGCTTCGACGGCGGCCGCAAGCTTATTGGCAACGCCCCCCACGGGCCGCACATCGCCGCGCGCGGTAATCTCGCCCGTGAGGGCAAGCAGGGGAACGGGCGGGCGCCCCGTGAGCGCGCTCATGAGCGCCACGCAAAACGCGATACCTGCGCTCGGTCCATCCATGGGGATGCCGCCGGGCACGTTGAAGCTGATGTCATAATCGCGGCAATCGAAATTGAAACAGCGTAAAAACGCCTCGCACGCGGTTTCGGCGGAAACGCGCGCCGTGCCCTTGCGGCGCAGCTTCCTGCCTTGCACCTCGAGTTCTTCCTCTTCGATCATGCCGCCAAGCGAAAGCGTGCCCATGCCGCGCGTGGTGCGCGCTGCGCTGCACTCAAGCTCGATTACCGCGCCCTGGCCCGCGCTTGCGACCGCGAGGCCCGCGCATACGCCCACGCGGGGAACCTGCGCAATGCGTGGCACGATGTGCCGCGTGTGGCGGCAGACCTGGGCCACCCACAGCACATCGCTTTCAAGGATGCGAAAGCGCCCCTCTTCCATCGCAGCGCCGCCCGCGAGCTGCACGATGTTCACCGCATCCCTCCCGGAGTCGCTGTGCTGCGCGCAGGCGGCAACGGCGCAGGCATCCATGCTAAGGCCGATGCGCTCGGCCGCGCCCAGGGCGATTGTCATCAGTTCTTTTTCCCCGAGGGGGCGGAAAAACAATTCAACGCAGCGCGAACGGAGCGCGGGGGAGAGGTCTTCGGGGTTCCGTGTGGTCGCCCCCACGAGGCGAAAGTCCGCGGGTAGGCCGTTGCGGAAAATATCGTGAATGTGCGGAGGGATGGCGGCGTTATCGGGCGCATAATAAGCGCTGTCGAAAAACACGCGCCGGTCTTCGAGCACTTTGAGCAGCTTATTCATCTGCACCGGGTGCAGCTCGCCGATCTCATCGAGAAAGAGCACGCCGCAATGCGCGCGTGTGACCGCGCCTGGTTTTGGCTGCGGCACGCCCTGCGTGCCGAGCACGCCCGCGCCCTGGTAGATGGGGTCATGCACAGAGCCAATGAGAGGGTCTGCGATGGAGCGCTCGTCAAAGCGCACGCAGGTGGCGTCCATCTCGACAAAGCAGCTCGCGGCGTCAAACGGGGAGTCGGGCCGGCGCTTGGCTTCCTCAAGCACGAGGCGCGCCGCGCAGGTCTTGCCGATGCCCGGCGGTCCATAGATGATGACGTGCTGCGGGTTGGGGCCGCACATCGCGGCGCGCAGCGCGCGGATGCCTTCCTCTTGGCCGATGATGTCCTCCATGCGCGTGGGGCGCGTTTTTTCAGAAAGAGGTACGTTGAGCGCACGCGCGCGCATGGCGCGCAAATCGCGCAGTTCGCGGTCTTCCTCTCGCGGTTTCACCTTGACCGGCGCGCGCTTTTTTGTAACCCCGGCCGCGCGTGCGCTTTGCCGTTTGGCCAAAAACCAATAAATACCCACGCATACAAGAATCTGCACGATCATCCACACGGCGACATCCATTGCACAACCTCCGAACGATTTTCGTTTCTAGTCTGTTCGAATTTCCGGCGCTGCGCACGAGTAAAATGTTGTTAAACAAAATAAAACGCGGCCGTCCGAAAACAGCCGCTGCAAGAAAAGCGCGATTGCGCTAGCTCCGGTCGAACCTTTCGAGCCGCCGCACGCAAGAGTCAATGTTTTTTGCAAGCGCTTTTGTTGGGCGTATGCCCTGTTCATACCAAATGTTTTTTAAGATCATCGAGCCTTTATCCCGCGCAAGCTCGACGCGCGCGACAAAGCGGTCGCCAACGAGCACAGGAAGCGCGTAATGCGCGTATTTGCGCTTTTGAGGGGGCGTATAAATTTCCCATTTATAATCGAAATCAAAGAGCGCCCGAATGAGCTTTCTGTCCCAAAGGGCGTTGTCGAGGGGGGCGATGAATTCGCACCGCCCGACGGGCGCAGTTTCGGCGCGAATGCGATCGATAAGCGCGGCCTCTGCCGCGCGGCAGTAGAGCGGCTCGCCGATGCCCTCAACCCGAAGCTCTGTGAGCTTTCCCTCGCCAAGCAGCGCATCGAACGCCCCGCTGCGCGAGGCGGCGTTCATGCCGGGAATCGTGAGCCACGCGTCCGAGGCGCGGTTCCACATCAGCCCTACGGAGCCAATCCTGCGTTCCACGCGCCAGGCCAGGTGCTCCGCATCTTTGGGATGCGGTTCGGGCGCATCGAGGATCTCTTTGGGGATGCAGTTTTCGGCAAGATCAAAATAGCGAATCGCGCCTTTTTTGTGGTGGATGGCAAGCTCGCCGCAAAGGTACATCTGCTCGAGCGCCGCGCGGGAAAGGCGTGCATCCCTCCAGAACCACGAAACCTTTTCGTCGTAATCGAGTTCGGCTGAGCACAGCGGCCCACGCTGCGTGAGCTCCTGTGCAATTGCGGCGCGCACGGCGGCGATCTCCTCGCGGCTGCGTTCATGCGCATGGCAGCGGGCGCGGTAACGCTTGAAATACGGCCAATCCTCAACCGGGAAGATGCAAAGGTTTTTATCGAAATAATCGACGAGCATGCGGTCTTTGTAAAGCAGTTCGTAAAACGCCGTTTTGGTGAGATTTTTAACGCGCGCGTGCAGCACGAGTTCCGCGTTTTTACCGCACACGTCCACGGGGTCGAACTGCACGCATCTCACAGAGCGGATATAATCGAGCGCGCCCTGCTTTCCTTCGTAGCGGTGCGCGCCCCAAAGCCCCTGCTTAAAAAGCAAAAAACGCCTTGCTTCTTCGGTTGTAAGTTCGATAGGATGCCGCATGCGCGTCACAGGTCAAAACCGAACGCAGCGGATTTGAAGCTTGCCGCGCGCGCGCCAAGATCGGAGAGCGGAAAATCCCGCATGTTGATGACAAAGTTCTTCGCATCCCCCTGTTCGAGCACGGCGTTCTTGGTGAAATACCATGCGCCGAGAAACGTTCCCGCCTCATCATAAAAGCCGACGTAAACGATGTTCATCGAGCAGCCCGCCTCCGAGGTGCATGAAAGCCTGCCCGAGAGCGTGGAAAAGCCCGGGTAATTATCGGCGACATAGAGCTGATCCACTTCAAGAGCGACTGTGGGGGCTGCGGCCTCCACGACGGTGAGGGAAGCTGTGAGGGAAATGTTCGCACCGGGCAATGCGCTCTGCCCGCCTATCCATATGGTCGCAAAGGAGGTTTCACCCGGCAGAACGATCGTATATTCGCCAAGCGGCGGCACATAATCATGCTCGAGCTTGCCGGAATCGAGCGTGAAGGAGAAATGCGCCTTGGAGAGGATGATCGGGCAATTCCCGGTGTTTTCATATTCGATCGCGCCGTAGATCGCGGGCCCCTGCGCACCCTCAAAAACATAGGCCGCGGAGGCAGTGATCTTCACGCCCGCGTCGCGCCCATAGGGGGCGGGCGTTTTCTGCGTCATGGGGGCCGTCGGCTCGATTTCAAGCGCGTCCACAACTTGCCCGTCGCCGCTTTTGCAGGCGAAGAACAGGGGGAGCAGCACGCAGAGGATGAAAGGGAGAACGCAGAGCTTTTTCATAAGGCGATTATAACACGCAGGGTTCAAACCGTCCATCACGGCAGGCGGGGGAGCTGATAAATTAAAGAGTTTGCAATATACTGCGGATGTGTTAAAATGATAACGGCTTAAAAACGACGCTGCCCAAAGGGATCGCGATAAGAATCATTTTTGCTGGGAGGTTGCCTATATGGCTAAAAAAACTATCGAGGACATCGATGTTCGCGGCAAGCGCGTGCTGCTGCGCGTAGACTACAACGTTCCGCTTACGGAGAACCGCGAGGTGGCGGATGACAAGCGGATCACCGCCTCGTTCCCCACGGTGCAGTATCTCATCGACAACGATGCAAAGCTCATTATCTGCTCCCACTTGGGTCGGCCCGACGGGGAGGTGAAAGAGGAATTCTCCTTAGCGCCCGTTGCGCGGCGCTTAGCCGAGCTTCTGCCCGGCGTGAAGGTCGCGATGGCGCCCGATTGCATCGGCCCCGAAACGCAGGCGATGGCCGCGGCGCTCGGCGAGGGCGAAATTCTGCTCCTCGAAAACCTGCGCTTCCATAAGGGCGAAGAAAAGAATGATCCTGCTTTTGCAAAAGAGCTTGCCTCGCTTGCCGATGTTTATGTTTCCGATGCGTTTGGCACCGTACACCGTGCGCACGCCTCGACGGTGGGCGTTGCGCAGTATCTGCCGGCGGTGGCGGGCTTCCTCATCGGCAAGGAACTTTCGGTTATGGGCGAGGCGCTCGAGCATCCTGTGCGGCCGTTCGTCGCGATCCTCGGCGGGGCCAAAGTTTCAGATAAGATCGGCGTAATCAAAAACCTTCTTGATAAATGCGACACGCTGCTCATCGGCGGCGGCATGGCGTTCACGTTCTTCACGGCACTCGGGTGGGATGTGAGCGCGTCGCTTCTCGATGCGCAAAGCGTCGGCCTTGCGGGCGAACTGATGGACGAAGCGAGGGCGAAGGGCGTGAAGCTTCTTCTTCCGGTCGACACGGTCGTTGCCGAGAAGTTTGCGGCGGATGCCGCCCACTATACGGCCGTACCGAGCGCCATCCCCTCCGGCTGGATCGGGGTTGACATCGGCGAAAAGACGCGCGAGCTATTCGCTGCGGAAATTAAAAAAGCAAAGACCGTTATCTGGAACGGCCCTATGGGCGTCTTCGAGTTCCCTGCGTTTGCCAAAGGCACCGCCGCCATCGCCAAGGCCTGCACAGAATGCGGGGGAACGACCATCGTCGGCGGCGGCGACTCCGCGTCGGCCGTGAAAAAGCTTGGTTTTGCTAAGGGCATCACCCATATCTCCACCGGCGGCGGCGCAAGCCTCGAGTTCCTCGAGGGAAAGGAACTGCCGGGTGTCGCGGCGCTCAACGATAAGTAGAGTAAGCGATGACGAAGAAGCAGCGGTGAATAACAACAGGTTAAGGAGAATGACATGCGAAAACCCATCATTGCCGGCAACTGGAAAATGAACATGACGCCCGCCCAATGCGCGGCGCTCATCGCAGAACTTAAGCCCCTGGTCGAAAAGGCCGCGTGCGACGTGGTTGTTTGTCCGCCGTTCGTCGATTTGCCCGCCGCGAGTGAGGCGCTTCGCGGCAGCAATATTTGCCTTGGCGCGCAAAACATCCATTGGGCGGAGAAGGGCGCGTTCACGGGCGAGATCAGCGCCGCGATGCTCAAAGAGCTTGGCGTTGAATATGCGATCGTCGGTCACAGCGAGCGGCGGCAGTTCTTCGGCGAAACCGACGCGGGCGTGAATCAGCGTGCGCGCGCGGCGCTCGCGGCGGGCATCACGCCGATCATCTGCGTCGGCGAGAGCCTCGAACAGCGTGAGGGCGGCGAAACCGCCTCGTGGGTCGGCACGCAAACGGCCGCGGCGCTCGTTGATATGAGCGCGGAGGAGGTCGCAAAAGTCGTCATTGCCTACGAGCCCATCTGGGCCATTGGTACGGGCAGGACGGCCACAAGCCGCCAGGCGGATGAGACCATCGCCGTGATCCGCAGCGTCGTGCGCAACCTCTACGGCGAAGCTGTAGCGGCAGCGCTCCGCATCCAATATGGCGGCAGCATGAACCCTAAAAACGCGGCGGAACTGATGGATATGCCCAACATCGACGGCGGCCTCATCGGCGGGGCCAGCCTCAAAGCTTCGGATTTTGCGCAGGTCGTGCTCAACAGCGGCGGAGCGGCGGACAAATGAAAAAACTTGCGGCTTTGATCATACTCGACGGCTTCGGCTGCCGGACAGAATCTTACGGCAACGCGATCCGGGCGGACGGCGCGCCCAACTTCATGCGCTTATGGAACGAATTTCCCCACACGCAGCTTGGCGCATCGGGCCTCGCGGTGGGCCTGCCCGAAGGGCAGATGGGCAATTCCGAGGTGGGTCATCTCAACCTCGGCGCGGGGCGCGTTGTTTATCAGGATTTTACGCGCATCGAAAAATCCATAGCGGATGGCGACTTCTTCAAAAAGGAAGAGTTCCTTGCCGCCATCGGGAATTGCAAAGCGCACGGCAGCGCGCTGCACCTGATGGGTCTTTGCAGCGACGGCGGCGTGCATAGCCACATCGGGCAGCTCTTCGCGCTCGTGCGTCTGGCGCGGGACGCGGGCCTTAAAAAGGTTTTCATCCATTGCTTCATGGATGGGCGCGACGTGCCGCCAAGGAGCGGCAAGGCATACATTCGCCAGCTGCAAAACATGCTCGCGGAACTTGGCTGCGGCAAAATCGCCACCGTCATGGGCCGTTACTACGCCATGGATCGGGATCACCGCTATGAGCGCGTGGAAAAGGCTTACGCGGCGCTCGTTTACGGTGAAGGGGTGCGGGCAACCGACCCTGAAGAAGCGATGCAGGCCTCTTACGATGCCGATGTGACCGACGAGTTCGTCGTGCCGGTCGTTATGGAAGAAAACGGCGCACCTGAGGCGATGATCGCCGCACGGGACAGCGTGATCTTCTATAACTTCCGCTCCGATCGGGCGCGGGAGCTGACGCGCGCGTTTCTTTTGGAGGATTTTGACGGTTTCACGCGCCGCAATGGTTGTTTTCCGCTTTGCTATGTTTCGATGACGCAATACGACGTCAACTTCGAGAACAAGCTCCTCGTCGCCTTCAAGCCGGAGCCGCTTCAAAATACGCTGGGCGAATATCTTGCATCCTCGGGTAAAACGCAGCTTCGCATCGCCGAAACGGAAAAATACGCGCACGTCACGTTTTTCTTCAACGGCGG
>CAZJIS010000042.1:0-16146 GCA_964546125.1 uncultured Clostridium sp.
GTCTTCGGGCGGGGAAGAGAAGGGGTCGCATTTCTTCATGGCAGGCCTCCGCAAACGACATTGGATTTATGCCGATAGTATAACACATTTCAAACTCCGCCGCGCGGGGCCTGCCGCCCCAGCGCCTCGTGCACCGCTTCGCGAATGCGCGGCAGGCGTTCCTCTTCAAAGGCGGGGTGGTCGCGAAACCACTTCACGTTGAGCGGCGAGGGATGGGGGAGGACGAAGGCGGGCTTGCCGCAAAGGGTTTGGTCGCGGAACACGAGCGGCGTGAACGCTTCGCCCGGAAAAAGGCGGCGCGCGGCCACGCCGCCGATGATGATATAAAGCCTGTTGTCGGGCGCCCCAAGCTCATGGCAAAGCCAGGTTTCCGCGCAGATGGCGGGCGGCAGCCGATCCCCGCCGCCCGGCGCTTTGCCGGGGAAGCAGTGGGCCATGGAGACGATGTAGAAGTTTTCGGGGTCATAAAAGGTTTCGTCCGAAATGCCGTACCACGCGCCGCGCAGCTTTTTGCCGCTCGCGTCGTCAAAGGGCCTGCCGGTGCGGTGCACGGTTTGCGAGGGCGCCTGGCTTAGCTGCATGATTTTCGAGCGCGGCGAACCCTGGAACACCGGGTGCGGCTCAAAGCCAAAGCGTTCCCGGCACAGGCGGCAGGCGAGGATGCCCGCGCGAAGTTCATCAAAATCCATAAAATCCCCTCCTTGCGCTGCACTAGATAAACATGCTAAAGGCGCTTGGCAGCGCATAGGTTTGCGCGAGCGCCGCGCGGTCCGCCCAGGTGAACGCATCGTTCTTTTGGGCGCAGCCGATGTAATAACAGGTCATCTCCCAGCGCACGTGGGTGAACACATGCGTGCGCTCGGCGCTCCTTAGCATGGCCTGCGGCGCAACGCCCCATGCCCCGGCAAGCTCCAGCGCCGCCTGCGCGCCGAGGGCGCCCTCAATATTGGGCAATTCCCAAAGGCCCGCGAGCAGGCCGTTGGGCGCGCGCTTTCTTAGGGCGATCTCCCCCCTGCAATCGAGGTAAAAAACGGTGCGCATTTCAGTGCGCCGGGCCTTTTTCTCGGTTTTCACAGGCAGGGCAAGGGCCGCGTTTTCGGCCTTTGCAAAACACAGGCCGCCAACCGGGCACAGTGCGCATTTCAGCGCGCCGTTTGGCAGGCACACCGTCGCCCCAAGCTCCATCAAAGCCTGCGTGAAATCGCCGCGCCGCGCGGGCGGGTAGATCGCCGCAAGCGCCTTTCGTACGCGCGCGTTCATCGGTGCCGTATCCATCGGCTCAAAAATGCCCGCGATGCGGGAGATAATGCGCAGCACATTGCCGTCCACCGCCGGGGCGGGTTCTTCAAAGCAAATCGAGGCGAGCGCCCCCGCCGTATAAGGGCCGACGCCCGGCAGCCGCTGCAGCGCCGCCGCGGTCTCGGGGAAACGGCCGCCGCATTCTTCAAGGATGAAGCGCGCCGCCTTTTGCAAATTGCGCGCGCGGCGGTAATACCCAAGCCCTTCCCAGAGTTTGAGCAGTACCTCCTCGTCGGCGCCCGCCAAAGAGGCAAGGTCCGGAAGCGCCGCGAGGAAGCGCAAATAATAGGCGCGCACGACCTCCGCGCGCGTTTGCTGGAGCATGATCTCGGAAACGAAAATGTGATAAGGCTCCCGATCCCGCCGCCAGGGCAGGGGGCGGGCGTTTTCATCATACCACGCGAGCAAAAGTTCGGGCAGCTTCGGGTCGAGCGCGAGCGCGCCATCCTGTTGTGTGTTCGTTTTCATCAGCCGCCCTCCCCGCGCACGTTTTCCCCCATGCTAACACGCGCCGGGTGCTTTGGGCAAGGGAGGCGGCACGCGGGAATTATTTCATCTTCATCATTCTCGAAAACCTCGCCAAAACAAACGCCGTCACCAAAATGGCGATCACGGCGAAGCCCACGAGCACAGCGACCCACCACTGCACGACGGGCGCGGGATCCTCCTTGGGGGCCGTGTCCGTTTCAATGATCGGGGCTTTGATTTCGGTCGTGAAATCGAGGTTCACCGTATATTCCTCATCCGCGTCGTCGTAATAGGAAATGATATACCGCCCGGAAGTCTGGCCGTAGCTTTGGGTGTAGCCCTCGGTCATCGAGAGCATGCCGACGAAGATTTTGAGTTCGCCGTAGCCGGCCTCGCCCGGCAAAATGTCGCCCAGGAATACGCTTGAGGTCGGGAACAGCCCCGCGCCCGCGACGGTGACGGTCACGTTGCGCAAGGTCGCCTTGCCGATGTTGAATACGTTCGCCGGCAGCGAAAAGGTTTCGCCCGCCGTCACGGCTTTTGCGACGCTGATCGCGTCGTAGGCAACCTCTACCGGCTGCGTAACGGAAATGAGGAACTGCCGGGTCGAGGCATACGCCCCGCCGTAGAGGTCATTGTAATCGAGCGCCGCAAAAAAGCTTTGGTTGCCCGCGAGCACGTCCTTGGTGGTTTTGAGGCGGAACACAGCCGTCGCGCTCTCGCCCGCGGCGATGTTTTCGAGCAAAACCGCGTTGTTGGCGTCCGCCGGCAAAATGCCTGCCGCTTCGCCGCCAAAGGTGAGCTTCACGCTTCGCGCGCGGAGGTTGCCGATGTTGTCGATCGTGAGCGTCACGGTGAACGCGCTGTCCCCGCCGACGATCCCGGGGTCGATCGCGCATGCCGATATGAAAAGCTCCGGCTTTTCGGCCTCGGCCTTCGCGATGGCGTTCGGGTCGGGCGGGGTTTTGCCGTCGTTGATCGTCACATACACCGTGAAGCTCTGCTTTGCGGCATTGCCGTTCGCGTTGAGGTAGTCCGCGTTGACTGTGATCGGGTAAGAGCCGTTGTACCTCCCCTTTTCGAGCGGAATCTCAAAAACGAAAACGAACGCTTCGTTCCACGCCGAGCGGGTCTGCGAATAGTTGCCGTACACAAAGGGGCTGTTCGTCGTCGCGCCAAGGTCGAGCGTCGCCGTTACGCGCCCGTCGTAGGTGCCGCCCAAAAGCGGCAGAATGAGATAGGCCCGCCCGTCTTTGACAAGCGGCATGTAGCCCTGCGCATAGGTCTTCGCCATGCCTGTGTAGAGCGTTGCGCCGTCGATAAAAAGCGCGCCCGAAACGGGCTTTTCATCGGCTGCTTTCGGGTCCTTGCCATCCGTTACCGTGAGGTATACGGGAAACTCCTGCGCCTGCATTTTGCCCGAAACATCCGCGTAGCGGACCTTGAAGGTAACCGGATATGTTCCGTTCACGCGGTTGGATTTGAGGGGGAACATGCGGTCGATCACGAACACGCCCTCGGCGTTCGGCCTCACATCGAATTCATAGTTGCCGTAGGAAAAAGGCGAGGCGTCGCCCGTATCGATGGCCGGCGTTACGGTGATGCCCGTCACCCCCGCGTCCTTTGATTTGAGCGGCAGCACAAAGCGCGCGTTGCCGCCGGAAACGGTCGGCACATATCCGTTGGCGTAGCTTTTAGCCATGCCCTCGTAGGCGTTTTCCGTATCAATATAAAGCGTATCCCCTTCAGCGAGCGCCATCGCCGCAAAGGCGAGCATGAGCGCGAGGAACAGCGCCATCCCAACGATCATCTTTTTCATACTCACCCCTCCCGGATCATCGTCATGATCCCATCGTCCATTTCGCACACGGTGTCGCACAGCTCGTCGATATCCTGCTGGTTGTGGCTCGCGAGCAGAATGGTCTTGCCCTCGGCTTTCAACCCTTTTAAAAGCGCGCGCATCTCGGCCGCGCCGTGTTTATCAAGCCCGTTCAACGGCTCGTCAAGCACGAGAAGCCCCGGGTTTTCCATAATGGCCTGCGCGATGCCAAGCCTTTGGCGCATGCCAAGCGAATATTTGCCCACGGGCTTTTTGAGCATGGGGTCAAGCCCCACGCGGCGGATGGCGGCCGCGATCTCACCAAGGACGATCTTCTTATTGAGAGAGGCGAGGATCTCAAGGTTCTTCATGCCCGAAAGCTGCGGCAAGAAGCCCGGCGTTTCGATGATGAGGCCTAAATTTCCCGGGAAATCGACATCCCGCCCGACGACCTTGCCGGCGACGGTGATCTTGCCCTCCGTGGGCGTGAGGAAGCCGCAGATGCACTTCATGAGCACCGTTTTCCCGCTGCCGTTGTTGCCGACGATGCCGTGGATTTTGCCCGCTTCAAAGCCGCGCGTGACGTTCTTTAAGACGCGCTCGTCCCCGAAGCTTTTGGATACGTTCTGAACCGATATGATAGCGTTCGTCATTCTTCCGTCCCCGTGAAATTGAAGTTATAGGTGCGCGCCGCGCGCAGCGACAACATAAAACACAGCCCGATCAGCGCCGCGAAGATCGCATACGTCTGCCACAGCCGCGGCAAAAGATCGTAGCCGAAGTTGTGCATGTGGTAGGTCGCGTGGTTGAGCGGCGAGAGCCAGCCTACGGCGACGTTTGCTTTGTAGGTCAATTCATCCGGCAGCCGGAAGATGGATTTTATCGTCTGCGGGTTCAACAAAAAGCCGAACAGCGAAAAGCCGAACGCCGACACCACGCCCGCAAGCTGGCCTTTTTTGAGGTTGAAGAAGAGCATGACAAAGGCAAGCAAAAGCGCGTAGAGGAGCATGAGCAAAAAGATCGTCCCCATGCATTGATAGGGGCGGCTCATTTCAAGCGTTTTGACAAGCGCCGGCAGCGCCACCTTGTGCCCCGCGCCCGAGTAGCCGAGGATGGCCGCGGTTTCGCTCCACATGTTGCCCACGAAGCTTTGCCTCATGCTCACAAGCGCCGTCGCCGCGAGGATGAAAAGCAAATAAACGAGCGTCGCCCCGATGATGTAGAGCGCCTGCCCCGTGAGCCATATTTTCCTGTCGATGCGCATTAAGTAAAACGGCGTGCCGCTGTTGATAAAGGGCATGTCCGCAAAGAGCAGCAGAAGGAGCATGGACGCGAGCAGAATCGAGTTGCTGTCGCCGAACGTCCACACGAAGCTTTCGACGATTTGCATCGTGGTTTCATATTCCTTGGCAAAGCGCACGGCCTTGTCGGATAATAAAAAGCACAGCACGAACGCGAGGCCGAACGTGATGACGATGCGCGGGTTTTTATGCCACAGCCGAAAGTCGCGGGCCGCGACCGCGAGCGCCTTTGAGAAAAAGCCTTTAGCGTTCTTCAATGAAGCCGATCCTCCTTTTCCCGGCGCAGGCCGCGCACAGCGCCACAATCGCCGTCAGTTCCCCCACGAACAGCAGCGCCCCCGCGACGCCGTATTGCCAAACGCCCGAGGGGGCGAGCCACTCCTTGGGGTAGAGCACATAGAGCTTGTTAAAATAGCGCTCGTAAAGGATGATGAGCACATAGTAAATCACAAACGGCGACGCGTAGGCCATGTAGCGGCTGCCGGTGAGGTTTGCAAAGAGCATGCCCACCAGCGCCCACAGCGCGCCGGAAATGAAATACAGCGCAAGCCTGCCCCAGATCGGGGAGACAGGCGCGGGTATAACCGTTCCGTCCGCCGCGCGCAAAATAAGGGGCGCGGCCTCGCGGGGCAAAAACACGAGCGCGAGCGCGCCCCAGGCAAAAACCATGCCAAGCACCAGCGCGAGGCCCCCGGATACGGCGCAGGCCGCGACCTTGCTGCTCAAGTATTTGACGACGCTCGTTCGCGGCAGGTATTGCTTCAAATAGCCGCTCTTCACATCGTCCGCAATGGCGGCGGTGTAGGGCAGCGCCGCGAGGATGGGGAAGGCGAGCGTCATGGCGGAGCCCGAGAGCGCTTTTAAAACAAGCTCGGAATGGAAGTTGAAATACAACAACCCTTCCGTGCGAAAAGCCTGCGTCACATCCTCTACGCACGAGAGGAGAATCACCAGCGCGCAACCCAAGGCCGCCGCGAGGAAGCCCCGCGAGACGATCGCCTGTTTGAGGTTGGTGGTGAGTGTGCGCATGGGGGGCTCCTCTCCATTTTCTCCATTATAAACGGCGCTTGCAAAAAAGATGTTACCGGGTTGTAATCAAATTGTTATCGCGCGCAAAGCGTGCGCGCGGTTACGGTTTGGGCGTGGCAACGACATCGGAAGTCCAATCGGGCATCACGCCGTCAAGATACTCCGGCTCAATAAAGCTTGCGTCGAGCGCGTTGATGACGAGGATATCCTTATATGCGTCCTGCTTTTCCAAATAGGGGTTTCCCGCGAGCGCGGCGTCCGTCCATGTGCGGGCATAGTCCACATCGAACACCCACGCGGGGAGGAAGCGCACATCCCGCGCGCCGCCGTTGGGCGCTTTGAGGCGCACATACATCAGCCGTCCGGCCCAAATATCCGCGTGCACGCGTTCGATTGCCTTATCCTCGAGCGTGCCGAACGCGTTCTTGGCGATAATGCCGCTTTTAACCGCCTCCAGGATGCGATCCATTGGCATGAACTGCGGTGCGCTCGCCTCAATGCCCGTGAGCTTTGTGTTGCCCATCCAGTTGACGGCGAGCACGCCCTCATCGGAAACCGTAACCACCAGCCGCTCGAAGGTCTGCGCCGTGTCGTACTTGGTGACCTGATCGGCCCTGCCGATATCCAGCACGGGGATGCCGTCGATCTCCCGCAGGAACACCACCCAGTAGGCGTTGCAGCCGCCTACTGTCATCGAGCCGGTCCAGCACTTCGCGGGCGTTGTGAAGGCGTAGACGAGGTCGTCGGCACCAAGTTTTGCCTTGATATCGCTTGCAATTTGGATTGCCTGCGCCTCGGTGGTTTGCAGCTGAACGCTGTTTCCGCGATTGGGAGAAGCGTAATATGCGCCCTCGGGCGCGGGCTTCATGTTGTGCTGCTCCATAAGGTCATATGGGGCGTTATTGTAGAACATGCCGCCCGGGGAGTTCCGCTCCCCGTAACCCACCGAAAATTTGCCGGGGTAGGCGGAGCCTGCGATAGGAAATTCGCCGTAAAAATAATTCCCGTTCGAGGCGTAGGTTGAGATGTCGACGATCTGCGGCACGATTTTCTCCGGCGCGTTGTCATACCACTGCCGGAACATTTCAACTTGCGCTTGCGCGTCCTCAAGGGTGAGCGTCGGGTCGCCCGAGCCGGGGTCGGGTTTCCAAGTTCCGGCTTTGACTGCCTCAAGGTCCTTTTGCGCGGGCAGCAGCAAATATTCCTGGATAAACGCCTTGGTCATGCGACCGTCGTAACCAGTCATCTCGACGCCGGGCACAAAAAGCGCCGCAAACGCTTGCGCCTGGGCCTGCGTAAAATCATATAGAACGCCGCCGTGGACCTTGTATTCTTCAAAGTCCGCGTAGGTGCTAAGCTTTGCGTCCATCTTGAGGGAGAGCTTTGGAGAAAGCGCATATTCGCCCTTGAGGCTCCCGGTGTAGCCGATCTCCCCGGCGATGGAGGCGCCGTTTTCCTTACGCTCCTTATAACCTGCTCCCTTACTGCCGATGATCTCGACCTCCGGCGTAGGCTGGCAGGCGGTCGTAAAGCAGGTGAGCAGCAGCAGCGCCGAGAGCAGCGCCGCGGCGAGCTTTGCGCTTGCGCCCGACGTGCGGCGCATGAACACGCCGCGGATGCGCTTTTCGGCCGTTTTGCGCGTGCCGCCTTCGGCCATGCCAAGGGCCGGCCTTGCATAAGATTCGCGCGCGAACAGGGAGAGGACCAGCGCCGCATATGCCTGCTTCCCACGGCCGTCTAAGCGGCGCACGACCTCACAGTCGCAGGCCGTTTCCATATCCGCCCGCATTTGGCCAACCGCGAGCCACGCGAAGGGATTGAACCAGTAGATGGCGTTGAGCGCGCACAGCAGCAAAACAAACAGATGATCCCCCCGCTTGATATGGGTGAGCTCATGCCGCAATATAAAGCGCGCCTGTTCGTCATCCAATTCCGCGAGGGTGTTGAGCGGCGCGAGCACCGCGCCAGGGAAGATGGACGCGGGCGCTCCTTCTCCGCGCTGGCCGATGAAGCGAACGTTTTTGCCAAGGTTGCATTCAACCCGCACCTCCTCGAACAGCGCGCAAAGCCTTTCGGGCGGCGGGGTGGCAAGGGCCTTAACGCGCTTTCGCAAAAAGACCGCGAGGGCCGCAAGGTACGCAAAACCAACCCCCACGCCCGCAAGCCAGAGAATGAGGAGAATTTCCCCCATCGAAAGCGTTTTTTTATGGGCATCCCCGGCGGCCCCGGCAAGCCCGGCCTGCGCGGGCGCCGCAAAGGCCTCGCGGGTATTTTCCGTTCCCGTTCCCGCCGTATTTTCCGCGTTTGCCGCGCCTTCCGCATCCGATAGGAGCACGGCGCTTTTCTCTTGTTCAAAAAGCGCATTCATCGCTTCCGTTTCGGCAGCGGGAAGGACGATGAGACGCACGGAGCTCTCGAACGTAACGGGCAGCATCAGCCGCGCAAGCAGAAGCCCCCAGAGCGCGAAGTGCAAGAACGGGGACATTTTATCCTTAAAAACGCGCTTCACCAGCATGATCGAGCCGTACAGAATGCCGGAATAGACGGTGATTTCGAGCAAAGTCTCAAGTGTTTTCATCATTGCTATCCCCCGCGGCATCCCCGCCAAGCCTGGCGATGAGCTGCTGCAGCTCGGCCCGCTCATTCTCGGTAAGGCCGCTTTGTTCGATCATGTTCGCAAGGAGCAGGCGGCGGCTGTCCTGCGTGAGCTTCGAGAGGATGGAGCGGCTCTCGGATTCGATGCAGTCCTCCCGCCGCACGAGCGGGCGGTAACGCCGGTTGCCGCTGACGGTCGCATACGATAGAAGCCCCTTTTGCGTCATGCGCTTGAGATAGGTCGAATAGCTGCTGCTATTCCAGCAAAGCGTGGTGTTTGTAGCCTCGATGAGCTCCGAGAGGAACAGCGGGGAGGTCTCCCATAACGCTTCCATCAAAATCCATTCCTGGCGCGACAACGTTTCTTTCATTCCGAACCCCTCCTGCATGCGGCCATAACAGCAGCCGCTTTGTGCTCTACAATTATAGAGCGTAAAGCGATGGACGTCAACTGCAATGATTGCAAATCGTTGCGCGGCGCTCGCCCGGTCCAGCCGTGCTCATCAGCCGCACGCGCAAACCGCAAGCGCGTTTTCCAGCACGCCCTCGTTTTTGTTTACAATAATATCCTGCTTGGGCGTAACCTGACAGGCTGCAAACAGCAAAAGGAACAGGAGCGGATATAGATAGGCGCGCGCCTTTTTATATGGACTCATCATCATTTCTTCTCCTACTCTTTTGATGGAGGGAGGACCTAGCCCCCCCCCTCAAACCCATGGGATTCTACGGCACTATCAAATGCAAGAAGCTTTTCACGCCTTTCTCCCTTAAAAGTCGTTGAGTCCCGATGTAAAAATATATCAAAGCCGCTATGCTTCGGGCGTGCGCTCTCTAACTTGAACAGAATGTGGACGAAATGGTTATCTTTATAAATAATATAATAGGAAGAAGCCCTCGCTCTGTCAACTTCCCCCGGCAAAGCGTAACAAAATATTCATGATCGGGCCGCAGCGGAATCTTTGCGCCTTATCTGGCCGCGCGCCGTGCGGGGTGGTATACTGAAAAAAAGCCTCGACGCTTTACCGGGGCATGTAAGGAGGGAGGAGCGCGATGGAAATTGCCATCAAGCGCATTTACGAGCCCGCCGGGGAGCGGGATGGCGCGCGCATTCTCGTGGACCGCCTTTGGCCGCGCGGCGTTTCCAAGGAAAAGGCGCAGTTGAGCGCATGGCTCAAGGATGTGGCTCCGAGCCCCGGGCTGCGCGCGTGGTTCGGCCACCGCGAGGAGCGCTTTGAAGAATTTGCCGGGCTGTACCGCGCGGAACTCGAGGCCGATCCCGCAAAACGCGCGGCCGTCGGGGAGCTGCTGCGCCTGAGCAAAGAGGGGAATGTGACGCTTCTTTACGGCGCAAAAAACCCCGCCGCCAATCAGGCGGCGGTGCTGCAGGCGTATCTTGCTCAAAAGGCGGCGCGTTAGGCTGCGCTCAAAGCGATGCGGGCAGCAGCGCCACGGCGCGGATTGGCGAACCGTCCGCGTCGATGTGCTTAAGAGGCAGCGCGCACAGCGTGAAGAGCGCATCGCCCACGAGGTGCAGGTTCGCGAGATTTTCGATGATTATGATTTCGCTTTTTTCAAGCAGCTTTTTGTGCAGCGTCAGGTTCGCGTCGGCGATCGGGTCGAGACCGATCGTGTCGAGGCCGATGCCCTTTTTGCGGCCGGCAATCAGATAATCGGCCACCGCGCCGTCAATGCAGGGATAGTCGCCGAAATAGTGCGGCGTGCCCCAGTGCTCGGCAAAGCCCGTGCGAAACAGCAAAAAATCCGCGCGGTCGGCTCGCTCGCGCTGTTTTTCAATGCGCTCCATCGTGATGAGCCCGCCCTCTTGAAGATCGGTGCAATCGATGATGCACGCGGGGCCGACGAATTGGGTGATGGGGAAAAGGTCGAGCGTGGTCCTTCCCGCAAAAAGGTGCGCGGGGGCGTCCATGTGCGTGCCGGTGTGCGTGTACATCGAGAGCAGCGTCTCGCGGAACCCATCGGCCTCATAGGAGTTCGCGGGCGTAAATTTGGGGCCTTCCGTGCCGGGGTAAACCGGCATATCCGGCGAAATAACGTGCGTCAAGTCGATAACTTTCATGTTGTCCTTCCTGTGCGGGCGCTTGCGCACCCGTTTTTATAATCATGCGGTGCTTTCGCGGCGGGCCGGGCTGTTTTTGATATTGGACGAGCTCCGAAGGCGAGCGCAAAACGAAACGCTCCGGCTCGATCCTACCATGCGGCCGGAGGCAAAACGCCCGCGGGGGCCTTGCGGATTCGATATGCGGGCAATTTGCTAATTCCCACCCGAATCGCCGAGATACTCTTCAAGGCAAAGGCCGCGTTCGTAGATCTCCGTCGCCGCGTCGATCCCAACGTAGCGAAAATGCCAGGGTTCGTAGATCACGCCCGTCAGGTGTTCCTTCTCTTCAGGGTAGCGCAGAATGAAGCCGAACCGGTGGGCGTTTTGCGCAAGCCATTGCCCCTGCGCGGTCTTCCCATAAGCATCGTCGGCGCAGTTATGGCTTTCGCAGAGGATGTCCATCGCAAGCCCCGTCGAATGTTCGCTCCTGTCGCCGGGCATCGCCCTGACCGGGTTGTTATAGGGGTCGCTGCCGTAATTCGGGTCCTGCGCGATGCGGTTTTGCCAAATGGCGGTTTGTGTTTGCATCGAACGGTAGGCGCTGTTGACGATGAATTTTCCCACGCCCTCCTCGCGCGCCGCCTCAAACATTTGGAAGGCGGCCCGCCCCGCCGTACGTTCGACCTTTTGGCGGCTGTCGTCCATCAAAACCACGCTGCTTTCCATCACATCCGATAGGGGCGCCAAATTTGCGGCTTCGCCCTTGAGGGGATGCTCCCAATTCACAAGCACGAGGTAGTCCGTGGGCGCATCTTTGCCCGGCAGCCATCGTGCCGCAAAAACGCCGTTGCTCCATAGCAAGCGGATCAGCAAAGCACAAACGCCCGCGAGCAAAAGCACTAGGGCAAGCGTGAAAACGCGGCGCGCCTTTTTCCGTTTGCGGCGCTTGGCCGCTTGCACATTCATGCGTACCGGGCGTTCCATACTTTTCTCCCCGAGGCCGTTCTCTTTTTATTCTATCGCGCAGCTGCGGCCGAGTTGTTTTCTGACCTTATAGTAGAAGATAAATGCTCCGTTGTCAATTTCGCTCCGCGCGCGGTCTTGCGCTGAAGTCGAAGCTCCTCAATTTTTTTGATGCGGGCGCAGGCGCTCATCGCCGCCTGTCGAGCACGGCAACAGTTGTAAAATGCGCAATTGCCGCAACGGGCGGCCCGCGCCCGAAGGCGGTTGCGCCGCATGGGCAGCCGTTTGCGTTTTAATCGATTTTATGTATAATAAAACCGCCGCCGCTTTGCAAAGCGCATTGGCCGGGGTGCCGCGCGCTGCTGAAAATCCAGAAACGGCGGCTGTAAGAGGATTATGATTTATCTCGATTATGCGGCCACCACGCCCCGCAAGCCGGAAGTTGTGATAGAGGCCGTCGTACATGCCATGCAGCATATGGGCAACGCCGCAAGGGGCGTTCACGAAGAGGCGCTGGCCGCCGCGCGCACGATCTTTGAGGCGCGCCGGGCCGTGGCCTCGCTGTTCGGGTGCCCGCGGGCCGACCACGTCGCATTCACCGCCAATTCAACCGAAGCGCTGAACATCGCGATTTGCGGCCTCTTCGATCCGGGCGCACATATCATTTCGACCGATCTTGAGCACAATTCGGTTTTGCGCCCGCTGTACCGCCTTGAAAAAGAACATGGGGCGCGCCTCGATTTCATGCCGGCCGATCCGATGGGCAACATCGACATGGATGATCTTTCGCGCCTGATTCGCCCTAACACCAAGGCCGTCGTCTCGACCCATGCGTCGAATGTGACGGGCAACCTCCTCGACATCGCGCGCATCGGCGCTTTCACAAAAGAGCACGGGCTTTTGTACATCGTCGATGCGTCGCAGACCGCCGGCTCCATCCCCATCGATATGGAAGCGATGGGGATCGACGTCGTGTGCTTCACCGGGCACAAGGGGCTGATGGCGCCGCAGGGCACGGGCGGGCTTTGCGTGAGGCCCGGCATTGAAATACGGCCCTTCAAGGTCGGCGGAACCGGCGTGCAAACGTATTTGCCCGAGCAGCCGCAGGCATACCCGACGCGGCTCGAGGCGGGCACGCTCAACGGGCACGGCATTGCGGGGCTCCTCGCGGCGCTCGAATATATTGAAGAAGTCACGCCCAAGGCGATCCACAGGCATGAA
Source organism: uncultured Clostridium sp. (assembly GCA_964546125.1). Classification (GTDB taxonomy): domain Bacteria; phylum Bacillota; class Clostridia; order Christensenellales; family CAG-138; genus Phil1. The sequence continues at coordinate 12,755 of CAZJIS010000042.1, forward strand.
ATCGACTTGATGCAAAGGTTTTACGCCGCGGTGAAGGAAATAGACGGCGTCCGGATATACGGCGATTTTTCCGCCGACCGCGCGCCCATCGTCGCCCTGAACATTTGGGATGAGGATTCCGCCCGGGTCGCGGATGAACTTGCCGAGAGATACGGCATCTGCGCGCGCGCGGGCGCGCATTGCGCGCCGCGTATGCACCGGGCGCTCGGCACGGAGCAACAGGGACTCGTGCGCTTTTCGTTTGGCTGGTATACGACAGGCGGCGAGGTCGACGCGGCGATCAACGCGCTAAGGGACATTGCCGCCTGTTAAGGCCGAAGGAACAATGCCCCGCCGTCGCCTTTCATATGGCGGCCGGGGCTGTGGTGATGAAACGCATGCGCCGCGGCTCTCACCCCCCGTTCACAGCGCAAAGCCGAAATAGCTCACGGCGTTGTTGTAACAAATGTCCTCGACCATCGCGCCCAAAGCTTCCATATCGCGCGGGTACTCGCCGTTTTCCACCCATTCGCCGAGCAGGTTGCATAGGATGCGGCGAAAATATTCATGCCGCGCGTAGGAAAGCAAACTCCTTGAATCGGTGAGCATGCCCACGAAGTTCGGGAGCACCGAGCTTTGCGCAAAGCTCGTGAGCTGCGCCTCGATGCCCGGTTTGGTGTCGTTGAACCACCATGCGCTCCCAAGCTGCATGCGGCCGCGCACGCCGGCGCCCTGAAAACAGCCGATCACGGAGGCGGCCTGCACATTATCCGCGGGGTTGAGCGGGTAGACGATGGCCTTTAATAGCGCATCTTCCTTTTCGAGCACGCCGAGAAGCTTGCCTAAGTTTGCGCCGCTGCCGCCCGAAATGCAATCGCAGCCGGCGTCGGGGCCAAATGCTCCATACAGCACGGGGTTGAGATCGCGCGCGACGCCATAGTGGAGCTGCATCACAAAGCCATGCTTTTTGTAAAGCCGCGCAAGGAAGAGCAAAAGCTCCGTTCGATAGGCGGCTTGACCCCGCGCGTCGGTCCCCATGCCCGAAAACGCTTGGGAAAACGCGGCGCTGGCAAGCGCCGGGTCATGCTCGCAAACGATGGCGTCAAACCCGTGGTCGGCCGTCAAACAGCCCATTTGCGCAAAGAATTCTACGCGGCGCGCAAGCGCTTCCTTCACATCGTCAAGCGAGCGGATCGTTACCCCCGCCGCCGCGCCGAGCTTTTTAAGATAATCGGCAAAGCCGGGCCGATTTAGATCCATCGCCCGATCGGGGCGGAACGTGGGGAGAACAAGGGTATGAAAACTCGGGTCCTTTTTGAGCAGCTTATGCCATTGGAGCTCGCAGCTGGGGTCGTCGGTGGTGCAAAGCGCTTTCACGCGGGCGTGCTCGAGGATATTCCGCGCGGGCAGGGCCTGGAGCTGTTCGTTGGCCCTTTCCCAGATCGCGGGCGCGGTTTTGGAACAGAGCAAATCAAAAATGCCGAAATAACGCGCAAGCTCGAGGTGTGTCCAGTGGTAAAGCGGGTTGCCGATGAGCCTGGGGACGACCGCCGCCCAAGCCTCAAACTTTTCGTAGGGTGACGCGTCGCCGGTGATGTATCGCTCGTCAACGCCGTTGGCGCGCATCACGCGCCACTTATAATGGTCGCCGCCAAGCCATAGCTCCGCAAGGTTCTCAAAGCGCCGGTTTTCGTAGAGCTCCCTGGGACTGATATGGCAGTGGTAATCGATCACCGGCATTTTTTTCGCGTAATCATCGTACAGCGCGCGCGCCGTTTCGCTTTTTAAAAGAAAATGATCGTGCACAAGGGCCTGCATATCGGGTTCCTCTTTCTAAGGGTGGGGCTGTTGTTTTGTTTGATCCATGAACCCATTATAGTTGGTTTTCGCAGCAAAAAACAATCTCCTTCGCAAGCGAAAAGCCGGGGCAAGACTTTTAGATCAGGCTAAAAAAGAATCGTGCGGGCACATCGCTTTTTGCGTTTTCAGCGATTCATTATCTTCGCGGCGAAGAGGGCCGCCATTGCCGTGGGGCGCGGCGCAGAGCTTGCGGCGGGGTGCCGGCTATAGTAAAATGAGCGGAGAGATAGATAAATTTTGAAATGACAGCAAATCGAGCGCGAAAAAACAGCGGTGCCAGAGCGGCAAGCTTGTAAAAACACAATGTCAGCCTAAAATTAAATTGACGGGTTGGAGGACGATTGCTTTATGAACTTTGGAGAACAGATTAAAAAAATCAGGTCGGATATAGAAACCGTTGGACTGCCTTTTGCAACACTAAATGGAGTTAGAATCAGCTTAGCAACCGCAGTCACTTCTTTGCATAGATAACATCCCTGTCCATGATTTGCAATGCTTCCTGCTCCAGAAGATAGGCTTGATATCGCTTCTCATTTGCCTCCAGTGCAAGATCATTTATCTTTTTCTGAACCGTGTGGTTTTTGAGCAAAGGAATCGCTATCTGACGAACATGATTGTCGTCAATTTCGTCAACAACCGAGCCGTATGTAAACCGGGTAATAAGCACTTTCCCGTAATCCGATGCAAGAAAGATATTCAGATAGCCGGCGATATCCTCACTTGCAGGAAGGATACGGATGATATGCTGATTTGCTGTCCAATTCTCCCAGTGCTTACCGACGAGAGCGACCTTACCAATGGTGCCGGAGCAAGTAATGAGCGTCATGTTCTCATGCAATTCAAGCTGCCTTGAAATCCTGTCGCCATGGTGAACATTTGAGAGATACTTTTTATTTGTAGGATCGAGTTCATATAGTTGCTTTCCGCCAATGAATACCCGTCCATACCCCTCGTCAACATATACGCGCTTGAAGCGACCCGGCAGGATAACCTCTCGGCTGATACAAGGGTCACCGATTGTCGTCACTTCCTCGGCATACCGCTTCAGGTGTTCAATGATAGCGTCAACAAGCGGCACATGGTAGGAGGCGTCAAGGCGTCCGGACATCTTGCTCAGCCTTACGCTGAAGGTATCCACCGGGGCGGCTTTTTTGTAGAGGCCAACATCAAAAGCGTCGATATCAGGCAGCTTCAGTTCATCGATTAACAATGCGGTGGCTTGGTCGATCAGGTCGTTGGATTCATCACGCAGCTCGTAAGAACGCACAATCAGATCATGGATTTTCTTTTTGAGCATAATCAGCTTGATCGTACCCTGTGTCTGGTCTGCACCTTTTTCCCAGATCACAATGTCTGCACGCGGCTTGTTTGAGCCAACCTGCAAGGTATATTCGATTTTAATCTGTTCCGGCAAATACCTGTGTTCATTGACAAGCCGTTTTTCGATGGTCTGCCGGACGTATTCCTCCGGCGTGTCGTTACGAAATTTTTGGTCAATATAGTCACAGATTTTCCCGTCAGGTATTACGATAATCTTCTGTTCACTTGGCATC